>CAZCMX010000054.1:5694-13805 GCA_964499985.1 uncultured Mageeibacillus sp.
CAGGGGTGGACAAACATCAGTTTGAGTGGGGGAGTGGTGCCGGTCTCGGGATCAAAGTCCATGACCAGGATGTCTTTCATATAGGCATTCCAGCGGTCGACGACCGGGCTGGTGCCCTGGACCCGGGTCGCCCGTTCGATGTCGGCACATTCATAGTAACCAAACAGGTCCAGTCCGGAGAGCCAGATCGAATAGTTATGGATGCCGGCTTCGTTCAGAACTGCCGTCATTTCCGGCCAGATTTCATCATGGCGCTTGCGGTATTCGGCTTCCGAACCGGGGAGAATGCGGGCTCGCCAGGCAAATCGTTGCACAGTGGTTTCAGACATAAAAAATCGACCTCCATGGGTGGATGGATGTCTGGTTCCTCAGCCCCATTATACTGGATTGCCCAGCCCCGGACAATCGGGCTTGAAGGCTATTGACCGTGCCAAAAGGCCAGGGCCAATCTTCGGGCCGCCGCCAGACCCTGCCAGGCGGGCACTTTTCGCAAACGACTGTTGCAGTTGGCGGGATTCTCTTGGATAATGACGTTGAGATATTAAATGTTACAAAAACAGCGTGATATTTTGCGTGATTAGCAAGATTTAATTAGAGCGTCCAGATGGAGCGGAGGCCAATGACCATGCAAAGACCCAAACCGGAAGCCAGAGCACGCTTGAGCAGGAGCAGTCCCGCTCATCTGCTGGAAATCCTGGTCTGGCTGGCCCATCTGGCCTGGCTTCTGCTGGTCTGGCTGAGCAGCCCGGCGTCCAGCCTCCCCTGGGCTGGCCTGGCCATGGCGCTGGTGATCATGACCGCCATTCCCTTTGGACCTCTGGCCGGCCTGGCCTCCGGTCTGAGCCTGGCTCTGCTGGAGGTCGCGGTCCGGTTTTTCCAAAGCGGTGCCCAGGCACAGCCCAGCCTGGACGAACTGCTCAGGACCGCAACCGCGACCTGGCCGCATCTGGTTTTCTGGCCGCTGGCTGGTCTTGCGATTGGCCTCTATGGCACTGGATTGGGCCGGGTCAGCCGCCGCCAGAGGAGCAAAGCCTGGCAAACGGCCAGGGCCAATGAACAATTGAAGGCTCAGGTCGAGTCTTATGAAAACCGGCTCACCCAGCTTTTGCAGCCCGGCCATCCGGCCGGCCACTGGGATGCTGGCCAGGCTGATTTTGCGCCTCTGGATACACTGGTCCATGTCCTGCTCGAGACCTTGGGCCGCAATCCCCAGATCCAGGGTGACCGCCCAGGCAGCGCCTCTACCGCAGCAGTGTCGACCTCCCTATTCGAGCTGATCGTCCAGAAATGTCCAGCAACGGTTGCGATTCTTGATCCCAATGGAATCATCCGCTTCAGGAATGTCCAGCTCCTGGCCACCTTTGGCCTGGCTGGCGAAGGATGCCAGCCCGGCCGGCCCTTTGCCAGACTGCTGGCTCCCGAGTCGGCTCTGCAGCTGCAGACGATCTTGTCAAGCCAGGATCCGCTGCCGGCCTCTGGTGAACCGGCGCTGCTGACCCTGGCCTTGCCCGGGCTTGGCCTGGGCCAGACCGTGCTGGCCCCGGAAGTGATCGTCTCCCCCGATGAGCACCACCAGGGTTATCTGGTCCGGCTGAGCCGCCATGACCTGAACCTCAGCCTGCAACCGGGCTGGCCTGCTGCCCAGAGGCCCGGCAATCTGGCAGACCTCCTGAGCCAGGAGCTCTGCTGCCTGGCCCCGGATGGTTCAGTGACCTGCATCAGTGCAAAAACCGCCAGCCAGCTGGGTGAAACAGAAGCATCTCTTCTGGGACGCAAATGGTCCAGCTTCATCAGTACGGATTCCATGGAATCCTTCAACCAGGCCATCCGGGACTGCCGCAATGGCCTGGCCAGCCGCCTCGATCTGGTTTTATACCCATATGCCCGCAAGGGCAAGCTGATCTATCAGGCTCAGGTCTTTCCCAGCCTGGACCAGACGGGAAACCTTGTAGCGCTGACATTGCGCCTGTCAGACCAGACGGCCAGCAAGCAGACCGAATCCCTGCTCTCGCGCCGCCTCGATATCGAGCAGATGATCACCCAGATCTCCTCGCGGTTCATTGCTGTCAAGCCAGACGGCCTGGAGCAAGAAATCATGGCGGCCCTGCGCCTGGTCTGTGAATTTGAAAATGCCCTGGAATGCTCGATCGAAATGGTCCCGTCCAGTTATTTCCAGCGGCGCTCGGCCATGAGCTACCAGAACGAAAACCGGCATTCGGACTTGAAGACTGCTCTGGACAGCCCGACCAACGACCGGTTTGAAATCATCGGTGTGCCGATTGAAATCGATTCGGAAACGGTCGCCTATATCCGGATCCGGCAGGACAAATACCACGACCTCTGGTTTGACAGTGATTTGAAGCTGATCCGGCTGATTGGCGAAATCATCGTCAATGCCCAGATCAGAAATGACCATACCCAGGCCATCCGGCTCAATGAGCGCCGCCTGGCGACGACCTTGCTGTCCATGGGTGAAGGGGTCATTGCCACGGATCCCAAGGGCCGGGTGATCCTGATGAATCGCCGCGCCGAGCAAATGACTGGCTGGGAGCAGGATTCCGCCAAGAACCTGGTCCTGGGCCAGATCTTCAGCCCGGCCAAAGTCCAGGTCACCGATGCAGCTCAGGATCGCTGGGCCGTCAATCCGGGCCATCCCTTGAGTGAAACCGATAATAGTCTGCTTCTGGTCGCCAAAACAGGTGAACGGTTTTACATTTCCACAACAACGTCGAGAGTCGAAGATGAAAAGGGCCAGCTGTATGGCGAAGTCACGGTTTTCCGTGATGTCACCCAGAGCAAGAAGGAAAATGATGCCATCCGCTATATCAGCTATCATGACCGGTTGACCGGGCTGTACAACCGGGCGTTTTTCGAAGAGGAAATGCACCGGCTCAATACCTGCCGCCAATACCCGATCACGATCATTCTCGGCGACTGCAATGGCCTCAAAATCAGTAATGATATCTTTGGCCATCTCGAAGGGGATCGCCTGCTCAAGGCCATCGCCCAGATCATCCGCCTGTCGATCCGCCACGAAGACATTGCCGCCCGCTGGGGGGGTGACGAATTCGCCATCATCTTGCCCCAGACCGACGAGCCAGGCGCCCAGGTGATCTGCGAACGGATCTTGAACCTGTGTGCCAGCTCGAACCATCGTCCGATTCCGCCCAGCCTGGCCCTGGGCTGTGCCACGGCCAGCAGCATGGACACCGATCTGACCGACCTCCTGAAGCTGGCTGAAGACCGGATGTACCGGCATAAACTGATGGAAGGCAAAACCTACCGCAAGAATCTGATCAGCTCGATCGAAAAAATGATCCATGAAAAAAGCTTTGAAACGGAAGACCATGTCAGCCGGCTCAGTGCCTTGTCCAGCCAGATCGGCCAGGCCATCGGCCTGGGTGATTCGGAAATGGCGGAGCTGCGCCTGCTTTGTGTCCTGCATGATGTCGGCAAAATCGGCATTCCGGATAAGATCCTGGCCAAGGAAGGTCCCTTGAACCGGGAAGAATGGGAAGTGGTGCGCAAGCATCCCGAAAAAGGCTATAACCTGGCCAAGGCGACCCCCGAGCTGAAAAACATCGCCGAAGCCATCCTGCACCACCATGAACGCTGGGATGGCACGGGCTATCCATCCGGTCTCAAGGGGGAACAGATCCCCCTTCTGGCCCGGGTCCTGGCGATTATCGATACATTTGATGTCATCACGCATACGCGCTCGTACAAAAAGGCCCAGAGCGTCCGGGCCGCCCTCAGGGAAATCGATCAATGTGCCGGCGGCCAGTTCGACCCCGAGCTCAGCCGGATCTTCATCAGCATCATGCAGGAAGCCTTAGAGGCTTGACCTGCCTGCTCCGCTGCACTATCTTCAGGGTATTACCTGAAAGGTGTGCCATCCATGCCCGAAAAATTTGAAACCCCTGTCTATGCCCGGATTGCCCTCGACCTGGCCCGCAAGATCGCCGCGGGAGAGCTGGCTGCTGGCAACCGCCTGTCCGGCCGTTCGCTTCTGAGCAGCACCTACGGGGTATCTCCTGAAACCATCCGGCGTTCGATGCACCTGCTGGAGGACATGAATATTGTCCGGGCGGAGTCTAAGATCGGCTATGTGGTCCTGTCCAAGGAGCAGGCCCAGCGCTATGTCGAGCGGTTCAAGACCAAAGTCGACCTTCAGGCAGTCCGCAATGAAATCGAGACGCTTCTCCAGGACAAGCAGAAAATCGAAGAACGCATTTACCAGTTGATGGACTATCTGGCGCGCCAGGCTGACCGCCTGACCAGCGTCAATCCCGTCTATCCCTGCGAAATCCTGGTCGACAGCCAATCGCCTCTGGTTGGCCAGACCCTCTCGGAGACTAAATTCTGGCAAAATACCGGCGGGACGATTGTCGCCATCCGCCGCGATGGCCGGACCATCTATTCACCTGGTCCCTATGCCGCTTTCCAGCCCGGCGATTTGCTGCTCATCACCGGCGACGAGAGTGTGGAGCAACGGGTGCTGGACTATCTCGGCCAGACCGCCGACATTTCAGTTGCCCGCGAAACAATGCCGGACGCCTGAGTCAACCCTCGACATCAAAGCGCCCGTTGCTTTGGGCCGGGTCAGGCCAGGCTGCCCAGGATCGCTGACTTGGTGACGATGCCCAATAGGCGGCCATTTGCTGTGACTGCGATCGGATAGGGCGATTTCTGGGCCAGCGGGACCAGATCGCTGACGGTGGTGGACGGATCCACCTCGATGACCTCATGGACCAGAATCGATTCGAGCGGCTGCTGGTCCCTGATCGCCTGCAAAGTATCCTGTACGTTCACGATCCCTCTGAAGCGCAGGGCCTGGTCCATGACAAAGGCGCTGGAGACGCCATTCAGGCGCATCTCCTGCAAAGCCAGCTTGGGGCCATCCCGCAGCTGGACCAGGCAACCTGGCAGATGCATGATGCTTTTGACTGAGAGCACCTGGGTCTTGTCGACGCCTGTGATGAAGCGTTCGACATATTCATTGGCCGGCGAGGTCAGAATTTCCTCCGGCGTGCCCACCTGGACGATTTTCGAGTCCTTCATGATCGCCACCCGGTCGCCGAGCTTGAACGCCTCCTGGATATCATGCGTGATAAAGACAATCGTTTTTTGCAGCTTCTGCTGTAAATTCAAAAGCTCATACTGCATGTCACGGCGCACGATCGGATCGAGCGCCGAGAAGGCTTCATCCATCAGGAGAATCTCCGGATCATTGGCCAGCGCCCGGGCCAGGCCGACCCGCTGCTTCATGCCACCGCTCAGGGCCTGGATGGGCTCGTTTTCATAGCCAGCCAGGCCGACCATTTCAATCATCTCCAAGGCCCTTCTCCGGCTGTCCTGGCGACTGTCCCCCCGCACCCGCAGGCCGAAAGCCACATTGTCGATCACATTTTTATGCGGCAGGAGGGCGAAATTCTGGAAGACCATGGCGATTTTCTTGCGGCGCAATTCGCGCAGCTGGTCCCGGCTGTATTCACAGATGTCCTCGCCATCGATCTCGATGCTGCCGGCTGTGGGCCGGTGCAGCAAATTGAGGCAGCGAATCAGGGTGGACTTACCACTGCCTGACAAACCGATGATGACAAAAATCTCGCCTGCATGGACGGAGAAACTGGCATCGTGGACACCGACGACATGACCGGTCTGCTGCATGATTTCCTGTTTGTTGAACTGTTTTCCCAGGGCCGCAAGGATTTTGCTGCTCTTGGCCCCGAAAATCTTACTGACTTGTCTGACTTCAATTTTTACTGGCATATCAGGCCTTCCTTGTCTGGTTATAAGGCAAACTCCTGGCCAGTCCCTGGGTCAGGCGGTCCATCACAATGGCGATGAAGACAATCGACAGGCCGGCTTCAAAGCCCCGGCCAACTTCCAGGCGGTTGATCGCGATCAGGACTTCCGTGCCCAAGCCCTTGGCCCCGATCATCGACGATGTGACCACCATGGCGACGGCCATCATGGTCGTCTGGTTGACCCCGGTCAGGATGGTCGGGGCGGCCTGGGGCAGTTTGACCTGGACCAGAGCTTGCAGTTTTGTCGTGCCAAAAGCCTTGGCTGCTTCGAGCGTTTCCTGGTCAACATGGAGCAAGGCATGGCTGGTCAGGCGCACGACCGGCGGCAGGGCATAAATCAGAGTCGCAAAGACAGCAGGGACGCGGCCGAGACCGAAAAAGGAGACGGCCGGAATCAGGTAGACCCAGCTCGGCATGGTCTGCATCGCATCAAGAATGACCAGCGAAAAGTGCTCCACTTTTTTGTTTTCCGCCATCAGGATGCCATACGGCAGCCCGATGACCAGGGCAAACATGACCGACACGATGACGATCGACAGGGTATAGACCATCAGGTCCCAGTAGCCGAACAGACCGATCACCATGACCATGGCACCGTAGCTGATCGCTGACCCGATCCGGCGGATGGCCAGATAGCCACCCGCCATGATGATCAGGATCAAGACCCACCAGGGAATCAGGAACAAGATATCCTGGACCAGATTGAGGAAAAAGGAGATGAAGGCATTGACCCCATCGAAAAACCCTGCGAACTGCCGGCTGATGGTCTTGATTCCGGCATCAATCGGGGTCGCAATGTCCAGCGTCCAACTTTCGGGGAATTTGATCAGACCGTCCATGGATCAAGCCTCATTGGCCAGCGCATCCGTGACCTTTTTTTGCACCTCTGCATTCGTCAGCCAGGCCGTGAGCAGCTCCGGGTGATCCTTGAGCAGGCGGATCGCCGCCTGGTCGGTATTCAGGTTTTCGGAATTCATGACCGCCAGACCGGCGGCAGTCAAGGCGCTGCTGGTTTCGTAATGGGACAGGAACTCAACGACCTGGGGGTGCGTTTTTTCCAGCTCGGCGTTCACCGCGACAGTGACACGGTTCGCCGGGAACGCGGTCAGACCCGCATTCATCGCGTCATCGTCACCGGTATAAGGCTCGTCTTCGAGCAAGACCAGATCATACTGGCCACTGATCCAAGTCGGCGCCCAATAATAGCCAACCCATGGCTCGCCCTTTTCATAAGCCGAAACCAGGGATGCCGCCAGCGCGGCGTCCGAGCCCGGCTGGAAATAATTGAAGGTATCGGCAAAGCCATAGGCATTGAATTTGCTGGACAGGATCTTGTCAACACCCCAACCGGAAATCGCACCGTAAATGCGGCCTTTTTCCGGCTCTTCCGGATCGGCAAAGACCTCTTTGTAGTTCAAGAGATCTTTGACCGTTTTCAGATTCGGTGCCATCGGTTCAATGCCACGTCCGGCATCACCCGCGATGACATAGCGCGGCACATACAGGCCCTGGGCATTGTCGTCAAAATTGACCGATACTTCCTTGACCACCCCGGCAGCCACATCATCTTTGTAGCTGGCGATATTTTCGCTCCAGACCTCGGTGTAGATCTGGATATCATTTTCGACCAGCGCCTTCCAGGTGATCGGAGTCGTGCCAGTCACTTGCTCGGTCGGCACACCATAGCCGTGCTTGAGAATATAAGCGACAATCGAATTGTGCAGCTGGATGCTGTCCCAGCCAGCATCAGCCAGCTTCAGCACAACTGGCTCGTCTTTTTTGGCACAGCCCGCTGCACCGATCGTCATCAGCAAAAGTGCTGCAATTATGGCCAGGGCTGTGAGTAAGGTCTGCTTGGATTTCATCAAATGTGTTACCTCCATGATGAGTGGGTTTTCATGACGCGATTTGCCATGTGTTGTGTGACAAGTTGTTTTCTGCGTGACAACCTGTCGTGTGACAACTTGCCTTGTGAAAAGTTGCCTTGTGACAAGTTGCCTTGTGACAACTTAGAATAAAAGGCAAGTTGCCAGGCTATAATATCACCATGAAAGCCACTTGGCAAATCTGGCGATGGAATTGGGTGGGCAAAAATGAGTGGTGGAGAAGGGCAGATATGTAATGAAGCGGCTGCTTGTGTTGCGCGAGAAAGAGGGGATGGGCAAATTTGCGCAAGTTCTGATCTTTCACTAACGGCCCGATACCCATTCCAGCAAAATTGTCCATCACTGCCTGGGATAGATGCTGGCAAGAGGATCCGATACGGTCGCGAGCCTGGCACAGATGCCGGCAAGAGGATCC
>CAZCMX010000055.1:0-13705 GCA_964499985.1 uncultured Mageeibacillus sp.
TGGAAAACATCTGGGGCTTTGATTATTTTGGCGAATCACGCACCGTCGATGTCCACATCAAGCGCATCCGGGAGAAGCTCGAAGAAACCGGTGAGCATCCAAATTGGCAGATCAAGACGGTCTGGGGTGTCGGCTACAAATTTGAACTCTTTTAGCTGAAGGCGTAAACCAAGCATGTTTTGGCCGCGGCGCCTGATGAATTCCCTGTATGGCCGGACCATCCTCCAGCTGGCGATGGCGATTTTGATTGTCTTTTCCCTGACCGGCGTCGTTTATTACAGCATTGTCACGACAGCCAGTGCCCGCCAGCAGTCGAGCCAGCTCCTGGCCAGCACGCGGGCCATTGCCGAAATGGCCGGCCCTGCTTTCAATGCCAGCCAGGGCCAAATCACGAGCTCGACGGTCATCAGCTACCTCAATTTCACGGCCCGCTCGACCGGCGCCCTGGTCTGGGTGATCGACCGCAATGGCAAGCTGGTCTATACCACCAGCGTTCCCGCGACAATTACCAGCCGGTTTGAGACCAGCGACAAGGAGATGATCCTGCCTGCGGCCTATCGCGGCGGCTCAGTCCTGGGCAAATCTGGCCTAGCCTCGATTGGCGATTTCCGGGGCCTGTTCCGCAGCACGGGACAACGCTGGATCAGTACAGTTGTTCCGCTGCCATCCCCCACAGGTGCCTATATCGGAGAGATCCAGCTACACCGGCCGGTTGTCACGGAAAGCTTCAACAGCTTCCTGATGACCAATAGCCTTTTGTTTTCCATGGTGGTCGCTTTTTTCCTGGCCTTGCTTTTCCTCGGCCTTCTGTCCCGCAATATCACCCGGCCGATCCGGCTTTTAGCCAGGACGGCCGACCAGGTCTACCGGGGTGACCTGTCCGCCCGAGTCGTCCTGCCAGGCCTGGCGGGTCCGGACAAGCCGCGCCAGCGGGCGCTGGTCACCGATGACCTGATGGTCCTGGTCGAGACCATGAATTCCATGATCGAGAAGCTCGAGCATCAGGAGCGGAGTCGGCGCGATTTCATCTCCAGTGTCACCCATGACTTGCGTACACCATTGACCTCCGTCCGAGGCTTTGTCGAAGGGATCCTGGATGGCACGGTGCCAGCTGAAAAAACCGCCGTATACCTCGAAATCGTCAAGCAGGAAGTCCTGCGCCTGCAAAACCTCGTCCAGACATTGTCTGAGGCCAGCCGCTATGACAGTGGGACGTTCCAGGTCGAGGAACGGTCCTTCGACATCAATGCCGTGATCCGCGAGGATGTCTATGGTCTCGAGTCGCTGCTCAATGAAAAATCAATCAGTGTCCAGAGTGAATTCGACGAGTCTGAGCCTGGCCGCCTGCTTGTCGTCGGTGATCGTGAGTCGATCAGCCGGGTGGTCTACAACATCATTTCCAATGCGATCCGGTTCTGCCCGCCTGAGGGCGTGATCGCACTGTCCACCCGGCGGATCAAAGGCAGCCACCAGGTCGAAGTCGTCATCGAGGACAGTGGCCCCGGGGTCGATGAAAAGGACCGTCCCTATATTTTTGACCGGTTCTACACGGCAGAGCGCAGCCGCACCAGTAAAAGCTCCGGACTTGGCCTGTTCATTTGCCGGACCATCCTTGCCGCCCATGGCCAGCGCATTGCCGTGACCGACAGCGATCTTGGCGGGGCGCGCTTCAGCTTCACGCTTAAATCGCCGTAAACTGTTCATATCCCATTCATTTCTATCGAATAAAATAGATGTGCCTGCCCTTTGAACCGACAGAACTTTGACGGAGGAAAATGCGTGACTGTTCTGAATCCCCGCACGTTAAGCTATGCCGCATTCGGCGTTTTCACAGCCGTCCTGGCTTCCTTGCTGACCTCCTGGCTCTATGCATCAGGTCCCGCTGCCGAACCGGTTCCAACCGCTACTGAGCCTGTCCAGGAGACCACGACCGCCCAGACCAGCCAGTCGGTCCTGGCCTTGCCCAGGCCGAGCGTCATGGCTACGACTGCTACGGTCAGCCCAAGCACGGCCATTGAAGAAGCACCCCGGTCATTGCTTGCCCCCGAGATCCTGGGCGACAATGCCAAGGAACAGATTGCCCTCCTGACCGAGGGTCGCCTGGTCGAGGCTCTCTATGAGCAAGTGGCACCGAGTGTCGTTGGCATCCAGGTTGAAGCGCAGTCCGACACGTCGACCACCCTGCTGACGGACAGCGGATCCGGCATCATCTATTCGGCAGCAGGGGAGATCCTGACCTCTGCCGATCTGCTGCAGATCGCCCTTGACCGGTCTGGCAAGCTGCTCGAAAGCAGCCAGATCCTGGTCCGCGTCCAGGGCGAAAACCGTCTGTTCGAGGCCTCGCTGTCCGGAATGGACCGGACGACCGGGATCGCTGTCCTGAGCATCGATCCGGGCCAGACCGAGCTGGTGCCGGCCCGTTTCAACCGCCTGGACGCCCCGCGGATCGGCCAGCTGGTTTTTTTCCTCAGCTTCCCGGATGACATGGTCAGCGAGGGTTGCCTGACCAGCGGCCTGGTCACGGCCAGACACCAGCCCGTCCTGCTCGAGAATGGCACTTCGGTCGAAATGGTCCGTTCCAATGCGCCGATCCTGGCCAGCGGCCAGGGGGGGCCCTTGCTCAACCTGGCTGGTGAAGTCATAGCCATGGCCAATACCAGCCAGCTGTCAGAAACCTATGAAAGCCTCAGCTATGCCATCGAGACGCCGACCATTATCGATGTCGCCGAAAGCCTCCTCGGTGATCCGCCTGCGGCAGGTCAGCCCTGGCTGGGCATCGCCGTGCTCAAGGATGAGAGCTTTGCCGAGCTCCAGGAGCTGTACAAGTTCCCGGACGGCCTATATGTCAGCCATGTCATCACCGATAGCCCGGCTTATCTTGCAGATATCCGCCGTGGTGATATCATTACTTCAGTCAATGAAGAGCCTGTGCGGCTGCATCAGAGCCTGTCATCGATCCTGGCCCAGCATGAGCCTGGCGACCAGCTCGTCCTGGGCATCTACCGCCGCTCAGACAAACAGACGCATGCCATCAAAGTCTACCTGAAGGAAACCAATGACTGAAAGAGAACGTGCTGCAGCCATCGTTGCAGCCCTGGAGGCCCAGTACCCCGACGCCCTGTGTACGCTGGATTACCGCTCTGCCCACGAATTGCTGGTTGGCGCGATCCTGGCTGCCCAGTGCACCGACCAGAGAGTCAACCTCATCACCCCGGCCCTGTTCGAGCGCTATCCGACGCCACAGGCCTTTGCCGAGGCTGAGCCGTCTGAACTCGAAGCCATGATCCGCTCCTGCGGCCTGTTCCGCAATAAAGCCAAAGCGATCAAGGCTGCCTGCACCACGCTGGTCCAGCTGCATGACGGCCAGATGCCCGATACCCTGGAACAATTGATCCGCCTGCCCGGCGTTGGCCGCAAGATCGCCAACCTGATCCTGGGCGACTGGTTTGGCCGCCAGGCCGTGGTTGTAGATACCCACTGTGCCCGGATTTCCCGCCTGCTCGGCCTGACCGGCCAAACAGACCCGGCAGCCATCGAACGGGAGCTTGCCGCTGTTTTGCCGCCGGACAAGCAGACCGCCTATGGCCACCTCGTCGTGGCCCATGGCCGGGAAATCTGCATCGCCCGCCGGCCGCTATGCGGCCAATGCCCGCTGAAGTCCCTGTGTCACCATGGCCGGACTGCTTGAAACCCCGGTCACAGCCATCCATGGTGTAGCCGGCAAGCGCGCCGCCCTGCTGGCCCGGCTCGGCATCATGACCTGGTATGACCTGGTCAGCTGGTATCCCCGCGATTTCCAGGACTGGAGCCAGGACCTCAAGATTTCCCAACTCGAGGATGGCAAGGAGCAGTCCTTCGTCGCGACCTTCCATGGCAAGCTCCAGTCGCACCGCAAGGGCCGCCTGACCATCCTGCGCGGCGTTTTCCGCGATGAATCGGGCGCCATCCGCGCGGTCTGGTTCAACCAGCCCTGGCTGGCAGACCGCCTGGTATCCGGCCAGTCGTACCGCCTTTTTGGCAAGGTCAAGCGCGACGGTGGCCAGTTTGCAATCCAGAGTCCGGCCTTTGAAACCGCTGAACCGGACAGCTCAGGCCGGATCCGGCCCATTTATCCCTTGACGGAGGGGCTGTCCCAGGGCATCCTCAGAAGCCTGATCGTACCCTTGCTGCCCAAGGTCATCAGCCATCTGCCGGAATCCTTGCCAGACTGGATCCGGCGCGACTATCACCTGTGTGCCATCGACTTTGCCCTCTCCCGGATCCACCAGCCGTCAAGCCTCGACGAAGCAGCCCTTTGCCGCGAGCGTCTGGCCTTTGAAGAGCTGTTCCTGCTCCAGACCGGTCTGTTCCTGCTGCGCCGGGCGCGCCAGAACAGCCAGGCTGCCTGGCCTGTGGATCCAACGCCTGAGGCCCTGGCTGCGGTGAGCCAGGTCGAGGCCAGCCTGCCCTTCCAGCTGACATCTGCCCAACAAGGGGCACTGGCCGATATCCGCAGGGATTTGCGCCGCGACCAGCCGATGAATCGCCTGGTCCAAGGTGATGTCGGTTCTGGTAAAACCGTCGTCGCTGCCCTGGCCATGCTCGAAACCTGCCTGAGTGGCTCACAGGCCGTCCTGATGGCTCCGACAGCCATCCTGGCGGCCCAGCATGCCAGAACCCTGGCCCAGCTGCTGGCCGCCAGTGGCCAGCCGGTCGCCCTTTTGACCGGGGCAACGCCGGCTGCAGAACGAAAGCGCATCCTGGCAGGCATCGCGGACGGTTCCATCCGTCTGCTGGTGGGCACCCATGCGGTCATCGAGGACAAGGTCAGATTCCAGAGACTGGCCCTGACCATCACCGATGAGCAGCACCGGTTTGGGGTCAGGCAGCGGTTCCGCCTCAACCGCAACCAGGAGGAGCGCAGCATCGTCCCCCATGTCCTGGTCATGTCCGCGACGCCGATCCCCCGCACCCTGGCCCTGATTCTCTATGGCGACCTTGACATGTCGGTGATTGACCAGCTGCCCAGTGGCCGCGAGCCAATCGCGACCTATACCGCGCGCAGTGGCGACCGGAGCAGGGTGGAAGACCTGGTGCGCCGCCAGATTCTGGCCGGCCGGCAGGCTTATGTGGTCTGCCCGATGATCGAGGAGCAGGCCTCGCTTGATCTCGAATCCGCCATAGCGACCTACAATCGGCTGGCGCAGGAGGTCTACCCAGACTTGGGCGTAGGCCTTTTGCATGGTGCGCTCAAGCCGGTTGCCAAGGATGCCGTGATGGCCGACTTTTCCAGTGGCAAGACCCAGATCCTGGTCAGTACAACCGTCATCGAGGTCGGGGTTGACAATCCAAATGCCACCCTGATGATCATCGAAAATGCCGAACGATTCGGCCTGTCCCAGCTGCATCAGCTGCGTGGCCGGATCGGGCGCGGCTCGCACAAGTCCTATTGCATCCTGATGAGTGACACTGATGAAGAACTGGCGCGGCAGCGCCTGCGCACCCTGTGCCAGACGACGGATGGCTTTGAGATCGCCAGAAAGGACCTCGAGCTGCGCGGCCCCGGCGATTTTTTCGGAACCCGCCAGCATGGCCTGCCAGCACTCAGGCTGGCTAATCTCTATCGCGACCGGGAATTGCTTGACAAAGCCCAGGCTGCTGCCCAGACTTTGTTTGCACGGGATCCGGATTTGCAGCTGCCTGAGCATCAGGGCCTGGTGCGGGCCATCGAACGCCAGTTCGGCGCCGCCTTGCCGCAAATCCAGCTCTAGGCCAGACCCGGCCAGACTTGACCTTTGCTGACCCCTCATATCCAGACCAAACAGGCCAGAACCCAAGGAGGACCTGTCCATTGCCCAGAATCATCAGCGGCCGCGCCGGCGGCATCCCGCTCATTGCCCCCAAAGGCCAGGATACCCGGCCAACAGCAGACAAAACCAAGGAAGCCCTGTTTTCGATCCTGGCACCGCTGCTGCCTGACTGCACGTTTCTCGACCTGTACGCCGGAACTGGCCAGATCGGCCTGGAGGCGGCCAGCCGGGGCGCCAGGGCGGTTGTCCTGGTCGAACAGTCCCGGGCCAGCCTGAAGGCCATGGCCGCCAACCTGGACAAAACCCGGCTGGCCGATGTCACCCAAATCCAGCCTGGCTCCGTCTTTGCTGCGGTGCGCCAGCTGCAGGCAGGCGGCCAGACCTTCGACCTGATCTTTCTCGACCCGCCATATCGCCAGGCCATCAGCGATTTCGAGCGCCTGGGCCCGGACCTGGTCCGCTTGCTGGCCCCCGGTGGCCGCATCATCCTCGAACACGATGCCAAATCCAGTGCCCCGGATTTTGTCACGCAATTGCAACGTCTGAGAAGTTGTCAGTATGGGACGGCCATGCTATCCTTTTATCAAGTCTGAAAGCCACGGTGGATCAGGCTTCCCCAGCGCCAAGCTGAGTTTTTCCCAAGTAAGCCTAACCAGGGGAGACCGATGACTGTTTTTATTTACCCGGGCAGTTTTGACCCCTTCACCAATGGTCATTTTGATATCGCGCGTCGTGCGGCTGGTCTTTGCGACCAGCTTTTTGTCGCTGTCATGGTCAATAGCCGGAAAAGGTACCATTTCTCTGCCGAGGAACGGGTCGACATGGCCCGTCGCGTCCTCAAGGATATTCCGAATATCACGGTCGAGTCATACCATGGCCTGCTGGTTGATTTTTTTGCCGCCAAAAAGGCCCGCGCCGTCGTCCGCGGCCTCAGGAGTGAATCCGACTTCCGGTTTGAGGCGGAATTGGCCGCCGCCAACAAATTGCTTTTGCCTGCCTATGAAACCTGCCTGCTGCCCTGCCGGATCGACCTGGCCTTCAACAGCTCATCGATCGTCCGGGAAGTGGCCGCTTATGGAGGGGACATCACTCATATGGTTCCCCCGGTCCTGGCGCCCCTCATCATGGAGCGCCTGCGCAAGACTGACCCCCGGGACACTGGATCCTGACTGCCTTCCTCTGGAGGAAACGACCTTTTATGATCGATTCATCTCATGCTGATTATGCCCGTAACCAGGACATCGAGTCCCTTTTGGAACGACTCGAGAGTCTCGTTATTTCGGCTCGCTCCGTACCGTTTTCCGACAATTGCATGGTCGACCGCGAGGAAATGCTGGTCCTGATCACCATGATCCGTGACGAATTGCCTGGTGAGCTCAAGCAGGCCAAATGGCTCCTCGAGCAGAACCGCCAGCTGATCGCCGAGGCACGAAAGGAAGCCGAAGCCATCATGCGCGACGCCGAATCCCGGATGTCCCGCATGATCGATGAACATGAGATCACTCAGAAGGCCCGTCTCCAGGCTGCCGACCTGCTGGAGAAATCCAACCAGGCTGCCCAGAAAATCCGGGCGGGTTCGATGGATTATGCCAGGAAACGCCTCACTGAAATCGAGGACCAGCTCGGTGCCATGCTCGCCATGGTCCAGCGCAACAAAAAAGAGCTGATGTAGAACCGTACCAAACCAATGGACTGGCCCAGACAAGAAGGCCGCCGCGAGCATGATCTCGCGACGGCCTTTTATAGAGCTCCCTATCATCTAAGGCGTCTTCAGACCCCTTTGGTCGCCTGGCCTCAGACCTTTTCGATCCAGCCGTAGCTGTCCGCCTGGGTGCCATACTGGACCCCGGTGATGATGTCGTAGAATTTCTGCGTCCACTGGCCGATTTTGCCCGCGTTGAAGGTGACAACCTCATCCTTGTAGCGCAGTTCGCCGACCGGCGAGATCACGGCTGCGGTTCCAGAGCCAAAGACTTCGCTGACCTTGCCGGCCTGGGCCAGCTGGAACAATTCATCAATCGCAATCTCACGCTCTTCAGTCTCAACGCCGAGCGTCTGGGCCAGCTCAAGGACCGTGCGGCGGGTGATGCCAGGCAGAATACTGCCATTCAGGGCTGGGGTGACCAGCTTGCCGTCGATGACAAAGAAAACATTCATTGAACCGACTTCTTCGATGTAGCGGCGATGGACACCATCGAGCCAGAGCACCTGGACATAGCCGGTCTTATAGGCCTTGGCCTGGGCAATCAGGCTGGCGGCATAGTTGCCCGGGGTCTTGGCATAGCCCGTGCCACCCTTGACAGCACGGACATAGTCCTCCTCAACGTAGATATTGACCGGGGCCAGACCCTGCGGGTAATAGCGGCCGGACGGGGAGAGGATGATCATGAAGCGGTAGGAATGTGCCGGACGGACGCCAAGGAATGGATCGGTGGCGATGATGAATGGACGGATGTACAGAGACGTGCCGTCTGCGGTCGGGATCCAGTCCTGCTCGATCCTGAGCAGCTCCTTGAGCGCATGGAGGCAGAAAGCCTCGTCGATCGGCGGGATGACCATACGGGAATTCGAGATATTGACCCGCTCGAAATTCAACTGGGGGCGGAACAGGTTGATCGAACCATCTGCGGTCTTGTAGGCTTTGAGCCCCTCGAAAATCGCCTGGCCATAATGGAAAATCATCGCAGACGGCTCAAGGCAGATCGGAGCATACGGTTCGATGCGCGGGTTGATCCAGCCTTGACCGTCCACATAGTCCATATTGAACATGTGATCGGTAAAGATCTGGCCAAAACCGAGTGGAGCATCGGCGGCAGGTTTTTCTTTCAGGTTGCTGGCCCGGGTAACAGTGATGGCTGGAAACATGGTTCGTCAACTCCCTTTCGCAGCAAATGCGCCATATGATGCAGAATGGACTGGCTGCACTTGCAAGTTTAACGATCATTATAATACTCCTTTCCGCCAGCGGGCAATCGGTTGCCCAGGCCGGTTGTGCTATAATCGAAACAGAATTGACTGATTTCTGCTGATTTTATCGGGACAGGAGCCCTTTCATGCCTGCATTCAGAATCGCCCCCGACATGAAGCCTTGCGGTGACCAGCCCCAGGCGATTGACCAGCTCGTCGCCGGTCTGGAGCGGGGCGACCGCTTCCAGACGCTGCTCGGTGTCACCGGTTCGGGCAAAACCTTCACCATGGCCAATGTGATCGAACGCGTCCAGCGTCCAACCCTGGTCATCGCCCACAACAAGACCCTGGCTGGCCAGCTGACAGCCGAGTTCAAGGCCTTCTTCCCGGACAATGCCGTCGAGTATTTCGTCAGCTATTACGATTATTACCAGCCAGAGGCCTATATTCCGGCGACCGACACCTTCATCGAAAAAGATTCCGCGATTAATGATGAAATCGACCGCCTGCGCCATTCGGCGACCGCATCGCTCCTGGAGCGGCGTGATGTCATCGTCGTGGCTTCGGTTTCCTGCATCTATGGCCTGGGCGATCCGGAGGACTACAAGAGTCTGATGGTCAACCTGCGGCCAGGCCTGGCCAAGGACCGCGATGCGGTCATCCGCGAGTTGATTGATATCCAGTATGTCAGAAATGACTTCGATACCCGGCGTGGCACCTTCCGGGTCCGAGGCGATACGCTCGATATTTTCCCGGCTTCGGCAGAGAATATCATGACCCGGGTCTCCTTTTTCGGCGATGAGATCGAGAAAATTGTCGAAATCGACAGTCTGACCGGTCGTGTCCTGACCACCCGCAACTATGCTTCGATTTTCCCGGCCAGCCACTATGCCACGACAGACTTGAAAATGAAGAAAGCCATCGGCACCATCCAGGAAGAGCTGGAACAGCGGCTGGCGGAATTGCGTGACCAGGGCAAACTGGTCGAGGCCTACCGCCTGGAGCAGCGGACTCGCTATGACATCGAAATGCTGCGCGAGACCGGATTTTGCAAGGGCATCGAGAACTACTCGCGCCACCTGTCCGACCGCGCGCCGGGGGAGCCGCCCTTCACCCTGATTGATTTCTTCCCGGATGATTTCATCCTGATGGTCGATGAGTCACATGTCACGATCCCCCAGGTTGGGGCCATGTACAATGGCGACCGTTCGCGCAAGCAAGCTCTGGTCGATTTTGGCTTCCGCCTGCCCTCGGCCTTCGACAATCGCCCGCTCAAATTTGAAGAGTTCGAGAAAAAGATCGGCCAGGGGGTTTTCGTCAGTGCGACGCCGTCCCGCTACGAAGCTGAGCATGCCACCGGAATCGTTGAGCAGATCATCCGGCCGACCGGCCTGGTTGATCCTTCGATCAGCATCCGCCCGGTCGATGGCCAGATCGAGGATCTGCTGGCCGAGATTCGCGCCGTCAATACCCGCGGCGAACGGACCCTGGTCCTGACCCTGACCAAGAAAATGGCCGAGGACCTGACAGCCTTTTTCAAGGAAGAGGGCCTGAAGGTCCAGTACCTGCACTCCGATATCGACACGGTTGAACGCCTGAAAATCCTGCGTGATCTGCGCCAGGGCCAGTTTGATGTTCTGGTGGGCATCAATCTGCTGCGTGAAGGCCTCGACCTGCCGGAGGTCTCCCTGATCGCGATTCTCGATGCCGACAAGGAAGGCTTCCTGCGCTCGACGACTTCGCTGGTCCAGATCATCGGCCGCGCAGCCCGCAATGTCAATGGCCATGTCATTCTCTACGCCGATGCAGTGACCGAATCGATGCACCAGGCCATTATCGAGACCAATCGCCGCCGTGATATCCAGGAGGCCTATAACCGCGAGCATCACATTACCCCCCGTTCGATCGAGAAGGCGGTCCGCGCCGTCGTCGACACGGTGGTCGATGCAGCCGAGGAAGCTGGCCTCGATGAACAGGCGGCGGATGCATTGCTTGAGCATAAGCTGGACCGGCTCAAGCCCCAAGAGCTGGCCCGCATGGCGGTCAAAATCGAAAAAGACATGAAGGACGCCGCGAAAAAGCTGGCCTTCGAAGAGGCAGCCCAGCTTCGAGATTTACTGGTTCTGATCCGCGGCAAGATAACCTGAGCAGTTTGAGCAGACGGCTTGCGTGGCCTGGCGCACGCAAGCTGACAGGAAGATGGCATCTAAGAACCGTTCGCTATGATATAATCCCCCGTTTGACACTTTAAAAGAGCCAAAACGCTGTAGAAGCCTGTGAAATGGGCCTCTGCAGCGTTTTATAAATCGAGAAAAAGTGCGTAATGTCTATTTTTGAGACTTCGTCAGATTGACGATTTTACGCATCTCCCGGTTGGGCACAAGCTCCAAATCTGTACGGAATCCAAATGCTTCGTGGAGTGCATCGGTGAGATCCGTGCGAGAATAAGTGGGGATAAACCCGTCGCCTTCCTTCTCCAGAAAGTCCATCTGACTTAATGTTTTGACAATCATCTCGCTACTGGGTGGATTTTCCGGTAGAAGTGCCTGAATCTTCTTGGTCAGAATCCGGAAAATAAGCAAAGCAATAAAACAGGTCAGGAAATGGGCCTGAATGCGGTCGTCCCGCTTTAGGTAAACCGGTCTTGCTTTCAACTCGCTTTTCATAATTCTGAAAACAGACTCAATTTCCCAACGACCGCGGTTGACCGCCAGAATATCCAACGGATCATCGTCCAGATTGGTGCAGAGGCCGTAGAATCCGTCGTATTGAGCCTCTTTTGCAATAACATCTGTGTCCAGGTAATAGACGTCCTGTTCGGCAAGCTCGCCTTCCAGCTTGACTGAACAGCGTTTGACGAAGCGAGCCGGGTCATTGACATTTCTGCGATCCAGACTTGACGGCTTGGCGATCTTACTCTGCGCTCGCTCCACTTGTCTGGCTCGCAAATCCCGCTGGTATAACTGGTGTTTAAGCGAAAAAGTCACAATGAGTTGCTGCTCCAGACCTTTTTCCTTAATCCAGCGACGCTTGTAATACGTCCGATCCAATTCGTCCTTGTCGTCCGGATCAAGCTGGGTTAGGTCATACAAGCTGTCAGAGCCTTTGCGCTGCCATCCTGCCGGATCCAGTGCCCAGTCGCGCAAATGCTGTTTTAAAGTTTTCAGCGATTGAGTGACAATATAAGCGCGCTCACCCTCGTTGTTGAAAAGACGATTCTCGTGCGAAGCCAGACCAGCGTCGGTGCAGACAACAAACTTGGAAAGATTGAAATCCTTGAGAATCTTTTCTTCCAGCGGCTTTAACGACGGCTGTTCGTTCTCGTTGCCATTAAACAGGCGAAACGCCAGCGGCAGACCATTCGCATCCATGAACAACCCCATTTGGACAATGGGGTTAGGCCGGTGCTCCTTGCCCTTGCCGTATTGTTTGAGCCCTTCTTCGGCTTCGATCTCGAAATAATAATTGGTGCAATCGTAGTAGAGGATCTTGTCATTGCGCTTGGCCAGTTTCTTGCTGTTGCGGTACAGTTCCGCCTGCAGAAAATCACTGTTTTCGGCAAATACTTCAAGCGCCCGGTAAATGTGGTGGAGCGGAAAATCCGGTTTTTCCAGATAGTCCTGAGCACTGGCCAGCGAAGACCGCTTGGACGCAGGGTCAAGAATCCGCGTTGAAACCAGCATATTCAAAATATCGCTCAGACTGTAGGTGATCTTGTAATCCTTGGCGATCTGTTGACAGATCTTGGGCAGACCAAGTTGTGAATACAGGGACTGAATAAAAAGACAGCCGCCCTTAAACAGGCGCTGTTTGTCTTTAACCAGCATTTTGGCGCTGGAATATTTGGCGACATACTCGAATTCATTTTCTTTCTCTTTGCGATTTAGTTCCTCGATATAGGCGTTGGCCCAGGCAACCGGGTCCAAATCGCCGCACTTTTGCAGCAGATCGGCATGGGTACCGAGCTTCTCGACGACCTTAGTCGAACGCTTACCGTTCTTTTTGTAGTCCTTGATGACATAATACGAGGTTGCATTTGGAGATTTGATGATATTCAAGCGCATAGGAAAATCCTCCCAAACGCCTATATTGTAACACATTACGAAACTTTACGCAATTGACAACCCGAAAATATTTCACTTTTTTCCAACAAAAAAGCCCGCAGCTACGGGCTTCCAGGTTCTGGCAGTTAATTGTTTAGTCGGGGAAAGTGTCAAACTCCCGGCCGCGAAGAAGCTGGCATTCGAAGAAGCCGCCCAGCTCAGAGACCTGCTGGTCCTGATCCGCGGCAAGATAACCTGAGCAGTTTGAGCAGACGGCTTGCGTGGCCTGGCGCACGCAAGCTGACAGGAAGATGGCATCTAAGAACCGTTCGCTATGATATAATCAGTTCACAATTCGACTGCCTGGCAGCGCTTGTTGCAGATCCTTCCAGGCGGTCGCCAATGAACAAGGAGGAACCCTTATGACTTTGGCTCAGGAACGCTACACCCGCTGGACAACGGACCCCCATTTTGACGAGTCAACGCGCGCCGAACTCGTGGCGCTTGCCCAGGATGAAAAGGAAATCGAAGACCGCTTCTATATGGACCTCGAGTTTGGCACCGCTGGACTGCGCGGTGTCCTGGGTGCCGGTACCAACCGGATGAACCTCTACACTGTCGCCCGGGCCTCCGAGGGCTTTGCCCGTTTCCTCGCCAGCCAGGGCGAGGTGACCAAGGCACGCGGCGTGGCTATTTCCTATGATTCACGCCTGTTCTCGCGCGAATTTGCCGTCCTGTCCGCCCGGATTTTTGTCACCCATGGGATCAAGGTCTACCTCTCCGACGAGCTGCGCCCCGTGCCGATGCTGTCCTTTGCCATCCGCCATTTCCGCACTGCCGGTGGCGTCATGATCACGGCCAGCCACAACCCGGCCAAATACAACGGCTACAAAGCCTACGGCGAGGATGGTGGCCAGCTGCCGCCGGAAGCGGCCACGGTTGTCAGTGATGTCATGAATTCGATCG
>CAZCMX010000056.1:0-13231 GCA_964499985.1 uncultured Mageeibacillus sp.
ATGCCGGCAAAAGGATCCGGCACAGCCGCGAACCTGGCACAGATGCCGGCAAGAGGGTCCGACACAGCCGCGAACCTGGCACAGATGCCGGCAAAAGGGTCCGGCACGGCCGCGAGCCTGGCACAGATGCCGGCAAAAGGATCAGGCACAGACGCGAGCCTGGCACAGATGCCGGCAAAAGGATCCGGCACAGCCGCGAACCTGGCACAGATGCCGGCAAGAGAGCCCGGCACAGCCGCGAACCTGGCACAGATGCCGGCAAGAGAGCCCGGCACAGACGCGAACCTGGCACAGATGCCGGCAAAAGGGTCCGGCACGGCCGCGAACCTGGCACAGATGCCGGCAAGAGGGTCCGGCACAGCCGCGAACCTGGCACAGATGCCGGCAAAAGGGTCAGACGTCACCCTCACCCACCAATCCACCTTCACCCACCCATCCACCTCGCGCAGCCCTCACTTAGCTGGCTTTTCCAGCAGCTTGGGCACATAGAGGTGGATGTTAAGAGCATGGCAACAAAGTCGTGTAGCGATGATGATCACCAGCCCCAGATAAGGTGCGGCCAGGTGCAGGGGGGAATCCTGCATCAGATAATAAACCAGTGATCCGATGAGGGCGGCGACGGCATAGATATCTTTGGTCAGGATGGTGGGGACTTGCTGGCTCAACAGGTCGCGCAGGACGCCACCGCCGACGCCGGACGTGACCGAGACAAAAAGGAAGGCCATCAGACCGAGATCCTTATCGATCACCTTGCTGCCGGCATCAATGGCGAAACAAGCCAGGCCGACCGCGTCGAGCCAGATGATCAGCCGCTCCGCTTTGAGAACAAGCTGCCTGGCCGTAAGCGCGAGCAGGCAGGCTGCCAGGATATAGACCATGTAGCTGGGCCGGCGAAAAAACATCGGAATGCCGTTGTCCATGACCACATCACGAATGATTCCCCCGCCAGTTGCCGTCAAGGTTGCCAGCATCAGGATGCCAAACAAATCCATTTTCTGTTCCCGGGCTGCCAATGCACCGGACAGGGCAAAAACAATGATTCCAATTGGCTCGAAAAAGTTGATGATCGACATAGAATGCTCCCCAAATAAGAAAATTTGCAGTTTCACTGGCTCGATGGCAAAGAGCCTCAGCCTGACCGCCAACTGCGTTCAGCCCGGATACCGGCAGCATTAGCCCCGTTACCAACTGCGTTCAGCCCAGCTACCGGCGGTGACCCTTTAATGAGCAGCAATTTTCTCCGCGCACAGGATTTTACTGGCGGCGGCCTCCAGGGCGAAATGAAGCGGAGATTCCTGGTCGCGCCGTGCCAGAACCATGGCCCAGACATCAGTCTGGGTGGCACAAAAAGACCGGTAAAGGGCCTCGGCCGGACTGTGGTTAGCGGATTCAGGTCTGGCTGGATCCTCTAGCGGGACCTCAGCCGAGGGATCTGCCGGGACCTCAGCCGCACCCTCCTCCGCCATGCCCGCTGCCGACGCGCTGTTCTCCGCCGGCACCAGCAGCTTTTTCATCTCTTCCTGGGACAGGGCCTGCTTCAGGGTGCAGATCATGATCAGCTGAGCCAGTTGGGGCCGGCCATATTTCTTGCTTTCCGGACGAATCACCAGACCGCTTTTGACATAATTGTTGACCATGGCCGGGGTCAGGATTTTTTCCTGGGGATACAATGGCCGGCAGCGTTGTTCCACATAGGTGATGACCTGGTCCATATATAGCCCCAAGTCGGGCAGCTGTTCCCAGGTCACGGCCTGGAAGGCAGCCCAGTCCATCGGCTTGGGCGATTGATCCTGGCTCGTGTGGCGCGTCGATTTGCTCATTTAGCTTCCTCCTTGTCCATGCACCATTAGTTTATCACGGCAGGATGGACACCAGAAAGACTTTTGCAGCTGACATTTGACAGGATATAATAAGTCATATAAGCTAGTAATTAAAACTAGATAAAGCAATCAGGAGAGTATCTATGCTGGTTTCTTCCATTCATATCTGGGGCGATTCGATCGGCAAGGGCGTCATTTTTGATGAAAGCCGGGGCCGCTATGCGATTTCTGGCCAGCGCTGGACGGCACAGATCGAGGCCCAATTGGGCATTCAGGTGCATAACCATTCCCGGATGGGGGCGGTCATCCCGGATGGCCTCAAAGAGCTTGAACGCAGCCCGGAACTGTCCGGTGCGCTGGCTGTCATCGAATTCGGCGGTAACGATTGTGATTTGCCCTGGGCAGAGGTGGCCAAGGCACCGGCCCAGGATCATCTGGCCAAAGTGCCGGTCGATCTTTTCCGCAAGCTGCTCGGCCAATTCATCAACCAGGTGCGGACTCGCGGCGCCCGGCCGCTGCTGGTGACACCGCCACCCCTCGATGCTGCGCGCTATTTTGCCTGGGTGACCCGCCAGCTCGATGCTCAGGCGGTTGAACGTTTCCTCGGGGATATCCAGCATATCTATCGCTGGCAGGAACGCTATGCCATTGCGGTGCGTGATGTGGCCCAACAGCTGAACTGTGAATTGTTTGACCTGCGCGATGCTTTCCTGGCCCAGCGGGATGTCGCTTCATATTTATGCATCGACGGCATCCACCCCAATGAGCGGGGCCAGAACCTGATTGCCCAGGCCATCTTGCAGCGCGACCGGCGCTTTTTCAAGGCGGGACTCGAGATCTAGGGATTGATTGCCAAAGGTCAGGTCATTCTTTTACAATGACACCATGACTTTGCAGCAATTGAAATACATCATCAAGGCCGTGGAATGCGGTTCGATCAGCGAAGCAGCCAAGCAGCTCTATATCTCGCAGCCCAGCCTGTCGAACGCGATCCGCGAGCTCGAAACTGAACTGGGGATTGAGATTTTCAGCCGCTCGGTGCGTGGCATCTGCTTGTCTACGGACGGGGCTGAGTTCTTGTCCTATGCCCGCCAGGTCGTCGAACAGGCCGAGCTTCTGGAACAACGCTATCTCGACCGCCAGCCCTCGCGTCGCCTCGGTTCGATCTCCACTCAGCACTATGCCTTTTCCGTCAATGCGTTCGTCAACCTGGTCCGCGATTCCCAGGTGGATGAATATGAATTCACCCTGAGAGAGACCCGGACCTATGAGATCATCGAAGACGTTAAAAGCTTGCGCAGCGAAATCGGGGTCATCTACCTGAATGCCTTCAATGAGAAGGTGATGGGCAAGCTTCTGAAGGAAAACCAGCTGGACTTCCATCCGCTCTTTGTCGCCCGGCCCCATGTCTTCATCAGTGCGACGCATCCGCTCTCGGACCGAACCTCGGTCAGCCTCAGGGATCTCGAGGCATATCCCTATCTGTCCTTTGAGCAGGGTGAATTCAATTCATTTTATTTTGCCGAGGAAATTCTCAGTACGGTCTACCACAAGAAAAATATCCGGGTCAGCGACCGGGCGACCTTATTCAATCTGCTGATCGGCCTGAATGGCTATACGATCAGCACGGGGGTTCTCGGTAGCGATCTCAATAGCAGCAATATCAAAGCCATTCCTCTGGAATGCGAAGAGGTTCTCACCGTCGGCTGGATCACCAATAGCAAGGCGGCGCTCAGCAGTTTTGGCTTGCGGTATGTGGAGGAGTTGAAACGCCTGATCCGGGACGATGGCTATCTGCTGCCGGACGAGCCTTAGCAAGACCGGACCGGACAGACCGCTGGAACCGGCCTGATGGCTGGATCAGGACTTCCAGCTGCCGGACTTGATCAGGGTGCGCACCGCTTCGTCGATGCGGTGCGCGACCAGGCTGCTGTTCATGGTATACAGGTGGATGCCGTCGACACCATTGGCCAGCAGGTCGATGATCTGCTCAACGGCATAGGCCAGGCCGGCATCCCGCAGCGCTTCCGGATTGTCGGCGAACCGGTCCATCATGACCCGGAACTTTTTCGGCAGCTGGACGCCGCACATCGAAATGACCCGTTCGGCCTGGGCCTTGTTAATGACTGGCATGATCCCGACCTCGACAGGCACATGGATGCCCGTGGCGGTGATCTTGTCGCGAAAATCATAAAAATAGGAATTGTCAAAGAAGAGCTGGGTGATCAGGTGGTCCACGCCGGCATCCACTTTGGTTTTCAAATGGCCAATATCAGCCTCGAGACTCGGGGCGGTGGGATGGCCTTCCGGGTAGCAGGCAGCCAGGACATTGAGATCACTATGCGCCTTGATGAAAGAGACCAGGTCACTGGCATGGCGGAAATCCTGTCGCGGCGTGATGCCCGGGACCGGATCCCCGAGCAAGGCGAGGATATTCTCGATCTTATTGGCCTTCAATTCGCCTAAAAGCTCGCGCACCTCATCTTGGGTATGATTGATGCAGGTCAGATGGGCCACCGATTCCGTATGGTATTCGTTCTTGATCCGGGAGGCAATGGCCAAGGTGGCGTCCTTATTGGCCCGGCCGCTGGCGCTGTATGTGACACTGATGAAATCAGGCGTCATGTCGCGCAGCGCCTCAAGGGTCGAATAGATCGACTCGACCGGGGTATCCTTGCGCGGCGGGAAGATTTCAAAAGAAAAGACGGTCTTTTCCTTGAACAATTCGGCTGTTTTCATCGTGGCGGCTCCTGTCAAATCCGCTTGGGGCCAGGGGCTGGCCAGCGGACCGCGAAAATTCAAATTTCCATTATCTTAACGGTTTTTCCAGTTATAAGGTAACATGGATTTACTATGAATATCCATAGCTTGAAACTATACTGTGCCAAATGGACCCCCGGCAGGAGCCGCAAAATCGAGTATCCCTGTCAATTCCGGCTGCAGATGGTATAATAACCGGGACGCCGAAACGCTATGCATCGTCTTTATGACCATACTGGAGAAGAATACTTTGGTTTTCAGCAGCTTGTCTTTCCTCTTTGCCTTTTTACCGATTGTGATCGTCCTGTACCATCTGGCCCGGAGCGTGAACTGGAAGAACCTGGTCCTCCTGGTGTCCTCCCTGGTCTTCTATGCCTGGGGCGAGCCAGTCTATGTTGTTCTGATGCTGGTTTCAACAGCCAATGACTATTTGCATGCCCTGGTCATCGATGCCCTGCTCAAAATGAAACATCGCGGCCTGGCCAAGGTTTTCCTGATCTCGTCCTTTGTGGTCAACCTCGGCCTCTTGTCCTTCTACAAATATTCGGACTTTGTCATTTCGTCCATCAATGCCCTGGCCGGCACCAGCCTGCCTCTGTTGAACCTGCCGCTGCCGGTCGGCATCAGTTTCTACACATTCCAGACCATGTCCTATACGATCGATGTCTATCGCCGTGAGGTCAAGGTCCAGCGCAATATCCTGACCTTGTCGACCTATGTCACAATGTTCCCGCAACTGATCGCCGGCCCGATCGTCCGTTATGAGACGATCGAACAGGAGCTCAAAAAGCGCGAAATCAGCTGGTCACTGACCGCCCAGGGTTTGCGGCGTTTCGTGGCCGGACTGGCCAAAAAAGTCGTCATCGCCAACCAGATGGCGATTCTTGCCGATGCCTCCTTCAATATGGCGGACGGCGACCGCGGTCTCCTGATGGCCTGGCTCGGCATTGTGGCTTATGCCTTCCAGATCTATTTCGACTTCTCCGGCTATAGCGATATGGCGATCGGGCTCGGCCATGTCTTCGGCTTCCATTTCCTGGAGAACTTCAACTACCCGTATATTTCGCGTTCGGTGACCGAGTTCTGGCGCCGCTGGCATATCTCGCTCAGCACCTGGTTCCGCGACTATGTCTATATCCCGCTCGGCGGCAACCGGGGCAGTGCCACCAATTGGCTGCGCAATATCTTCATCGTCTGGGCCCTGACCGGCCTTTGGCATGGCGCCGCCTGGAATTTTGTCATCTGGGGCCTGTTCTTTGGCGTCCTGCTGGTGGTCGAGCGGATTTTCCTGCTCAATATCATCCGCAAGGTCGCACCCATCGGCTATGTCTATGCCATGCTCAGCGTGCTGGTCGGCTGGGTCTTGTTCCGCAGCGAGTCCTTGACCCAGCTGGTCAATTACCTCAAGTCGATGCTGGGCGTCTATGGCAATAATCCCTTCAGCTACCTGGTCCAGAACAATCTGGTCTATCTCTTGCCCTTCATGCTCCTGGCAGCCATTGGCTCGACGCCCCTGCCGAAAATGGCCGCCGACGCCCTGGCCCGCTCCCGCTTCCCGAAGCTATTGCTCGATGCCGGCTATGCCTTCCTGTTTGCCCTGTCCATCCTGTTCCTGGTCAATGAAAGCTTCAATCCGTTCATCTATTACCGCTTCTAGTCCAGCGCGTACTTGATGATGCCGTTTTCCTCATAGACCAGCTTCTTGATGAACAGGTCCTCGACGATGGCCTCGATATCCTGCTTGGCGGCACTTTTCAAGAGATCCACAATGAAACCCTGCAGGCTGCTGCGCTTTTTGGGCCGTTTATTGGCCGCCAGCTTGCCCAGGCTTTCGCGGACCTTCTTGACGCCGGCCTCGTCAATCTGGATCGGCTTGTTCTGGTCCAGCTCCTGGAAACTGACGATCCGCCGGGCCTTGACGCCGCTTTTTTTCAGGTAGTTGATCAGGGGATCATAACCGCTATCCTTGGAATAAATGATGAAGCTTTTGCTGCGGTCCGCGGCAACATCACGGCCCAGGAAGAAGGCAATGAAGAAGTCCAGGGCATTGCGGCCCTTGCCACTGACCTGGATCCATTCCACCGCATTGCCGAAGGGCTGGGTTTTCTGGACCAGATCGATTGGAACCTTGGTCTGGTCCTGACCCACGATGATCGCTACTTTGACGGACTTCTTGATCACCTCAACCTGGACATCCTGGACATTCTCATAATCGATGTAGAGATATTCTTCAATCGTTGACACAATTACCTCCTGCTGGGTCGAATCAAAGGTTGATGTACTGATATCTATTTTACGCGATTACTGCCCTTTGTGGCGGTTTTAATCAGGCCGGAGCAAAAAGGCCGCAGCGTCCGGTTATCGGAAATGTATGCCGTTCAACCGGAGAAGTATGCCGCTCAAGTTGAACAATGCTGGCGGATGTGTTAAAAATAACACAGTATTTGTCATATTTGACCATAAAGGATCGGACTGACCTGTGGATGTCTTTTTGCGCATTGATATTACCCTTTGGTCCCTGCTGGTTCTTTTGATTTTATTCTGGTCCGCCAGAAACCGTTTTGATTTCAGATCGCCAGCCAATCGCCTGCTGCTCATTTTCATCGGCAGCACCGCCCTGGCCTGTGCTTTTGATGTCCTGGGCTGGCTCTTCGAAGGTCAGCCGGGGCGCCTGGCCCTGGTGTTGAACCAGACGGGCAATGTCCTTTTGTACATCATCAATCTCATCCCGATCTCGATCTGGCTGTTTTATACCCAGACCCTGGTCAGTCAGAAAACCCGGCTGTTCCGGATTTCGACCCGCCTGGTCTGGCTGATTCTGGGACTCAACTCCCTGCTGTCGCTGGCTTCCCTGTGGACCGGCTGGTATTTTTCCATATCGCCAGACAATCACTACCGCCGCGGTCCATTATTTCTCGTGCATGCAGGCATGGCCCTGGGCATCGTTGTCCTGTCCTGCCTGTTGACCTTTGTGCACCGCAAGCTTCTGCCGCTGCGGATGACCGGCCTATTGCTGAGCTACTATGCCTTTCCCGTCGTCGGTTCGCTGCTCCAGATTCTTTTTTATGGCGTCTCGGTGACCTGGCCGATGACAACCCTGAGTGTCCTCTTCATCTACCAGCACATCATCGATAATCACCTGACGACCGATTATCTCACTGGCACCCTGAACCGGCGCCATTTTGAAAGGCTGATGAACCGCAAACTGGCCCAGACCCGCCCCGGCCATCAGCTGGCCGTCATTGCCGCGGATATCGACCAGTTCAAGCAGATCAATGACCGTTTCGGCCATGCCATGGGCGACCTGGCGCTGCAGGCCGCGGTGCGGATTTTGCATGAATGCCTGCGCCACGACGATCTGATCGCCCGGGTGGGTGGCGATGAGTTTTACATCATTTTGCACAGTCATGGCAGGATCGATCTGGAACAGACGATCGCCCGCTTCCATCAGGCTTTTGCGCAATACAACGAACGGAGCGGCCAGCCCTTTAAGCTGCAGCTGAGCTATGGTGGCGTTATCTATGAAAAGAGCAGCCATCCCACCGTCCAGTCCTTGCTGGAGCAGGCGGACCAGAGGATGTATCAATGCAAGCCAGCCGTGCTGGGCCCAAGAATCCCGGCCCTGTAAAAGCAAAGGCGATCGGGCGGGCTTGCCTGCCGCCGGATCGCCGGATCAGATGATGCAATTCAGATCAGCGCGTGGGACCGGGGCAGAAGCTGCAGCCGGCTCAGGGTTTCTGGCCTGCTGTTTCCTCATGGCGTGGCACCGCGATCGTTCCCGTACGGACAATCCGCAAAATCGGGAAATCCTGCAGCAAATTGAGAAAGCCACTGATTTTGTCAGCCTGGCCGGTCAGCTCCAGGGTGATGTGGTGCAAAGAGACATCGACGATCTTCGCCCGGAAGATCTCAGCGATCTGCAGCAATTCCGTCCGCTGGGCTGCTTCGACCGCGATCTTGGCCAGGACCATTTCCCGGAATACGGAATTCTGGACCGGTAAATGCTCGATTGCGATGACATCGATCAGCTTGTCCAATTGCTTGATGACCTGGTCGACCATGGCTTCATCGCCGTTGACCACAATGGTCATGCGCGAGCAATCCGGGATTTCACAGATGCCGACCGCCAGGCTGTCGATATTGAAGCTGCGGCGGCTGAACAGGCCGGAGACCTTGGACAGCAGGCCGGGCTGATTATTGACGAGGACAGAAAGTGTATGCTGGCTCATCCTTTTTCCTCCTTGCGCACCGGATAGAGGGTGGGTTCATGGGGATCGATCAGGCATTCGAGCAGATAGGGCCCCGGCGTGTCGAGCATGGTCCGGACAGCTGTCTCGATCTGGTCATTGCTCTGGACCTTGCCATAGCCAAATCCGTAAGCTGCAGCCAGCATTCCGAAATCGGGATTTTCCTCCAGGAAGACCTGGGAATACCGTTTGTAGCGGATGCTCTGGATCTCATGCACCATGCCCAGGCGGCTATTGTTCAAGAGGACAAATTTGACGGCCGCTTTTTCCTGCTTGATCGTGCCCAGCTCCTGCAGCGACATCTGGAAGCTGCCGTCGCCGCTGATGGCCAGGACGGTCCGCTCGGGGCAGGCCACTTTGGCTCCAAGTGCTGCTGGCAGGCCATAGCCCATCGTGCCCATGCCGCCCGAGGTGATGAAGGCATGCGGCTTATGGAAGGGGTAATGGTTGGCGACCCAGATCTGGTTCTGGCCCACCTCGGTGGTCACCAGAGCATCCGGACCGGCCAGCTCGCCCAGGATCCGCATCAGCGTCGGGGGGAACAGGGTGGCCGAGGCGGTCACCGGCTGGTCCCGGAGGCTGCGGGTTGATTTGAGCTCGCTGACGGTTGCCACCCACTGCCGGGTATCGGTCCGGGGGGCCAGCGCCAGCAAGGACGCCAGAGCAGAGCGGGCATCGGCAACGAGGGACAGATGCGGCTTGATATTTTTGCCGATTTCGGCCGGATCGATATCGATATGGATGATCTGGGCCCGGCGGGCGATCTCCTGGGCCGCCCCCATGGCCCGGTTGCCGACCCGGGCGCCGATGATCAGGACCAGGTCTGCCTTGTTCAAGGCATAATTGGCAGCGAAAACCCCATGGGAGCCCAAGGTGCCCAGATAGAGGGGATGGTCCCAGGGCAGGGCACTGATCCCCATCATCGTGGTGACAACCGGAATCTGGCAACTTTCGGAGAGCTGCCGCAACTCGGCCGTTGCTTCACTGGCGAGCACGCCGCCGCCGGCGCAGATGATGGGCGCCTGCGCTTTTTCAAGCATATCCCGGACCAGAGACAGCTGCTCCGGGTCCGCCTTGGTCTGCAGCTTATAGCCGGGCAGATGGACAGGGCCGGGCTCCGTGTATTCGAACAGGTCTGCCTGGATATCCTGTGGCACATCGATCAGGACCGGGCCGGGACGACCAGTGGCTGCAAGGTAGAAGGCTTCCCTCATGATCCGGGGCAAGTCACGGGCTGCCTTGACCAGATAGTTATGCTTGGTGAAAGGCGATGTGGCTCCGGTGATGTCAACTTCCTGGAAACTGTCGCTGCCGATCAGGTCAGTCGTCACCTGGCCGGTAATGGCCACCAGTGGGATCGAATCCATATATGCCGTGGCGATGCCCGTGATCGCATTGGTGGCTCCGGGTCCGGAGGTCACCACGCAGACTCCCGTCACTTGGCGGGCCCGGGCATAGCCACTCGCCGCATGGGCCGCACCCTGCTCATTGCGCGTCAGGATATGCCGGATGCCAGAATCGACGAGTGCATCATAGAAGGGTGCTATGGCAGCCCCCGGGTAACCGAAAATCGTTGTGACCCCTGCCTGTTCCAGGGCCTGGACCATCGCTTGTGCGCCGGAAATCTGCATAGACAACCCTTCCTTTCAAGTACCGTACCTGGTCAGTGTGAAAAAGGATAATCAGCATTTTAGCACAACCCGGCGGTTTGAAACGTAGCCAGGGCACTAAAAGCAGCAGATGACAGGCCCGATTGGCTGTATAATGCTTATAGAATAAGCAGCCAGGGAGTACCGCCGCATGTCAGCCACCATCAAGGATATCGCCAGGGAACTGGGCATCACGCATTCATCGGTCTCGCGGGCCCTCAACGGCAAAACCGGGGTCAGTCCGGAACTGCGCCGCAAAATCCTGGAAAAAGCTGGCCAGCTGGGCTATACACCCAATGCCATGGCGCGGGGACTGGTCACCCGCCAGAGCAGGACCATCGCCTTCATTGTGCCCGACTTCGCCAATCCGTTTTTTGTCGAGATTGCCCATGCAGTCAATTCAACCGCCTCAGCCCGTGGCTTTACGACGATCATGTGTGACAACCAGTGGGACCATGCTGAAGAGCTCAGGCAGATCCGCCTGATGGCGGAAAAGCGAGTGGACGGGATCATCATCAAATCATTTGGCACGGATGATTCACATCTGCTCGACCTTGGCATCCCCGTGGTCAAGCTCAACCCGGCCTCGAGTCCGGATATCTCGTCCATTGATGTCGATAACGTTTTTGGCGCCTGCCAGGCGACCGAACATCTGGTCCAGTGCGGCTACCAGCATATTGCTTTCATCGGCAGCCATACCGACACCAGGACCTTCGCTGACCGCTTCCAGGGCTATGCCAAAGCCTTGGCCCACCATCACCGGGCCGTCGATGATCGCCTGATCTGCCAGGGTGAATACACCCATGAATCGGGAGCGCGGTGCTATGACCAATTATTGGCCACGGGGGTGCCCTTCGATGCCGCCTTGTGTGAAAACGACATGATTGCCCTCGGCGTCTATGACCGGGCCATGCGCGACCACCGGAACATTCCCGGCGAGTTCGGTCTGGTCGGCTACGATGACATGTTCTTTGCCGGCTTGCCGATGACCCAGCTGACCACGATGGCCCAGCCCAAACAGAAAATCGGAGTCAAAGCGGCCAATCTGCTACTGGACCTGATTACCCAGCCAGACAAGACCAGACACCGCCACATGGTCTATAAACCGCAGCTGGTGGTCAGAAACACGACAAGATCACCCGGGATGGCTGACGGATCAACCTGATCACCTCCAGTCTGGCCAGACTCGACCGGGTCAGACCAGATCTGGTCTGGTCTGGTATTTCATTTGACAATCCTCTATACTGACATCTATAGACACTTTTATTAAACCTGAGGCGTAACCTCGGCGACCTGATCCAACCAGCCGTCGACACGGGCCGGCAGAAAAGTGTGGCCGGACCAGCGGGGAAGAGGACATCATGCAAAGCAAAAGGGCCAGCAATATCGAAGTCAAACGGATCAACCGCAACCAGGTGTACTGGCTGATCAATCAGCGTGAGCGGATTTCCAAGCCTGAAATTGCGGCCATCCTCGGCCTGTCCATGCCAACCGTGCTGCAGAATGTCGATGAGCTGATCGAGCGTGGGCTCGTCAGCGAAGTCGGCACATTTGAGTCGACGGGTGGCCGCAAGGCCAAGGTCTTGTCACCGGATTATGGTGCTCGCTTTGCCATCGGCATCGATATTACCCAGAACCACATCGGCTTGGCCCTGACCGACCTCTCCGGTGCTGTTTTCCTGCATCGCCGCCTGCAAAAGCCCTTTGCCGACCAGGAACAGTATTATCGCGAACTGGGAGCGTTGGCCATGGGATTCCTCAAAGAGTCCGGACGTCCTGCCGAGCGTTTTCTTGGCTTTGGCATCTCAATCCCGGGGATAGTCTCCCTGGATGGCCAGACCATCACTCATTCACATGCCCTGGGGATTGCAGGCATCGCCTGCCAGCGGTTTTACGAATTCATCCCGTATCCTTGCATTCTGGCCAATGATGCCAATGCAGCCATGATCGCGGAAATGTACCATAGCCCCAGCCCCCTGACCGCGATCTATTTCTCGTTGAGCAATTATGTCGGCGGTGCCATTTTCACCCAGGCCGCCCAGGATTTGGAACACCGGCCGGTATTTGACCGCCTGTTTCTCGGTGACCATTGCCGCAGTGGCGAGTTTGGCCACATGACCCTGTTTCCTGCCGGAACCCCCTGCTACTGTGGCAAGCTGGGCTGTATCGACAGCTATTGTTCAGCCAAGCTGCTTTCCAGCCTGAGCAATGGCAAGCTGGAATCCTTTTTCCTTGAACTGGGTTCCAATCCGGCGCTTCAGGAGGTCTGGACCCGTTACCTGGACCACTTGGCCATCGCGGTCAATTCCCTGCGCATGGCCTTTGACAGCCCCGTCATCATCGGCGGCTACGTGGGCAGCTTCATGGAGCCCTATTTGGCTGACTTGCAAAGGCGGGCCAGCGAGCTCAACACCTTTGGCCCGGATGCCAGCTATATCCGGCTTTGCCAGTTCAAGATTGAAGCCTCAGCCCTGGGCGCGGCTTTGCGCCTTATCGAGGCCTTTATCCAGACCATTTGAATCAATTGGCGGGACGCATATGTTTGCGCGCGCTGGAGAGTGAGGGCGGACGCTGGTGCGTGAATGGGGTGCACGCCAGAGCAGAGACGAACGATGAAGGAGAGAGCACACGTTTGCGTGCGCTGCTTGGTGGCTGTGGATGCACAAAGTCTGGCCCTGCCGGCGGCAAATGCCGCGAAAGGGGACAGCCCTCGCGTTAAGCCTGGCCCTGTCGGCGGCAATTGCCGCGAAAGGGG
>CAZCMX010000057.1:0-13125 GCA_964499985.1 uncultured Mageeibacillus sp.
TGGTTCAGGGCGATGCCATGTAACCGGCTCACATCCGCCAGCGTATGCCCCATGTCCGGGTATAGGATGCGCGAGGTGACGACGGTGCAAAGGTATGGATAAACCGGGTATTTCCGCCCCGCCTGGTCACACCAGTGCCGGATGCAGCTGATGTCAAAGGATGCGTTATGCGCGACGATGAAATCCGGTTTCATCTGGTCAATCTGGTCAATATGGGCTTCAAATCCCGCCAGATGGCGCGTTTGCTGGTCGGTGATGCCATGGATCCGGACGTTCCTTGGATCGTAATAGTCGGGCACCGGCCGGCACAGGTCTGCCCCCTGTGCAACCAGCTTGCCATCTTCAAACAAAGCGTAGCCGAACGCACAGATGCTGGAACGGCTGGCGTTGGCGGTTTCGAAGTCGATGGCAAGATAGCGCATGAGTGAGGACCTCCAAGTTTGTGTAGTTCAATCTCTTAAGCAACCGATAGGGACAACCAGTATGCCATCTTTTCTCCTGTAGGCGTGTTGGCCTCCGTAAATCACCATGAGAAACGTCGGCTCTTTCATGTGTTCTGTATCAACGCGCTCAGCCAGTTTCAATAAATTCGCGGATGCTTCGTCAATTTTATTGCCACCCACTTTGACTTCTACGGCAGCCCAACGGCCATCATCCAGTTTCAGGATACAGTCAACCTCAAGATTCGTATTATCCCGATAATGAAAAACTTCTCCGTTTATTGATTCCAGATAGATCCTCAAGTCTCTGGTAACCATTGATTCAAAAAAAAAGCCAAACGTTTCCATATCTTCTGACAATTCATTTGCAGTAGCACCCAGGGCAATCACAGCAATCGAAGGGTCCGTAAACTGTTTTTTCGCCTTGGTCCGGATCTTGCTTGCGCTTCGAAGTTTGGGTGTCCAAGCTTCAACGTTTTCGATGATGAATAGTTTTTCAAATGCACTGATGTAGGACATGAACGTCTTGTTGTCGATACCTTCCCCAACATTTACTCATATTATTAAAGTTTATTCCTTATTTCGAAATAGTTTTATTCCTTGTTTAGAAACGATATTATTCCTATTTTTGAAATGCTTACATTCCCTATTATGCAATCTTCATCGTTTTGTCATTGGTCAAGCTGCATGGGGGATCTTGATTTGGAACGGCTTGCATCGAGTGCAAAAAGGCTCGTCCAGTTTCCGTCCAGCCTCTTCACCGCAAATTTGTATAGTAATCCGAAGAACGATCCGCAGATCCTGGTGTTGGACCTTTGTCACACCAGAGCGGCTTTGCTCGTGTTGCGGCGCTTGGTTGCCTGTTTGTTTTCATACATGATGTGATCCACGCGCTTCAGGAAGTCATCGCTGGTCAGGCCAGACGAACGCACATACAAGTCATAGCCCAGGCTTAGGCTCAATGCAAACGGAGCCTGTCCAGTCAGATTAAATGCAGCGACATGGTTCTCGATGTGTTCTGCCACCAGACCCAAATCCTCAGCCGCCACTTATCCGGCTGTCTCCTCTTCTTTTTTCTTGCCTTTGAACCAGCGAACAACGATGATCAGAGTGGAAAGGAATGCCATGATGGATCCGGCAATGTTTTTGACCGAATCAACGAATTCCAGCGTGAAGATGGACTGGTCTCTTTTCAAGTACTGAACCGTGCCTGGGGAGAGCGGGAAAACAGAATAGGTATTGCCGTCTTCCTCCACAATTGGCTGATGGATGACCGTGTCGGCGGAAGATTGATATAAAGTCTCGAGAAAAACTGCGACTGCCTTGGGATCGGCACCAGAGTGGGCGATAATCTCGATCGCTACCCCCAGGGTGGTCAGGTTTTCCGCAGGGACGGCTGGATCCACACGGTAGATACCAACCGGAATTTCCGTCGGAGAAGCCCAGCTGTAGCGATAACTGATCGAATCGGCAAAGGGCAGGGCTATCAGCTGGTAGCCATGGACTTGGACAAAGTAGTCGGTCAGATAAGAAGGCATATAGGAGATGGAAAACAAAGCGTCGGGCAGGCGATCAGCCCGCATCCCCATCAGATCTTCATCTGAATACTGGGTCTCTACATAGGCTATGTCCGGATACAGGCCCGCATTGGCGAGCAGACCGGCAGCAAGTTCGCGCTTATATTCACCGAGGACTCCTGTGTTTACGACGCGGCCCTTGAGTCCGTTCAGGTCAGTGATCTCTGGCCTGACCAGGAGGTGGACGGTTTCCGGCGGTAACGATGCGACATGTTCGACATCAGGAATCCGAATGCCCGAGCCACTGGGAACCAGAGCCAGGTCCAGTTCACCGGAGCTGACAGCAGCAAGGGCATCCGCGTTGTTTTCGATCGGATTGACATCGAGCTCCAGACCATTGCGCAGGCCTTCCTGTTGTAAAATCTTGACCAGGTAATGGCGTTTAGCCAGGATGTCTCCCCCACTGATTGACAAGCGGTACTGTTTGGGCAGCAAGCCTTCTACAAAATAGGCCAGGACAGCCAGCATGGCAACGACCAGCAGAATCGCGATGATTCTCCGGACGCGGTGGTTGCGCTGGGCCTTATCGAGCAGATTGTACAGGATATCATAAGCTTCGTTGGAATCTGACATATCAAATCCTCATGCTTAGCCGCGGTGGTCCGGGGCTGGCTTAGTAAACTGCAAGTGCACCCATGCGCTCAATGATCTGCTGTCCCTTCTGGCTGCGAACAAAATCAGCGAAATCCAATATAGCATCAGTCCGGAGCTGGGCTACTTGTTCATTGTCCATCTTGAAAGAATCCAGCAGGCGGTCAAGCACGGTCCCTGATTCCCGTGTCTTGGCCAGCGATTCTGTGTTGAGGCTGATGACGAGGTAGAAGGATCGTGTCAGCAGATAGCGGCTGGTCAGAATGGTTTCACGGCTGATGCCGACCTGGCCGACCGTCACAAGCCGGGCTGGCCCCTTGGTATCATGCAGGGTCGCAAAACCAATGGCATTGGGATTGGCTGCGACCAGTTCCGTCAAGGCAGCGGCATCGGCAGCATACAGGGTCGAGCTGGGCAGCTCATCTCCAAGCAGGAGAAAGTCCCGGGCAATGGCATAAGCCGTGGATGTCACGGGGCTGCTCACGACCTGGATGGTCTGTGCAGATGTGCCCGGTGGACTGTCCCCCGTCAGTTCAGTCCAATTGGTAATTTGACCTGTGAAGATAGCCTCGAGCTGGTCCAGGGATAGATCCTGGACCGGATTATCCGGGTGAACCAGGATACCCAGGCCATCACGGCCAATAAGGTAGTTTTTCAGAGTGCCATTGTCCTCGTCTTTGGTCAGGTCCCGAGACATGGTCGCCAGATCGATTGCGCCATTGGACACAGCCATCAATCCAGGCGTCGAACCTCCTGTGACACAATGGATCCGGTAATCCGGATGAGTCTCGGTATAGGCCTCGGCCAGGGCTTTGACATAGGGGTGGACTGTGGAGGACCCTCCGACCAGCAGGGTGGAGAAGGTGGTCTGTGGTTTGAGGAATTTCCAGCCGGCCCAGCTAAGTGCAGCTAGCAAGACCAGTCCAGCAATGAGGATGTTGCGCCAATGCTTTTTCATGGTTTAATCCTCCACCGCAAACAGGCCGAGAGATTCTGCCTGCTCACTGGCTGTCTGCTGGAGCAAGGAGACAAAGGTTCGCACCCTCTCCGGCGCATCTTGGCAGATATAGACATACAAAGGGCGGCGAAGCGGGTACAAGCCCGATTCAATGGTGGACCGGGTTGGAGCGATGCCATCGACGGACAGGGGCTTGATAGTGTCGTCAATGTAGCTGAAGGCACTGTAGCCAAGGGCTTCAGGGTGCGAAACGACATAGTCTTTCATGGGCTGGGATTCCAGCAGCAGGGCCTGGGGTGACAAGACCGACCGGGGTCCAAGTACAAGCTGCTTCCATGCCTCATAGGTGCCTGAACTGGCATTGCGGGAGACAAGGCTAATCGCCAGATCGGGACCACCTGCATCTGACCAGTTGACCAGTGATCCGGCATAGATTTCGCGCAGCTGTTTGAGTTCCAGGTTCTGGACCGGGTTGTCCGGATGGACAAAGGGTACGATGGCATCATAGGCAATGATAGCTGATTCGACGGTAACGCCTCGGGCAGCTGCCAGCGCTTCCAGTTCCGGAATCATCGTCGAGGAGGCCAGGGCGATGTCGCAGGTACCATCGATCAGGGACAAAATGCCTCGACCGCTGCCGCCCCCTGAGACGGTGACAAGGGATCCGGGCTGATTCTGCATCAGGGTTTCAGCCGTCAGCTGGGCGAGCGGCATGAGGGCACCTGAACCTCGGATATGAATGCTTTGGCTCTCAATGGCATCAGGTTCAGCTGGCAGCTGACAGGCAGAGAGGGCAATGGCTCCCAGAATGAACAGGGCCGCCCTGCCCAGGATTCTGCAGATTGTTCGCGGAAGAACCCGGGGGTGAATTAGATTGTTCACGAGCGACGCTCCTTTGCCCGATTTGCCTGGCGTGTGTCTCGCTGAATGGTCCAGGACAGGTGCGTGGTCTGAAGCTTATTTTCAGGATCATTTTAGAGACTATTGCTTCTGATTGTCAATTATTTATGTTAATCTATTCATATTCGAAATCCTGACCGGAACGGATGGAGCAGGTGTGCGAAATATGACATTTTTATCTCGCAAAGATGACAGACGAGCGCTGGATAACAGCTTGAAGGGACTCAAAGCAGGCGTTCTTCACAATCCAGTCGCATCAGATTCCCCCGAAGACATGAAAGATATCCTGGTCCAGGCTCAGTGGGTAGGCGAGCTTCTGACCGGCCTGGGGATTGAGACGAAAAATATCTTATTGGATCCAGCAAATTCAGATCTGATTTCCGAGCTTGCCGAAACCCAGCTGGTATTCAACCTGGTCGATTCCAATCGTTTCGAACCGGCGGCAGCCTATTGGGCGGCAGCACTGCTCGAACGCCTTCAGCTTCCATACACGGGTTCTCCGATTGAACCCATGGTTTTGACGACCGACAAAATCCAGACCAAGCTGACTCTGCGCCATGCCGGGCTGGTCACCCCGGACTGGATTCGCAAAGGTGATACCGGCCAGTTCCGGCAACTGACAACCTATCTGCTCAAACCAGTCTGTGAAGATGCATCGATTGGGGTCAGCCAGAGCTCTGTGATCCAGCCAGATTCACTGGCCGATTTGCTCACGGCATTAGCCAGGTATGAAAATCTGCTGGGCTGTCCTTGTTTCGCCGAGGAATACATTGCCGGCCGGGAATTGGATGTGCCACTCCTGGCCGCAGAGTCAGAGGGGCAAGCCCTGACACCGATCGAGTTGGTTTTTAACGGTTTTTCTGAGGCCGGCCTGCATGAAATCTACACGTACGAAGCCAAATGGGGTGGCAACCCCGTCGAATATGATGGTGTCGAGATCCGGTTGTCGCAGGATGCCGGGCTGAACACCCAGTTGCAGGCAATTGCCCGGCAAATCTGGGATCTCTTTGCCCTGAAGGGTTATGCCAAAGTTGATTTTCGGATCGATGCCAAAGGCAATCCCCACATACTCGAAATCAATTGTAATCCTAGCTTGTATGCATTCTGGCCCCATCACCAGGCAGGCCTCCTGGACATGGGTTCAGTTCTATACCGAATCGTCCAGGCTGCTCTTGTGAGGTGAAGTGTGAAAGTCAGGCTTGAGGAAATCCTGCACAAGGGCCGGGGTGTGGTAGCGACTACCGCGATTGAGATTGGAGACCTGATCGAATGCTGCCCAGTTATCTTGTTCCGTCTGGATAGTCTTAACCTGCAGAACAGTGGCCTGGGCCCCTATTATTTCGAGTGGGAAGACGACTGTGGCGCGATCGTCCTGGGACTGGGCACACTGTACAATCATTCGTATCAGCCCAATGCGCAATTCATCCGGGATTATCCCCGGCGGTTGATGAATTTCGTGGCTGTCCGGCCGATCACACCAGGGGAGGAAATCACAATCAATTACAATTACTATCCCGGCGATCTGACGCCGGTTGATTTCGAGGTATTCTAATGCTGGAAAAGACGAGCCGGCAACTCATTTTCCGGCCTCTGCTGGAAGCGGCGGATGCAGCCAAAATCGAACAAATCCTCCACCGGACAGGAGTCTTCTATGCTGAGGAGATTCCCGTGGCGCGCGAGCTGCTCGATGAATGCCTGTCACAGGGTCCAGACAGTTATTACCGCTGCTTTGTCGCCCAGGCCAATAACCAGCTGCTGGGCTATGCTCTGTACGTCGAAGTTGCCGCGACCCAGGGGACGTTTGAACTGTACTGGCTGGCAGTCGACCCGGAGATCCAGGGACAGGGAATCGGGCGGCGCCTGATGTCCGAGCTGGAACAGCAGGTGCTGGCTGCCCACGGTCGGCGGATTTATATCAGCACGTCGGCCAAGCCTGAATACGAATCAGCCCGCAAGCTTTACGCCTCATGTGGCTATAAACTGGCCGGACGTCTGCCGGACTATTTCCGCCAGGGTGATGATTTGTTGTATTTTTACAAAGTTCTGGAGGCAGGTCTGTGAATATCGCATTGACCTATGATCTCAGGGATGATTACCTGGTGCGTGGCTATTCGCCGGAAATGGCTGCCGAATACGACAGTCAGGAGACCATCGATGCTCTGGCAGATGCAATCGAGCACCACGGTCATGATGTCATCCGGGTCGGAAATCATGCCGCGTTGGTAGCATGGCTGGGCCAAGGCCATCGTCCGGACTTGGTGTTCAATATCTGCGAGGGTGAAGAGGGCCTTGGGCGAGAGGCTCGCGTCGCCTCCTTACTGGAATCCGTCCAGATTCCCTTTGTTTTTTCCGACGTTGCAGTCCTGACCTTGGCCTTGCATAAAGGGCTTTGCAAACTGGCGGTGCGTGGCTTAGGAATCGCAACAGCAGATTTCTGCCTGGTGGATTCCCTGGCAGACCTGGACAAGCTTCTGGCCGACTCGCAAGCAGGCATATTCCCTCTGCCATTTCCGGTTTTTGCCAAGCCCGTGGCAGAAGGCACCAGCAAGGGGATCGACGGCTATTCCCGGATCGACACACCGAGCAGCCTGTATCAGCGTTGCCGTTGGTTACTGGAACAATTCCGCCAGCCAGTGCTGGTCGAGCGCTATCTGCCAGGACGCGAATTTACTGTTGGGATTGTGGGAACCGGAGCCCAGGCCCGAGTCGTAGGAGTCATGGAAATTGTCTTTGCCCATGCTGATACCGCTTCGATCTATTCCTATGCCGCAAAATTCGTCGAAAACAGCAGTTGGATCCGCTATCAGGCTCCTGACTCTGATAGCATCCACACACTCGCTGCGGCGGCCTTGAAAATCTGGCGCGGCCTGGGCTGCCGCGATGGCGGCCGGATTGACTTTCGTGAGGATGAGTATGGGAAAATCCATTTTCTTGAAATCAATCCACTCGCCGGCCTGAATCCAGACTATGGAGATCTCCCGATTCTGAGCAAGTTGGCAGGACTGGATTATGATGCGCTGGTCGGAGCCATCCTGACCAGTGCCATGGAACGGCTGGGGGATCGCCATGTCAGTGTGTGAACAGTGTGCCCGTCTGCAAAAGACCTGTTGTGAAAGAAGCGCTGTCGAGGTGGCTTTGACAGAAGGCGACATCATCCGGATTCGCCGATTTTACCAGGCGGACGATTTTTACCGCCGGATCCCTGTCCCGCCTGAGTTGTCTGCCACCTACGAAAATCCGGATTGCCATGATGCAAGCATGGCCCTGTATGTGTCGGGTCTGTTCGATGAGCAGGGCCGGCGGCCCGTCCTGAACAAACAAGCTGATGGGTGCTGTTTGTTTGTGGCTGAAAAGGGCTGTATCTTGCCGGTCGAAGCCCGGCCTTTGCTCTGCCGGCTCTACCCATATGACTGGAACGATCAGAAAGCACTCTGGATTCACGCACCCTATTGCCCTCGCGAATTGTTCGACGATGAAGCAGACCTGGTCCAGCAAATCGGCGACCAGAAGGACGTAGCCCTGAATTTGGTTGAACAACTCTATGCTGAGCTGGCCAGCAAAGGAGAAGTCCTGTGAAGCCAGACCGAGTCTTGATTTTGCATGATGTCGCCTATGAGACCCTGCGGGCAGATCTGGTTGACAATGAGTATGAGGTCAACAGCCTGGCAAGGGTCTTGGTTGAACTCGGCTACCAGGTCAGCCAGATGGCCTTTGATCCGCATGAGTCGGAGATGATGGCGGCCAGGATCAGGGGTTGGCAGCCAGTGCTTGTTTTTAATCTGGTGGAAACGGTCGCCGGTTCCGGCCAGCTGGCTCATCTGGCTTGCAGTTTCCTGCAGCTGCTGGGCATTCCGTTTACTGGAGCCGATGCCTGGAGCATGCAGACAACGGTCAATAAGTTAGCAACCAAGCGGATGTTGGTCGGGTCTGGCTTACCAACCCCGGCCTGGCTGGAGGCGGATGGTTCCGGTTCATGGAATCCCGGATCTCGCTACCTTATCAAGCCGGTTTTCGAGGATGGTTCGGTCGCAATCGAGCGCGGTTCGCTGGTTAGTTGCCTCGATGCAGCTCGGCTGCGGGCTTTGATTGAGGCACATTCAGCAAAAACGGGACTTTTATGTTTTGCAGAACAGTTCATCGACGGGCGTGAGTTCAACGTTTCCCTGTTAGGTCAGGAGGGTGAGGCACACGTTCTGCCGCTGGCTGAAATGGAGTTTCTTGGCTTCGCTGAAAATGGGCTGGCACCCATGATGAATTTTGATGCCAAATGGACCGAAGGGTCGTATGAATATGAGCATATCCAGCGCACCTTTCTGCCACAGCCTGGCGATGGTCCCCTGCGCGACGAATTGGTCCGGATTGCCAAAGCTTGCTGGACGCTTTTTGGTTTGCGTGGATATGCTCGTATCGACTTCCGGGTCGATGGCTCGGGGCAGCCCATGGTCATTGAGATCAATACCAATCCATGTCTCGAGCCAGATAACGGCATTGTCGCTGCGGCCAGCCAGACGGGGATCGATTTTGCTACCTTGCTGATCCGGATTGCTGCCGAAGCCGGTGTGATCCTGCATAAACAATCGGAACACGAGTCACATTCTCCAATCCATGCTCTCTCGGATGATTGGCGTCGCCAGCTTGCATCTAGACTGGCCTCCCCGGATGATCTGACTGCATTTTCCAGCCAGCATGGTGAGTCAAACGTGTCCGATCAAAACACGGCAGGAGTCAATAACACTGCAAGCGTGACTGGAAGCGATTTTTGCACTGAGATTGCAGATGTTGTTGCGGTATATCCCATGGCTGTCACACCCTACTATGCCAGCCTGGCGCAGCTCAATAATCCGAGTTGTCCAATCCGCCGCCAATTTGTCCCTGACAAATCTGAGCTGGTGTATGCACAAAACGAAGTGGATGATCCTCTGGAAGAAGAACGTCACAGCCCTGTGCCGGGACTGATACACCGGTATCCGGATCGAGTCTTGCTACAGGTTTCGCTGGAATGTGCTGTCTATTGCCGGCATTGCTCGCGCAAACGCAAAGTTGGCCGCTCGCTTCAATCCATTACGATGGCAACCATTGACGAGGGGTTGGATTACATCCGGGAGCACCCGGAAGTACGAGACGTTCTTTTATCAGGTGGTGACCCATTGATGCTTCAAGATACCGTTCTTGCCAGAATTTTAAAACAATTGCGCTCGATCCCGCACGTTGAAGTCATAAGGATTGGTACGCGCATGCCAGTCGTTTTACCTCAGCGCATCACTCCAGAACTGATTGAGATTCTAAAAGCTGCCAAGCCGCTCTGGTTGAACACACAGTTTAACCATCCTCAGGAATTCACCCTGGATTCTGAATCAGCGCTATCGCGGCTGGCTGATGCGGGAATCCCTCTAGGCAACCAAACCGTTTTACTCAAGGGCATTAATGACTCACCTGAAGTCATGCGGTCATTGTTGCATCAACTCGTTAAAAACAGAGTTCGACCTTATTACCTCTATCACTGCGACTATGTTCGTGGTGTCGGCCATTTTAGGACAACGATTCGTCAGGGGATCCAGCTGATGCGTCAAATCCAGGGGCACACCTCCGGATTTGCTGTGCCTGGCTACATCATCGATCTGCCACAAGGCGGTGGCAAAGTCGCGCTTCACCAAAGCCACGAATTAAATGACCCTATGAACAGCAGGATCGTTGTGGAAAATTTTGAATGCAACCAATACGTATTGGACCTGGACGAGTGATCATTCGAGCCCTGAACTCTAATTACAACACTCTCAGCTAGTCTGTCTCACGCTGGCGCTTCTTGTCCTCGTACATCCTTTCATCGGCGATTTTGTACAGGGACTCATATGTGCTGCCGTCTTCACCAGACAAGGCGGATCCGATCGAACATCCCGCCTGGATGCTTTGGCCCTCCCAGTCAAATGGCTGGGTCAGCGCATCGCGTATGCGTTCAATAATCTGTTTCAGCGTGGATCGATCCTTGAGGTCGGTAAGCATGACGATAAATTCGTCGCCACCGATGCGGGCCAGGCGGTCTGTGTTGCGGAGATGGCTAGCGATCCGGGCGGCAGCTGTTTTGAGCACAGCATCGCCGGCGGGGTGGCCGAGGGTGTCATTGATTTGCTTAAAACGATCCATGTCGAGCATCAGGAAGCCGTGCTGCTTGCCAGACTGATTGAGACGGATACTGGCACAGTGCTCAAACGATTTTTTGTTGAGCACACCGGTCAGATGGTCTCTCCTGGATGACGCGAGGATTTCCTGATAATGCTTGGCTGTATTGAAGACTAGCAAGAGAACCAGTGCAGTCAGGACGTAGAACAGGATGTTCGTCTTTTGAAAATCCGAATATCCCGCGTTCCAGCCGGCTGCCGGATAGATGGCCAGCTCCCACTGCTCGCCTGGCAGGATAATGGTTTCGATGACGGCGTCATTTCCTTCAGCAAACAGTTCCGAATGCCCCCAGAAAAAGTCATTGTGGCCGTCAGCCTGTGCAACGCGAATACCGTAAAAATAGCCATCTTTTTCTGGTTTCAGTTCGAAAGATTGCAAGATCTTGCCGAAATCGAGCGTAATGGTAGACAGGCCCCAAAATTCCCGGTTAGCACCCATCCCTGTGAAGACTGCGTGCCGGTTGAATATTTTCCAGCCGCCCTGAATGGCCGAGACGGGGCCCTGGGCCACGGATCCTTCTGTTTCGATCGTTTTCAGGATGTACTCACGACGCGCTGGGTCTGCCAGGAGATTGTGGCCGATCGCAGCTTCGTTCCCCTCCAGTGGGAAAATGTACTCAACGATGCCTTTGGGCGCCAGAGAGACCGCATCGATCAGAACATTGCGGTCCAGGATCGCAGCAGCAAAGGTATCAATTTCTTTCTGGTCCAGGTCCGGGTCATTTTCGATCAGCATGTTGAAAAAATCAGCATACTGCATGCTGACATTAAGCAGGGTCTGGATATTGGCAGCGATGGTGCTGATCTTCTGGGTGGCCGCGAGTTTGTTCTGGCTGGCCAGGGCAGCTTGCTGGCGTTTCTGCAGACCAGTAAAAGTCAGCAGGATCGTCGCACCGATCAGCACCGCTAAGACGATCGAGATTAAAGTGGTTTTGGTGTGATGCAGTCTCATGGACTGATTCTAACACTGGTATCGTTTGCTGTGTTATAAAATATTTAATCTTCTGATTCAGTCAGCAGATCCATTACAGGCAGGTCCAGTGCCCGGGCGATTTTCTCGATGTTGCGCAGGGAGACATTGCGCGTGCCGCGTTCGATCCCGCTGATGTAAGTGCGGTGCAGATCGACGATCTCGGCCAGCTTTTCCTGTGAATAGCCGCGCTCGGCCCGTACCCGTTTCAAATTATCCGCCAGGATCCGCTGCAAACTTTTCATGGTCGCCACCACCTCTGATCTGATTGTCGAGGTTTTGTCGCCGATGAGTCTACACCCGATGAGTCACATGCCCAATGAGTCACATGTAGGATGGAACCTTCGCCTTCTCCTCGCGATTGACGAGCCAGATACCGAGGCTGACAAGGACAAGGGCAATCAGGTAATTGAGGCGCCAGATGCTTTCATCGAGGATGATGCCGGACAGCAGGGTGCCAAAGATCGGCACCAGAAAGTTGAAAACGGTGACTTTGCCGACGGGGTTGTATTTTAACAAGGTCGTCCAGAGGGTAAAGGCGACAGCGGACAGGGCAGCCATATAGGTAAGCAGAACGAAGCCTTGCCAGCTGATTGTGGTCAGACGACCTCCAGCCAGAAAACCAGCCAGTGCAAGCAGTCCGCCGCCGAGTGCGAGCTGGTAGCCGGTCGTCACCATCGCGTCGAGCCGGGCGGTGATGTGTTTGCCGTAGATCGAGGCAGCCGCGAGCATGAAAGCCGAGAGGATCAGGGCGCCGTCACCTTTGAGTGAAAAGGTGAAGGTGTAAGTTCCGAAATGGACGAGAGCGGCAATAACGCCAGCAAATCCGGCCACAACGCCTGCAATCCGGTTTCTGGTCAGACGCTCATTGTGATAGAGAAAATGGGCGATCAGGAAGCTGAAAAAAGTCAGGGTTGAATTCATGATCGAACCGTTGGTGCCGGTCGTGTAGGACAAGCCGATGTAGAAGATTGAATACTGGATGGTGGTGTAAGACAGCGCGTAGATGATGACTTCGCCGATGTTGCGCTTGTTGAAGGCCCGCAGGTCTTTTTTCATTGCGATACTGACGGCAAGAACCATCAGGCCGGCCAGGAAAAAGCGCAGGCCAGCGAAAATGAACTTGCTGCTGAGGTCATCTGTGGCGATGGCAAATAGCTTATAGCCAGACTTGATCGCGGGATAGGCACTGCCCCACAGCAGGGCGCAAAACGAGGCCAGGATGATCCGGACCTTGCGTTTCGTGAAAAAATGCTGGTTGTCCATGCTTGAGCTCCGAGGTGAAGTTGCCGAATTTGGGACGCCGTCCCAAATTCGGCACTACCACCAAGATAGGCTGGAACAACTGGGGTTGCAAGCTTTAGTTGGCAAAAGCAAAGGACGGGGTCCGCATTACGAAAATCGATATCGGTTTTCGTAATGCGGACCCCGTCCTTTTTTCGGCAAACCTTGTTCAAACCGCTTCAGCCCAGTCGTTTGCCGGCTTTCTGCAGAAAACGCATGAGGTTGTCGA
>CAZCMX010000058.1:0-12870 GCA_964499985.1 uncultured Mageeibacillus sp.
TCGAGCGCTTCAAGGGAGAATGTATGGGCATCCATATGCAGCGTTTCGGCAAAGGTCTGGACAAAGGAGCCGCAGCCCGAGGAGCAGGCTTCATTGACCATGATGCTGTCGATCACGCCGTCACGGACCTGCATGCATTTCATGTCCTGGCCACCGATATCGATGATGAAATCGACGCCGGGCAGGAAATGCTCGGCTGACCGGTAATGCGCCATGGTCTCGATTTCTCCCTCCTCGACGCCCAGGGCCGCCTTGATCAGGTTCTCGCCATAGCCGGTGACACAGGAGCGGGCGATCCGGGCCGACCGAGGCAATTGCTGGTACAGCTTGCCCAGGATGGACAGGGCACTTTTGACCGGGTCACCCTTATTGCTGGCATAGTAGGTGAAGATCAGCTCGCCTGCATCATCGATCAGCACGGCTTTGGTCGTGGTGCTGCCGGCATCGAGACCAAAGAAGCAATCCCCACTCGCCTTGGCAATGTCTTTGAGCTCCACCGAGGCCTGTTCATGCCGTTTCTGGAACTGTTGTCTTTCCTCCAGGCTGGCAAACAGAGGTTTCATGCGGGAAATTTCCGGCTCGAGGCGAGTCGCTGAGGCAAAACGGTCGAAGACTGCCTGGAGCGGCTCGCCTTCTCCCTTGGCCAGCAGGGCTGCACCGATCGCCACATAGAGCTGAGCTTTGTCCGGAATGGTGAATTTCGTCACATCCTTGGCCAAGGAGCGTTCAAAGGCCTTGCGCAGTTCCGGCAGGAAATGCAAGGGTCCACCCAGGAAAACCACATGGCCCCGGATGGGGCGGCCACAGGCCAGGCCGGCAATGGTCTGGTTGACAACCGCCTGGAGCACGGAGGCAGCCAGGTCTTCCCGGGCGGCGCCGTCATTGACCAGGGGCTGCAAGTCGCTCTTGGCAAAAACCCCGCAGCGCGAGGCGATGGGATATAGCTGCTGGTAATTGGCTGCCAGCTGGTTCAGTCCGGTGGCATCGGTCTGCAGGAGGGTGGCCATCTGGTCAATGAAGGCCCCGGTGCCGCCGGCACAGGATCCATTCATCCGCTGTTCAGGGCTCGGCTTGAGATAGGTGATCTTGGCATCCTCGCCCCCGAGCTCGATGATGACATCAGCTGACGGATCAAAGACCCGGATGGTTTCGGTTTCGGCTATCACTTCCTGGACGAAGGTCAGTCCGAGCCATTTGGCGACGCTGACCCCGCCTGAGCCGGTCACACTGACCTGGACACTGGCAGTCGGGAAAGCCTCGAGCAGCTCTTGGAAGACGCGTTCCAGTTCACCGGCAATATCGGCATGATGCCGCTTATAACGCGAGAATACGGTCCGGTAGCCGTCGAGCAAGACAACCTTGAGGGTTGTTGAGCCAATGTCGATGCCAAGTCTGTATGTTTGACTGAAATTCATTTGCTTACCTGTCCATATCGTTCGGTCCATGACCTGAGGTGACATGATATTCAAAAATCCTAAATTCCGATTTTAACACAAAAACAAGTGTCCGGCCACTTGTCTGGCTACCATCTGGCTGCCAGCAGCCTTGCAGGTCCGCGGCCAGGCCCTGTCAACGCTTTTGCAAAGGCTGGTTGAAAATCGTCTGGAATGGACAGCACGTGATCACTTCGAGGCTGGCCAGGCGAGTGGTAAAGGGTTTGAAGCTGTCAACCAGGGCATCATAGGCGCGGGGCAATTCGAGTGGATCCATCTCGAGGACGAGGGTGCAATGGGGGGTCCATTCTGGCGTCAGATACAAGGTGGAAAAATCCTGGCACAGGGGGGTCAGGACCTGGTGGACCTGTTGATGCAAAGCCAGCAGTTCCGGGTTGGCTGCCGGAACCAGGTGCAGCACACCCTGGAGGCCGGGGAATATCCCCAGGCTGGAAAACCGGATCTCGATCTGAGGCAAAGTCTGGGCCAGAAGCTGCAGGCTGGCCTCGACCTGGGCGAAGCGGTCGGTGGAAAATTCAGACAAGGTGATATGTGGCGCAAAGCCAAAGCTTTCATAGAGGTCGTTGACTCCATGGTCAGCCAGCCGGCGCATCCAGTGCCGGACCATCCAGTCACCTGTCGGTTCAAATCCTGCAATCAAAGCATAATCCATCGTTTTATCATAACAAAGAGAGCGTCAAAGGTCATCCCGGGTCGTGTTAATTTCATGAAAAAACCCGGCTGACAGCGGTCAGCCGGGTTTTCGGGTCAGTCTGGGTCCTGGCGCAGGCCTTAGTCTTCGCTGATTTCGCCAAAAAGATTGAGGCGGAACAGGTAAGACTCGTCTTCCTGGTCATCGCAATAAATCTTGGCATCAACGATCCGGCCACCCTCGATCAGGTTGATCACGCCGGCGAGCTGGCTGAGCTTGCTCTTCAAGTTGAAGCGGTCATTTTCGGCGGTGACCAGCATGACATTGCCTTTGCAATGGTCGAGGGCCTGCAGGAATTTCTTGACATCGATGTTGTTCATGCTAAATGAACGTCCCATGGTTGTATCCTCCTTAGATGAAACAAAAGTTTAATTTTCCAATACTCGCGGACGGCGGGCTGCAATATCCTTATACCGTTCACGATTTTATTATAACCGGTCAGCGGTCGGAATCAATTGACGAAACTTTCAAATAAATGAGCACATTTCCGTGATTTCGAGCGAATCTGCCCATTTCAGGGTTCGATTTGACCGAGGAAGTCATAGCCGGCCTCAGCAATGGCTTCTGCCGCCTCATCGATATTGAAATAGGCTTCTTCGATTTCCAGGGTGGCACGGCCATTGAGAAGGTCAACCGTGACCGATTTGACGCCTGGCAATTCCTGCAAGGCTGTGGTGACATGGGCCACGCAATGCTGGCAGCTCATGCCACCAATTTTCAAGAGTAGTGGATTCATCGTGCGATCCTCCTGCATCTGGGTTAAATTAACAAAAATCTGACTGCTTTAACCAGATTAGCAGATCTTGACCCTAAGAAAAAGGACCGTCGTTACGACAGTCCCTCTCCTGCATTGGAGCCGCTGGTGGGAATCGGACCCACGACCTATTCATTACGAGTGAATTGCTCTACCCCTGAGCCACAGCGGCAATTGCCTTGTCTATTTTATCATGAATCGACCTTCTGTCAAGCAAGGCGATTGAGGCGGGCCGCACTCCTTAAAGCTTCGTGTTTGATCTTCTCTTCGTCCAGGGTCTTGAGCTCGTTCTTGTACATCAGCCACTGGCCAGCGACCATCAGGGACTCGACCGCTGCGGCCTCGCTCGCATAAACCAGGGCGGCATTGGGTTCACCCAGGGGCCAAAGGCTGGGCCGGTCGGCATCGACAATCTGCAAATCAGCTGCGTAACCGGCGGCGATGATGCCTGAGCTGGCAAAGCCTAAGCCGCGTTGCGCATCCAGGGTGGCCATGCGGATCAGCGTATCCGCTGGCAGGGCAGCGGCATCACCGGAGGTTCCCTTGGCCAGCAGGGATGCCAGCTTCATCTCCTGATACAGGTTCAGATTATTGTTGCTGGCCGCACCATCGGTGCCAAGACCAACCCGGATACCTGCAGCGAGCATGGCCTCGAGCTGGGCAATACCGCTGCCCAGCTTGAGATTGCTGGTCGGGCAATGAGCCACCAGAATATCAGGGCCGGCCAGAATCGAACGTTCCTGGTCATCGAGGTGGACACAATGGGCAGCGACCGTAGGCGTCCGGAAAAAGCCGAATTCGGCCAGCTGGACCGCCGGACGCTGGCCATAAGTGGCCAGGCAGTCCGAGACTTCCCGGCTGGTTTCGCCGATATGGACCTGGACAAAGCAATCGAGGTCAGCGGCCACCTGAGCCAGCTCCTGGTACAGATAAGGCTCATACAGGTAGATCGAATGGACCAGCAGGGCAGGCTCGATCCGGTGGTCGCCAGCTGAACGGCATAAGTGGATGAACCGTTCGATTTCAGCCGGCTGGACATGGGTTTTGCCATCCGGTCCCATGGTCTTGCCGTCAAAGCAGACATTGAGGCGCAGGCCAGCTTCCACGGCGGCCTCGACCACGGCCTCACTGTAATAGTACATGTCTGCTGCCGTGCCTGTGCCGGCCCGAATCATTTCAGCCAGGCCCAGGCTCGTGCCATGCTTGACCAGCTCGGGGGTCAGATGTTTTTCGCGGGGGAAAATCATCTCGAACAGCCAGGTATGGAGATTGGCATCATCGGCCTGGTTGCGCATCAGGGTCATCGGGATATGGCCATGGGCATTGGCCATGGCGGGCCAGAGGATCTTGCGCTGGCCGGCATAGCAGTCAAAGCGGGAGCCAGCCTGTTCGGTGAGCATCTGCCGGGCGACCTCTTCATTGGCTCCGGCATAGAGGATCTTGCCATCAGAAACAGCGACAAAGGCATTGGCCAGGGAAAGAACCTGCCCATCGGGCATTGGGGTGACCAGCTGGATATTTGTGAAAAGCACGGCGGATTTCATGGCTGTCTCCTGGATTATTCCGGGTCCGCGAGGTCCCAGTTGGCCATGTAATGGGCCTGTTCAGCGGTCAGGACCTCGATGGAGCGCTTTTTATGCTTGAGCAGCAAAGCAGCTACCTGGTCATCAATTTCGGCTGGCAAAGTGTAAACTCCAGGCGTAAGGGTTCTGCCATGCTCCGCCAGATAAAGCACCGCCAGAGCCTGAAGGGCAAAGCTCATATCCATGATTTCTGCCGGATGGCCATCGCCACCGGCCAGATTGACCAGGCGGCCTTCCGCCAGGACATGGAGGCGGCGGCCATCGGCCTGGACATAGGACTTCACCCCCGGCCGGGCCTGCTCGACCGCGGTCGACAGCGCCATGAGCTGCCGGAGATTGATTTCGACATCGAAATGGCCGGCATTGCATAGGATGGCGCCGTCCTTCATCAGCGGGAAATGCTGGTCTGTGATGACATCCTTGCAGCCAGTGACGGTGCAGAATACATCGCCCAGGGCAGCAGCCTCGGCCATATTCATGACATCATAGCCTTCCATCAGGGCTTCACAGGCCTTGACCGGATCAATTTCGGTGATGATGACCCGGGCGCCGAGGCCAGCAGCCCGGAGAGCCACGCCCTTGCCACACATGCCAAAGCCATTGACGACCACTGTCTTGCCAGCGACGACCAGATTGGTCAGGCTCATGATCGCCGTCCAGACCGACTGGCCAGTCCCGAAACGGTTATCGAATAAATGCTTGCAGCGGGCATCATTGACCGCAATGGCCGGATAAAGCAGCTTGCCCTCCTGGGCCAGGATGCGCAGGCGTTTGACCCCGGTTGTAGTTTCTTCACTGGCCCCGATCAGCTCGCTGGTCAGATGTTTTTCCGTGGTATGGAGCAAATGGGCGAAGTCGCCGCCATCGTCGATGACCAGATGCGGCCGGATGGCCAGTGCCTGTCGCAGATGGTGGGTATAGGTTGCTGGATCTGCGCCATGCATGCAGTAGACGGCCAGGCCATCCTCAGCCAGCGCTGCGGCCACATCATCCTGGGTGGAGAGGGGATTGCAGCCGGTCAGGCTGACAGTGGCACCACCCTTGGCCAGGGTCTTGGCCAGCCAGGCCGTCTTGGCTTCAACATGGACACTGACCGCGATGCGCAAGCCCGCCAAGGGCTTCGTCCGGGCAAATTCCTCGCCAATGCTGCAAAGGACCGGCATATTGGCTGCCGCCCAGGCGATTTTCTGGTGGCCGGCAGGGGCTAAGCTGAGATCTTTGATTTCGTAGGACATGATGGTCTCCTTGTGAAAGGGTCCGGTGGCAAGGGCACTGCTGGACGTGGAAAGAATGGATCTGGCAGGGGCAGGTTACAGGCGGTCGAGGATGGCTGACAGCAGGTCGATCATGCGGCCGCTGGCCTCCTTGCCGACCTCGAGAACCTCCTGGTGGCTCAGGGCTTGTCCGGACAGCCCTGCGGCCAGGTTGGTGATGCAGGACAGGCCGAGGACCGGAATGCCGCTATGGCGGGCGACAATGGCCTCCGGCACGGTCGACATGCCGGCAGCCGAGGCGCCCAGCTGGCGCAGCAGGCGAATTTCGGCCGGGGTTTCAAATTGCGGACCTTTGCAGAAGCAATAGATCCCCTGGTGCAGCGATTGCCCAAGGTCCCGGGCCGCAGCCTGGGTCAGCTGGATCAGCGCTTTGCTATAGACCTCGGTCTGGTCGATGAACCGTTCACCGAAGGCATCGAGATTCATGCCTCGCAGCGGCGATTCCATAAACAGGCTGATATGGTCGGTGATCTGCATCAAGTCACCCGGTGCCATCCCCTCCCCCATGCCGCCGGCTGCATTGGTCAGGATCACGGTCTTGACCCCCAGGGCTGCCATGACCCGGATCGGGAAGGTCACTTCGGACATCGCATGTCCTTCATAATAGTGGAAACGACCTTGCATGACGGCAATTCGCCGCTTGCCCCATTGCCCGATATGGAGTTTGCCGGCATGGCCCGGCACTGTGGCCTGGGGGAATCCGGGGATGGATTCATAATCAATCACCGCAGGATTGGCGACCCGTTCGGCCAGGGCGCCCAGGCCAGAGCCGAGTACCAGCAGGCAGTCAATCGGGCCCGGAGCTTCCTCCGTGATATAAGCGGCAGCGGACTGGATGCGTAAAAGATAGTCATCGCGAAAGGTCTGCAAGGTAGACATGGCCAGACTTCCCTTCTCTTAGCTGCTGGTTTGAATTCGGCTGCCAGGACAGGCTGGATCAGCCTTCATTCTTGCCATGGCAATTTTTGTATTTCTTGCCGCTGCCACACGGGCAGGGGTCATTGCGGCCGACCTTCTTCTCATCGCGCCGCTGGGGCACAGCCGGTGCCGCCGATGCGGGCTGGGCTGACGGTCTGGCGGCTGGCCTGGCTGTGCTGTGGCCCGGGCCGGCCGGCATGGCCGGTGCCGCCTCCTCACCAGCATAGCCACTGCCACCATGGCCTTCCATCAGGTTTTTGGCGACTGCATGGCGCTTCTGGATATTTTCGACATTGAAACGGGCCCGCATCATCAGGCGGACGGAATCATCCTGGATGGCCCGGGTCATCGCCTCATACATGGCGAAGCCCTCTTTCTTATACTCGATGACCGGGTCATGCTGGGCATAGCCGCGCATCCCGATGCTGTCCCTGAGGTCATCCATCTGGTCGATATGGTCCATCCAGTGGCTATCAACCGTGCGCAGCAAAATGACCCGCTCTGCTTCGCGCATCAAGTCCGGGGAGCCAATATCATCGACCCGCGATTCAAACCGGACCAGGGCATCCGCCACCAGCTCCTCGGTCACAGATTCAGCATCCAGCCCGTGCTGGGACAAGGACAGCTGGTGCAGGGCTGGCAGTTCGCCGCAAAGATCGAGGATTTTTGCCTTGATGCCGACCATGTCCCATTCACTGGAATTGGGCTGGTCGGCACAGAAATCCAGCATGATCTCCGTGATGGCATTGCGGATCATTTTCTGGAAATAGCCATGCAGATCCTCACCTTCGAGGACCTGGCGGCGCTGGCGATAAATCAGCTCACGCTGCTTGTTCATCACATCATCGTATTCAAGGACATGCTTGCGGATGCCAAAGTTGCGGCCTTCAACTTTTTTCTGGGCCGATTCGATGGCCTTGGAAAGCATGGCATGCTCAATCTCCATGTCTTCGTCGACCCCCAGGGCCGCAAACACGGTGGTCATCCGGTCACCGCCGAACAGGCGCATCAGGTCATCCTCGAGCGACAAGTAGAATTTGCTTTTGCCAGGGTCGCCCTGGCGGCCCGAACGGCCACGCAGCTGGTTGTCGATGCGCCGCGACTCATGCCGTTCCGTTCCAAGGATGTACAGGCCACCGGCGGCCATGACCTTTTCGCGTTCGAACGCTGTCTGAGCCTTGAACTGCTCGTAGAGCCGGGCAAATTGCTGGCGCGCCGACAGGACCAGCGGGTCAGCCGTTTCATTATGAGCAGTGGAGGCATCGATCAGCGTTTCATCGAGGCCGCTTTTGCGCAGCTCCTGCTTGGCCATGAATTCCGGATTGCCGCCCAAGAGGATGTCCGTGCCGCGGCCGGCCATATTGGTGGCAATCGTTACGGCCCCATAGCGGCCAGCCTGGGCGACGATTTCCGCCTCGCGCTCATGCTGCTTGGCATTGAGCACATTGTGCGGGATGCCGTTGCGCTTGAAAAGGCTGGATATGTATTCGGACTTGTCGACGGAAATGGTACCGATCAGGATCGGCTGGCCCTGTTCATGGGCCGCAAGGACCTCGCGCAACAGCGCCGTGTACTTGCCGTTCTGGGTCTTGAACACCGCATCGGGCTGGTCAAGACGGACCATCGGCCGGTTGGTCGGGATGCAGACCACATCGAGGCTGTAGATGGCCCTGAATTCATTTTCCTCGGTCAGGGCCGTGCCTGTCATGCCGGACAGCTTCTTATACATGCGGAAATAGTTCTGGAAGGTGATGGTCGCCAGAGTCTTGTTCTCATTAGCGACTTTGACGCCTTCCTTGGCTTCGATGGCCTGGTGCAGGCCATTGCTGTAGCGGCGGCCGAACATCAGGCGGCCCGTGAAGTCATCGACGATGATGACCTCGCCGTCTTTCAGGACATAGTCCTGGTCGCGGTGCATGATGCCATAGGCCCGCAGGGCATTATTGACATGGTGGTTGATTTCGTAGTTTTCCTGGTCGGAGAGGTTTTCAATCGAAAAATAGCTTTCCGCCTTCTTGATGCCGCGCGCCGTCAGGACAGCCGTCTTGGCCTTCTCGTCAACGATATAGTCGACCTCACTGCCGATTTCCTCAAGATCCTGTTTGTCGTCGGATTCCTGGATGACCCGGACTTTGAGTCCTTTGACCAGGCGATTGGCCCGCTCATAGAGGTCAGAAGACTCATCCCCCATGCCGGAAATGATCAACGGGGTGCGCGCTTCATCGATCAGGATGCTGTCAACCTCGTCGACGATGGCAAAATTGAGCTCGCGCTGCACGCATTGCTCGCGGTAGGTGACCATATTGTCGCGCAGGTAGTCAAAGCCGAATTCGTTATTGGTGCCATAGGTGATGTCTGCCTGATAGGCGGCCCGGCGCTGTTCATTGTCGAGGCCATGCACGATCAGGCCCACAGACAGGCCGAGATAGCGGTAAACCTTGCCCATCCATTCGCTGTCGCGCTTAGCCAGGTAGTCGTTGACGGTGACCACGTGGACGCCTTTGCCGGTCAGGGCATTGAGGTAGACCGGCAAAGTCGCAACCAGCGTTTTGCCTTCACCGGTTTTCATTTCGGAGATCCGGCCCTGGTGGAGGACAATGCCGCCGATGATCTGGACCGGGTAATGTTTCATTTCCAGGACGCGCCGCGATGCCTCGCGGACCGTGGCGAAGGCTTCCGGCAGGATGTCGTCCAGCGATTCGCCAGCGGCCAGCCTGGCCTTGAGGCGGACCGTCTGGCCCTTGAGGTCTTCTTCTGAAAGTCCGGCCATCTGGCTTTCGAGCTTCTCGACCGCTTCGACCATTGGCTTGATCCGCTTGATCTCGCGGTCGGAATGGGTGCCAAACAATTTATCAATCAATCCCATGGATCAGGTTCCTTTCAATTCCGGGTCTGAATCGAGCCGGTCCAGGACCAGCTTATAGCCATCCGCCCCGTATTCCAGGCAGCGGTTGACCCGGCTGATGGTGGCCGTACTGACACCGGTCGTATCACAGATTTCGGTATAGGTGTTTTTCTGCCGCAGCATCCGGGCGACCTGCAGCCGCTGCGCCAGTGACTTGATCTCGGCAATGGTGCAGAGATCTTCAAAGAAGCGGTCACATTCGGATTCATCCTGCAAGCTGAGCACGGCCTGGTACAGGAACTGCGTATCCGAATCTTTGAATTTTTGCTTCATCTGGACCACCTCACGGCAGGCTTGCTGCTTTGTTTCTTGAAGTACGTTCAAATGATACCGCAACCATTTTCAAGATACAAGGCAACTGGACAGGCCATCGCGGCAGGGTCATGGCGGCTGGACCGGGTTGTCTGACGGCTCATATCGGGTGCTGGCCCCATGGCGCATGACCTCAAGCCGGATATTCTGGCTTTGGGCATTCTGGTCGAGCTCAGTCAGGACAGCCTCCAGCCAAGCCTGGCTGCCATTGGCCGGAATGACCAGGATCAAACGCCGGGAACAGATCTGGTCAGCCGTCACCGTCAGCTCAAACGCCTGCCGGACATACTGGGCACCGGTGAATTGGGCCAGTTGATCAAGCCGCCTCTGCACGGCGCGGCGCACTTCGCCTGCAGACTGATAGGTCGGTGCCGTCAGGTCGAGACTGTGGATGGCTGTGGCCTCACCATTGTTCCAGATCGCAATGACAGGGAAATCATCAGGCAGATTGGCCTCAAACCGTCGACGGATGACCTGGCCACGGCTGAAATTGTCCAGGTCCCAGACAGATCCATCCGCCTCTTCCCCGCCCGCTGGAGCAGGCCTGTCGCGCTGGGGCCAGACCGGAATCACCGAGCGGACCGAGGTCCGGAAAACCAGGCCAAACCGGGGCCGCCGCAGGGTATAGACCAGCCAGCCCCATGTGCGGTCCTTCTCCCAGATGATCTCGACGTCCTGTTGCCTGTCCGGCAGCGCCAGGGCCAGGTCCCGCTCCAGCCAGTAAGTGATCCGGTTGCGGGCAAATACCTGCAGGCCATAGGTCTCCAGCGCCGATACCCACTCTGACAACTCGCCCTCCAGGTCAGGCCGCAAGGAAGCCAGTCCGGCATCCCGTTCCAGCCTGTCGAGCAAGCCATCGAAAAGTTGCGGCTCGAGCACCTCGCGGCCTGCACTGAGCAGGGGCAGGACCAGCGCAATCTCCGAGGCTGCCCGGTCAGCTGCCCGGATCAGGTGCAGGCGTTCATGTTCGTGGATCAGTCCCGCCAGCAGCGCAGCAAAAAACAGGAATACCAGGGGCAGGGCGATGGCTGCTTCCAGGGCAATCCCGCCCTGGCGGCTGGGCAGGATGACTTTACGAATCCGCATAGGACAAAGCCAGGCTGATGTCGGGGGTGGCGGGACGGCCTGGTCCCGTGACGGGTCTGACGGTGATTTTCAAGGCTGCGGCATAAGGTTGAGGGAATGTTTTTTGCACACATTGGCTGATCCGCAGCAGCAATGTATCCGTGGGTAGCGTCAGGAGCAGCAAGCGCAAATGGTCCGCATAGGACAAGACCAGCGGCTGATCGAGCAAGTTTTCCGGGAATAAGCGGATGGACTGGCCCGCCAGGAGCGAGTTGACCTCCTGGACACCGCGAAGGATCGCCTGACTGATGGCCAGCAGATAGGTGATGCTTTCTGGCTCCAGCAGGATGCCGGTCGCAGCCGCCAGAATGGAAACCAGGGCCACGGCTTCAGCTCTGAGAATGGCCAGGTCATCCGGATCAGCCAGAATGGCCGTCAGCTGGATGGCACTGCGCAGGGCAGTCAGCCCGGTTTTGAGGCTGCGCCGGGCCTTGGCCGGATCCTGGTGGCCGCTGATGATCTGTTCAATCTCCGCTGGCCTTGTCTTGGCCAAGTCCGGCAAAGCCAGTCCGCTGATGGTCAATAGCGGTTCAGACTGGCCGTCTCGCGATTGCCGGACGGTGACTGCCGAGGTCAGGTAAGCCAGGCAATACTCAGCCAGGCCGGCCTTTTGCACCCAGGCCGGCTGTGGTCCTGTCGCCAGATCGTCCAGCCAGCCGGATACCCCCTGGATCCAGCCTGAGCTGTCTGGCCAGGCCCTGAGGATGTCCTGGTGGTCATTGAGGTCGTCCATCCAGTCGAGCGCCTGCTCCAGAATTTCCAGCTTATCGGTTTCGCTCACCTGGTCCAGGCTCTCCCGGACCAAATCCTCCAGCCGGGAAAAGATCTCCGGCGCCAGTGCATCCTCGAGCAGGCCCGCCGGCTCTTCGATCTGGCCCAGGTCCCTGGTCCAGGCAGCCATAGCCGGATCCAGCTGGCCTGGCTCGGCAATACTGGGCGGGCGCTGGAGTCCCGACAGGCGGTAAATCTGGTCCAGCCAGAGAATCGGCAGGCGCAGTTTCATCGTCCGGCCGATCTGACCGGCCAGAATGGCCGGATCATGCAAGTCAGCCGCAACAGTCATTTCGACCGGGGCAGCGGCAAACCGCTGCGGTACCGTGGCCTGGAAAACGGCTGTCGACCAGCTGTCCTGGCGAATCCCGAGCAAGCCAAATTGCTGGTACATGTCCGGATCAAAGCGGGCGATGCTGGCCGATAGCTGCTGGCGCATCGCCCGGGCCAGGCCGGCTTCATCGTTCAGGCGACGGGCGATCTGCAGCCCAGTGGCAAAAACCAGCAGCAGGGGCAGGATGATCACGATCAGGAGCAGGCTCAGGGCGCCGCCTCGACGGCGGATAACGATCAGCATGGGAGTCACTCAGCGTTCCCACAGGCCAAGGACATCCTCGGCCAGGGCGATCCAGGCGACCAACTGCTGCGGGCTCGTCAACAAGGCCGGGCGGTCAGCAGATGGCAGCTGGTACAGATGGTCCAGGGTCAGGAGCACCCTTTGTTCCTGCACCAGGGACTTTGCGGTTTGCTCGTGGGCTTTGAGAGTGGGTAAAACCAGGCCGGCCAGGCCAGCCAGACCAGACAGGACGACTGGAATCACCAGGGCCGCCTGCAGACTGTTTGCCATGAAAAACACCCCCTGGTATTCAGCGTACCAGAGGGTGCAGGCGCCAGCTTTCACGAACGTGCGACAGAAAGCGACAGGATTCGACAGACAAGAAAACGGCCAATGGTCAAGACTGGCCCGGCCAGCCCTTTTGGCGATCCGTCAGTGGGTGAGGACTTTCGACAGGAACTCTTTTGTCCGGGGATTCTGCGGATTTTCGAAGATGTCCTTGGGGGTGCCTTCCTCGGCAATCCGGC
>CAZCMX010000059.1:0-12814 GCA_964499985.1 uncultured Mageeibacillus sp.
TAGCCAGGCTTGGCGCAAAGCCCGGCACTATTCCCGGCAATTGCCGCGCAGGTGGTCAGACTTGACGCGAGGGCCGGCACCTTCAGCGGCAATTGCCGCGCAGGTGGCCAGTTGTCACGTGTTGTTCGAGCTTTTCACTCGACCCGCGCTCATCCCAGGCCAGAAGCAGCCCCGGCACCGAAGCCAAACCTGGGCCGTTTCACCCCACCAGCTGGCGGCAGTCGGCGACGGTCAGGCCAGTAAAGCGGTCGACGACTCGGTCGGCTTCCTTCATGTCCTGGGCGACATAGTCGGGATTGGCGAAGGCGATGCAGGCCATGCCGGCGGCTTTGGCGGCCAGCAGGCCATTTCTTGAATCTTCGATCACGACGCAGGTGGCCGGATCGACACCGAGTCGTTCGGCGGCCAGCAGAAAGACATCCGGGAAAGGTTTGCCGTTCTGGCATTCGCCGCCGCTGGCAAAGGTGGAAAAGCAGTCTTTGACTCCGAAGGTTGCGACAGTGTGGAGGATGTCGGTCATGGGCGATGATGAGGCGATGGCGAGGCGGATGCCGCTGGCATGGAGATGGCGGATCAGATCGAGCACGCCGGGGATCGGCTTCATGCCTTCCTCGCGCAAGATGGTCTCGCGCAGAGTATTGGCCCGCTCGATCAATTGCTCGACCGATCCTTCCAGGGCAAATTTTTCTTTCAAGGTCGTCCAGGTATAGATTGCGGTGGTGCCAAAGAAGGCATAATGATAGCTGACATCGACTTCCACGCCAAGCTCGTGCAAGAGCTGCTGTTTGGAGCGCAGGAAGCTGTCTTCGGAATCGATGATGACGCCATCCATGTCAAAAATAACGGCTTTGAGCATATCCTTTTTCCTTGTTCAATAAAAATCCAGCATAGCAGGCTGTGCGAGATGAGGAGGTATCTCGAGCAGCTTTGTCTTGCTGGATAGTCAAACGACGCAGCTGATTGGATCAGCAGCCGAAGTCTGTGCGATAAAGGGCGAACTTGTCATAGGTGGGGACGAGCGCCAGGTAGAGCGACTGGAAAATCTCATGCAGGCGATCATAGCGCTGGGCTGCCGCTGGGTCGGGCTGGATGGTATCGAGCAGTTCCAGCTTGGCGGTACCGGCGGACAGGTCGGCAAAATGGCCAATCGCTGTGCCGGCAATGATGGCTGCGCCTACTGTGGTGGCATGTTCGCTGGGGCTTTTCAGCCGGCTGACGGGAACATTCAGGACATCGGCGAGGATCTGGCGCCAGAGGCTGCTTTTGCCACCGCCACCGATCAGGTGCATGTGATTGATCAGGAGGCCATCATCGCGGTGCATGGCGACCGTGTCGCGCAGGGCCAGGGAAATGCCCTCGAGCACAGCCCGCAGGAGATGGGCGGTCTGGTGTTCCGGGGCCAGGCCGACAAAGGCACCGCGGGCGTCCGGATTGAAATGGGGCGTCCGTTCGCCGGCCAGGTAGGGCAGGAACAGGAGTCCATCTGAGCCGGGCGCCACGGAGGCAGCCAGGGTGTCGAACTGGCGCAGGTCCGGCACCTGGCAGGCGGCCTGGGCCCAGTCGATGGCGCGGCCGGCATTCTGGATCGTCCCGAAGGAACCGACAGAATAACCGTCTCCGCTGACGATATTGAAATTGCGCATGGCCGGGTCAAGGACAGCCTTTTCGGACATGCAGGCGGTCCAGGCGGTGGTGCCGAGGCAGACATAGTGGTCACCGGCCCGGGCCGCACCGGCGCCGATGGCCGATCCGGCCCCGTCGCCGGCACCGGCTGCGACCGGGATGCCGGCGGGCAGGCCGAGGATGGCTGCGGTGGCCGGGCAAAGGCGGCCGACCAGATCCGTGCCGCGGTGCAATTCAGGCAGCTTGCCCAAATCAAGACCGAGCGTGGCATAGACATCGCTGAAATACTCGAGTGTATGGACATTGATCAGGCAGGCATGCGACGCATCCGAATAGTCAGTCGAGTCCCAGGAACCGGTCAGCCAGCTGGTGACATAGTCTTTGGACTGGAGGAATTTGGCTGTCCGGTTGTAGGTGTCTGGCTGTTCTTCGCGAAACCAGAGCATTTTGGCCAGGGTCGAGGGGCCGGCGCGGTTGCCGGTCAGGGCATAGAGCTGGCCGGCGCCCAGCGTCTGGTCAATCGCTTCCGCCTGATTGCGCGAACGCGTATCGCCATGCAAAAGGTGGCGCGACAAAGGCTGGCCCTTGGTGTCGACAGGCAGGCAGCCAAGCATATGGCCTGTGACCGCGATCGCTTCGACCGACTGGGCCAGGGCTGGGTATTGCTGGTGCAAGTCCGCAATACAGGACCGGACGGCCTCGAGCCAATCGCCAGACTCCTGTTCGGATACGCCGCCGGGGGCGGTATAAGTCTGGATCCGGCGCTGACTGGAGGCCAGGACAGCCATTTCGGGTGAAACAAAGCTGACTTTGGTGGCCGTGGTGCCCAGGTCAATCGCGAGAATCATGGTTTAAACTCCTTTTTCAGGGGAAAAGTCAGACTCAAGGCCGCAGGAGGATCAGGGGATGATCAGGATCTTGCCCAGCTTGCGGTAAGCCGGATCTTCAAAAACCTGGGCGATGTCTTTCAAGGCGACGCGCGGGCCAAGCAGCGGCTCGATCTGGATGGCGCCACTTTCGATCAGGTTCAGGGAGCGCTGCAAGGTATAAGGATTGATGAACGAGGCGGTCAGGTGCAGCTCACGCCGGAAGACGTCGAAGGGCTTGAGAGCGATTTCACAGTCAGGGGGGGTCAGGCCGAACATCATGACGGTGCCGCCTTTGCCGCAAAGCCGGATCGCTTCATTCACCGTCGCGCCGAGGCCGACACATTCGATGCTGACATCGACCGGTGGGTAGCCGTGTTCAGCCATGACGGCGGCGGGATCTGCTTCCTTCGGGTTGATGCAGAGTGTCGCGCCGAGGGCATAGGCCGCCGCATGCTTTTCCACGATCGGTTCAATCACTACGACGCGGGCAGCTCCGCTCTGCTTGGCCAGCTGGAGCATCATCAGGCCGATCGTGCCGGCACCGATCACAAGGACGGTGCTGCCGGCTTTGATCCGGGACAGGTCGATGCCATGCAGGCAGCAGCCGACCGGCTCGCCCATCGCAGCCAGTTCCAGGGGCAGGCTGTCCGGGATCTTGTAGGCCTGCTTGGCCTTGAAGGTGCAGTACTCGGCAAAGCCACCGTGGGTGGTCGTGCCGATGCCGATCATGTTTTCGCAAAAATGGGCCTGGCCATTGCGGCAATAGTAGCAGGCGCCACAATAGTCATTGGGATCGACGCTGACCCGGTCGCCAACCTGGAGGCTGGTGACGGCACTGCCGACCTCGATGACGGTACCGGAGAACTCATGGCCCAGGACGGTCCCGGGCGGGCAATCCGCCGCCCCCTTGTCACCATGATAGATATGCAGGTCAGTCCCGCAGACGCCGCAGGCAGCGACTTTGATGACAATTTCATCCGGTTGTGGCTGGCGGACTTGGATATCCTCGACCGCGAGCTGATGTTTGCCTTTGAAGACAGCAGCCAACATGGTTATACCCCCTTCAGCGCAGATACTCGACGGCAGCCCGTTCGATGGCCAGGCCCTGGGTATAGCGCTTCATGAATTCATTGTAGCCCGCCAGATCCACCGGATCCGGTTCGACCCGTGCGCCAAGCTTGCCGGCGAAGACGCGGTTGTTGAGGAAGTCGGGCAAGGTCTCGCCAGCCTGGCGGTTGACGGCATAGGCGGCCAGCAGGGCGATACCCCAGGCTCCCCCCTCCCCGGCTGTTTCCATGACGGAAATCGGCACGGTGGTGGCGGCGGCCATGATTTTCTGGCCGACTTCGCGGGTTTTGAAGAAGCCGCCATGGCCGCGGATTTCGTCAACTTCGACGCCTTCTTTTTCAAACAGGATGTTCAGGCCGGTGCGCAGCGCGCCAAAGGGTGTGAACAGCAGGACGCGCATGAAATTGGCCAGGTTGAACGTGTTTTGGGCCGAACGGACGACCAGGGGCCGGCCTTCGGTGAAATGGGTGATATGCTCGCCGGAGACATAGCCATAGGCTAAAAGGCCGCCACAGTCGGGGTCACCCTTGAGGGCCATATTGAGCAGCGTGTCGTAGAGCTTCGGCTTGGGGATATCCAGGCCGAGCTCGCGGGTCAGCTCGCCGAACAGGCCAATCCAGGCATCGTAGTCCGAGGTGCAGTTATTGGAGTGGACCATCGCAACCAGGCTGCCGTCCGGGGTCGTCACCAGGTCGATTTCCGGATAGGCCCTGGAGAGGTCCTTTTCGAGGACGATCATCGCGAAGACCGAGGTGCCGGCCGAGACATTGCCGGTGCGGACCGCGACACTATTGGTCGCGACCATGCCGGTGCCGGCATCGCCTTCCGGCGCACAGAACGGGATGCCCGGCTTGAGCTGGCCGGTGACATCGAGCAGCCTGACGCCCTCTGCAGTCAGGGAGCCGGCATTGTCACCGGATACCAGGACCTGCGGCAGGATGTCGAGCAGCTTCCAGGCAAAGCCCTTGTCCTTCACCAGGGTGTCGAACTGGTCAGCAAAACGGGTATTGAACGAATGGGTGTGAAGGTCGATCGGGAACATGCCGGAGGCTTCGCCGATGCCCATGACGCGGCGGCCGGTCAATTTCCAGTGGACATAGCCAGCCAGGGTCGTCAGGTAGTCGATCTGGCCGACATGGTCTTCACCATTGAGGATGGCCTGGTAGAGATGGGCGACGCTCCAGCGCTGCGGAATCGGATAGTCGAACAGCGCGGTCAGGGCTTCGGAGGCCTGGCCGGTGATATTATTGCGCCAGGTGCGGAAGGGCACCAGCAGATTGCCATCTTTGTCATGGGTGATATAGCCATGCATCATGCCCGAAAATCCGATCGCGCCCGTCGTCTCGAGGACGACCCCGTAATCGGCCTGCACGCGCCGGGCCATGTCGCCATAACTTGCCTGGACACCCTGCCAGACGTCGTCCAGGTCATAGGTCCAGATGCCATTGACCTGGCTGTTCTCCCAGTCGAAGCTGCCCGAGGCGATGGGGAAATTGTCCGGTCCGATCAGGACGGTCTTGATCCGGGTCGAGCCCAGCTCGATACCGATCGCGGTCCGGCCCTCGATAATGGCCTGGCGTATGGGGTTCTGATTGATTTCCATGCGGGCATCTCCTTTCAGGTTTCAGGCGATCACAATTTGTAAGCGGCTTCGATCATTTTGCCCCGGATGGTCTCGACCAGGGCGGCAAAGTCACTGTAATAATGGGCCGTATTGAATTCCACCTGCAGGTCAGGATCCCTGACCTCACCGGTTGACACCTTCAAATGGCCGATCAACAGGCAGGTATTGAAGTCGAGGCACTTGATCTTGGGATAGAGGATATGGCGGATCCGGTAGCCGCCGGCTTCGATGGACAGGTTTTCCTTGCCCTCTTCCACCGCAATCAGGCCATAGTTGGTTGCAACCAGCAAGGTGGCGCCGGACAGGACACCCGATTTTTTGGTGGTGTCGGCATAGGAGCGATTGAGGTAGACCACATCCAGGATATCTTCTGTGGCGGCGAGGGCTTGTTCCTTTTTCAGGATGGTCTTGATGATCTGGGGCATATCGTCGCGGCTGTCGAGGATTTTCTGGATTCTTGTTTCAAGTTCGGTAGTCATCATCATTCACCATTTACCTTCTATTCGGTTGTCTCCAGGGCCGTGTCGAGGAATTCCTGGACAAAGTGAAGGGCGGCACCGGAGGCAATCGCTTCCATCTTGTTGCGGCATGGATAGAGGAAGCGGGCAGATGTCTCACTGAAAGGGCTTTTCTCATCGACCTTGGCCTGAAGCTGAGGCATGTATTTGTCGATGAAGGGACCGATGTCGCCGCCGATGATGATCGAGCTGCCAAACATCATCCGGATTTCCGTGATGAGCGTGGCCAGATTCTGCAGATAAGTGTCCCAGATTTTCCTGATTTTCTCGTCGCCATTGTTCAGGCGGTCGAAAAAGGTGAACAGGTCGCCATTGGTCTGGCTGGACAAGACCTCGGCATTGCAGTAGGGGTCGAAGCAGCCTTTCTGGCCGCAATAGCAGGGCAAGCCATCCGGAACCAGGTTGAGGTGGCCAAATTCGCTGCTGAACAGGCCATCGCCGAGATAGACCTTGTCCTGGATGAAGAGGGATCCGCCGATGCTGCTGCCCAGGCTGACATAGCAAGCGTTGTGGATATCCGGCGAGCGGATGATCTCGGAAAAGCCGGCAGCAGCAGAGTCATGGATCAGCTTCGTTTTCAAGGTCAGATACCTGGCAAATTCGGCCCGGGTCATGCCATTGTTATCAATGACGCGGCCATCATAGACGAATTCGCCGGTCCGGTCGATCAGACCGGGGATGGCAATGCCAACGCCAAGGATTTTCTCCCGCGCGATGCCGGCCATGGCAATGATGTTCTCAACCTCATTGCCGAGCACTCTCAAATAGTCATCATTGCGCTGATAATCTTTGCGGCGGTAGACGTATTTGATGATCTGGCCATCGAGGTCGACCACGATGCTCTTGATGTGGTGGCGGGAAATGTCCAGGCCGATGGCCACCCGGGCGTCGGGAATGTACGAGTAGGCGACAGGATTCCTGCCGCCCGCTCGATTCACTACTTTGTTCTCACAGCTGATCAGTCCCAGTTCACTGAGGTAAGTCAGGTTCTGCGTCACTGTCGGCAGGCTGAGTTGCAATTGATAGGCGATTTCCTGCTTGGTCGCCTGGCCTTGTTCACGCAGAAAAGAATAGATCCGCTTGCGATTGTCCGTTTTGATGTCAGCGATATTCATGTGAATCCGGTTTCTTTCTTCCGCGAGGCCAGGGGGCTCTGCTGCCGGAACGGCGGCAGACGGTTCCCGCTATCCCCGAATATTCGGGTAGGGATGTTCCGAGAATAGCATAGTCTGCCCCTTAAAAACAGGTGAAGGCGCCGTCAACCACAAAGTCGGATCCGGTCGTGAAATCGCTGGCATCGCCAGCCAGATAAACGGCGATCGCCTGCAGTTCATCCGGGCGGCCGAGGCGGCCGATCGGGGACAGGGCGTTCCACTGGTCGATCAGGACTTTGAGATGTGGCGCCTCGAGCACCAGGTCGGTGCCGATATAGCCGGGGCTGATCGAATTGACGCGGACGCCGGATTTGGCGAACTCGACGGCCATGGATTTGGTCAGCATGATGACGCCGGCCTTGGAGGCATTGTAGCCACACTGGGGCTGGGGCACATTGACAATATGGCCGGACATCGATGCCGTATTGATGATCGAACCGCGGCCCTGCTTGAGCATGACCTTGGCTGCGGCCTGGGAGGTCAGGAAGACTCCGTTGAGGTTGACATCGATGACCTTTTTGAACTGGGCATAGGTCATTTCAGCGGCCGGGGCATTGATGCAGATGCCGGCATTGCAGAAAGCGACATCGATCTTGCCGAACTTGGCAAGGATGGTGTCGATCATCCGGTTGACATCGGCTTCGTCCGTGACATCGGTCTTGATCGCAAGCGTCTCCACACCCAGCTGGGCAATTTCAGCAGCAGTTTTCTCAGATTCTTCGAGATCCATGTCGACAATGACCACATGGCTGCCGGCTTCAGCCAGCGCCGTGGCAATCGATTTGCCAATGCCACGGGCACCGCCAGTGACAAAGGACACCTTGCCATCGAGTCTCATTTTTTCCAAAATTCCCATAAAGTCCTCCTGTATCTCTTTCGTTAGCGGTCCATGTCGATGAGTACCTTCATCGTCGTTTCGCGATTATGGTCGATATAGTCGTAAGCTTCCTGATATTCGGTCAGCGGGAAATGCTTGCTGACCAGCGGTTTCAAATTGACTTTCCCTTCGTTGACGATCCGGATGGCATCGACATAGTCGTCATGGCGGTACATCATCGAGGTATAAAGGTCGAGCTCGGAGTCGTTGAGCTTGGCCAGATCAACGGTAGCCATGCCGGCAAAAACCGCAACCAGGACGATGATGCTGCCTTTGCGGGCGTTCTGGATCGCCTGGCCCATCGTGATATTGTTGCCGGCACAGTCATAGATCAGGTCAGCCTTGTCCGGGCCGAAGCTGTCGACCACGACTTTGCCAAAATCGGCCTCGCGGGTATTGAAGACATAGTCCGCACCACAGTCTTTGGCCAGCTGCAGGCGCAGGTCGGATACATCCGTGACCAGGACCTCGGCCGCACCAAAGGCCTTCAGGGTCTGGACCAGCAGGATGCCGATCGGGCCAGCGCCCAGGACGGCCACCTTTTTCCCGCTGACATCCCCGACCCGCTTGACGGCATGGACGGTGACAGCCAGGGGCTCGATCATCGCCCCTTCTTCGAAGGTCATCGAATCCGGCAAGGGGGTGATTTTCCGGGCATCGACAGCAAAGTACTCACTGGCGGCACCAATGGTCTGGAAACCCATGACCTTGAGGTTCTCACAGAGATTATACTTGCCATGGCGGCAGGGATGGCACTGGCCACAGGTGACCTGGGGCTCGATAGTCACCTTCTGGCCCACAGCCAGTCCGGTCACCCCTTCACCCAGGGCAATAATCTCACCCGAGACCTCATGGCCCTGCGTCAGGGGATAGGTCACATAGGGGTGCTGGCCATGAAAGACATGGATGTCACTGCCACAGACGCCGACTCGCTTCATTGCGACGAGAACCTGGCCCGGCAAAGCCTGGGGGACAGCCACTTCCTTGATCGCGATGGTATGCGGTCCGGTCATTTCTTGCTGCAACATGGTCGATTTCATACGTTCACTTCCTTTGTGTTCAAGCACCGTGCGGAGCGTTGGCCAGGGCTCAGGCCTTGGCCAGGCCGGATTTGTTCTGGATGCTGTCAAAGCCGACGGCCAGGATCAGGACGATGCCCTTGACGACCATCTGCATATAGGTGCTGACATTCATCAGAACCATGCCATTGGTCAGGATACCGATGATCAGGGTACCGGCGATGACATTGGAAATCTTGCCGTAGCCGCCACTGACCGAGACGCCGCCAAGGACGACGCAGGTGATGACGTCGAATTCGAAGCCTTTGCCGGCAGTCGGCTGGGCTGAGTTGGTGCGGGAGAGCATGACGATACCTGCCAGGCCGGCAAAGAAGCCGGACAGGGCATAGATCATGAACTTGACGGAATTGACCTTGATGCCGGACAGGCGGGAAGCTTCTTCATTGCCACCAACGGCGTAGAAGTAGCGGCCAAAGTAGGTTTTGTTGAGGATGAAGGCGCCGACGCCAAACGTGATGGCCATGATGATGACGGGGACCGGGACCGGACCGACATAGCCCTGGCCGATCAGCTTGAAGGCCGGGTCAAAGCCATAGATCGGGGTGCCGCCGGACATGATATAGGCAGCGCCTTCAAAGATGATCTGAGTGGCGAATGTGGCGATAATCGCCGGCATCTTGATCTTGGCGACCATGAAGCCGTTGAGGGCGCCGATCGCCGTGGCCAGGAGCAGGGAGGTGAGGATAGCCGCGATGATCGAGAAATTCATCTTGACCATCAGGTAGGCCGCCACGACGTTGACCAGGGTGATGACCGAACCGGCAGCCAGGTCGATACCGCCGATCAGGATGACAAAGGTCATGCCGACCGCAGCGATGCCGAACATCGAAACTTGGCGGGCAATGGTGAACAGATTGTTAGCGGAGAGGAACTTGTCATTCGCCGCGGCAAAGGCGATGAAGAGGACAACGAGAACCAGCCAAATCGCTTTGTCACGAACCTGGTTCATGATATTGTTTTTCATATTCATGGAAAACCTCCTATACGGCAGATGCCAATCGCATAATCGCGTTCTGGTCAAAGGATTCTTTCTGGAGTTCGCCGGTCATCTTGCCTTCGGCCAGGACGATGATGCGATCAGACATGCCCATCAGTTCTTCCATTTCTGAAGAGATGAGCAAGATGCTCTTGCCTTGTTCCACCAGGTTATTGATCAGCGAATAGATTTCAAATTTGGCTCCGACGTCAATGCCGCGGGTGGGTTCGTCAAAGATAATCAGCTCGGAATTGGCAGCCAGCCATTTGCCCAGGATGACCTTCTGTTGATTGCCACCGGAGAGATTTCTGACCAGCTGGTTGACGGACGGGGTCTTGATCAGCAAATTCGTCTTATAGGCATTGGCAGTGTCCAGTTCCTTTTTGGAATTGATCACAGACAGCTTGGAAATCCGGTTGTAGATGGCCATATTGATGTTGTTTTTGACCGATACACCCAGCAGGGCACCATGGCGCTTCCGGTCCTCGGGCACGAGGGCGATGCCGGCATCGATCGCCTGGCGCGGACTTCTCGGGTGGATTTCCTTGCCTTTGAAAATGATTTTGCCGGAGGTTTTCTCGACAGCACCAAAAATCATCTGGGCCAGCTCGGTCCGCCCCGCACCAACCAGGCCGCCCAGGCCAAGGACTTCGCCCTTATGTAGCTTGAAGCTGATGTTCTGGTCGCCATTGCCGGTCACATCCTGCAGTTCGAGAATGGTTTCATCATGGCGGATGCAGTCCACACGGGACGGATAGGTCTCGGTCAGTTCGCGGCCGACCATCAGGCGGATCAGCTCATCGACATGGGATTCCTTGGTGATCAGGGTCTTGATATATTCACCGTCGCGCAGAACGACGATGCGGTCGGACAAGTGGAAAATTTCATCGAGGCGATGGGAAATGTAGATGATGGATACGCCTTGCGATTTCAGCAACTCACACACTTTGAACATGCTCTCGACTTCGGCGCTGGTCAGCGGGGCCGAGGGCTCGTCCATGATCAGGACTTTGGCGTTCTGCTTGATCGCCTTGGCGATTTCGACCATTTGCTGATAGCCAACCGTCAAGTCGCCACAAAGCTTTTTCGGGTCGATTTTGATATTGAGCTGGGCAAAAGCCTTTTCGGCTTCTTTTTCCATCGCCTTTTTGTCGATCAAGATGCCATTGCGGATCGGATTGCCCAGGAAGAGGTTTTCCGCCGCAGACAGGCCTTTGACGTTGTTGAACTCCTGGTAGATGATGGCAATGCCGTTTTCGGCTGCCAGCTGCGGCGACATGCTGGTAAATTCCTTGCCATTGACAATGATCTTGCCGGAGGTCGGAATGACCGCACCCGAGCAAGTCTTGATCAAGGTGGATTTGCCGGCACCATTTTCACCAATCAGAGCCAGGATCTCGCCTTTTTTGACTTCCAGCGAGACATCCTTCAGGGCCTGGACACCGGGATATTCCTTGGAAATGTGCTGCAATTGCAGGACGTATTCTTCATTCATAATCTAGCACCCTTTTCTTTAAAATGTGGAGCTGCCGTCTTGGGCAGCTCCACACTCGGTCTTACCTAATCTGATGCTATTACTTGTAGTCGGCCAGGTATTCGGCTGCGTTCTTGGCATCGATGGTCAGCAGCGGTCTGAAGAGGTTCTGTTCGGCGAACTTCTCGCCCTTCATGAGTCTCTCATAGAGGTCGACAACCGCTTCGGCAGTCTTCTTGTTGGAACCTTCGAAACCGACGGAGGCACGGGAGGCCTGGCCAGCGACGATGGCTTCGAGCTGCTGCTGGGTGGCGTCAGCGGAGAAGATACCGACATCTTCCGGAATCTTGCCGCCAAACTTGGACATGAAGGCTTCGTTGGCGCCGATGTCGCCGCCAGCACCGATGGAGCAGACAACCTTGACATCCGGATTGGCCTGGAAGATGGTTTCCATGTTGGACAGAGCAGTCTGGGCGTCGAGAGCGGGCTGCTGGGCGACGACTTCGTACTTGCCATCAGCTTTTTCTTTCAGGGCGTTCAGGATACCGGTTTCGCGTTCGAGCAGGATGGGGGTCTGCGGATAGTTCATGACGGCGATCTGGGCCTTGTTGTCAGCCGAGAAATGGGCATTGACGAAATCAGCAGCGGCAGAACCGATGGTGTAGCCGAGCTTGGTGTTGTCGAGGACCCAGTTGAGGTCGGTATTGGTCATCTTGTCGTCCCAGACCATGACTTTGATGCCGGCATCGCGGGCATTCTTGAGGTAGTCTTCGATGGCGTTGGGGTCAGAGGGATGGACCATGATCAGGTCAACCTGATTGGTGATGAAGTTTTCAATCTGCTGGATCTGGGTGGCGGAGTTGTCATTGCAAGCCAGGATCGTGTATTCCCAGCCTTTGGCCTTGAGCAGGGTTTCGACTTCGCCGAAAACGCCGGCCCAGTAGCTGTTCTCAAGAGACTGGATGGTGATGCCGACTTTGAAAACCTTGTCAGCGGGAGCGGCAGCTGCCGTGGTCTCACCAGCCGGAGCAGCGGTGGTGGCGGCAGGAGCAGCGGTAGGCGGGGTGGTGGAGCAGCCAGCCAGCACAGAAACCAGCAGGGCAACGAGCAGGGCAATGGACAAGATCTTTTTCATTGAATTTCCTCCCTTTTCTATTATAAACAGCATATGCTGTCTATTCCGTATGGATTTGGATTTGGATCAGACTCAACCGGAAACGGCTGCAGAAATCTGTTATTGCTTAAATCATTTTGTAAAATGCTTTTGCAAAACCGATGTCCTAAAATTACTACGCTCATTGTGCACTGTCAATACTATTTTTAAAAATTTTTTGTTTTTTTTGAAGAATGTGTTGAACCAATGGTCGCGTCACTTTTTTGTCTACTTTATTAATCTGTTTTATGAAAGTATTCTCATAATAATCTCATTCGCCTTTGACGTCAATTATCTCCAATCATTTTTGACATATCAGCATGAAATCGCAGCAAGCTTTTGTGCAAGCTGACTAACCGATCGCCAAAAACGCCGCGCCTCTTGCACTACAAGCGGGTG
>CAZCMX010000060.1:0-2462 GCA_964499985.1 uncultured Mageeibacillus sp.
CGGCCAGGGTCTCGAGGTTGCCGGCATAGGTCAGGGCATCGACGCAGACGATCTGATCCTCCGGATGATTGGCCAGCTGGTAATAGACGAAATTGGCACCAATGAATCCGGCGCCGCCGGTGACTAGGATTTTCATGGACAAAGGTCCTCCACATGTAATTTTATTTCTGTCAGCGGGACTCACAGGTGAAGCATTCCGCCGGGCGAGTTCAATCGGGCAGCACGAGTCGGTTCAATAGGTGAAGTTGAAGTCACAATCCTTGAACATAGGGGCTTTGAGGTCCTTGTCAGAGAGAACAGGTTCAGCCTCAGTGCCCCAGTCGATGCCTATCTCAGGGTCATCATAGCGGATGCTGCGGTCGCATTCGGGTGCATAATATTCGTCGACCTTGTACTGGACCTCAACATCCTCCGTCAGGGTCATGAAGCCGTGGGCAAAGCCCTTCGGGATCAGGAGCTGCTTCTTGTTGTCCGCAGAAAGTTCAACCGAGATCCACTGGCCAAAATGGGGTGACCCGCGGCGGATATCGACGGCAACATCGAGGATGCGGCCGCGGGTGCAGCGAACCAGCTTCGTCTGGGCCTTGGGGTCATTTTGGAAATGCAGGCCGCGCAGAGTGCCTTTGCTGGCCGAAAATGACTGGTTGTCCTGGACAAAATCGATTTCGATGCCGATGGCAGCGAGGGTGCGTTTGGAATAGACTTCCGAAAACCAGCCACGATGGTCACCGAAGACCTTGGGCTCAAGGACGAGAACGCCGGGCAGATTTGTTTCAATCACTTGCATGGTGGATTTTAGCCTCCGCTATGGTCTGATCCTGGGATGACAGAGCCGCGAGTCCGCACGACGGCTCGCAGATTTCAGGGCAGGTTCCGGACGATGTTCTTCTCGACCTTGCGCAAATATTCGCCATACGGTGATTTACCATAACGCTTGGCGGCAGCATGAAGGTCTTCTTTACTGATCCAGCCCTTGCGATAGGCGATTTCTTCAGGTGCGGATATTTTGATCCCCTGGCGCTTCTCGATCATGCAGATGAATTCTGCCGCTTCGAGCAAGCTGTCGATGGTTCCGGTATCGAGCCAGGCATAGCCGCGGCCCATCAGCTTGACATCGAGCTGGTCCTGCTCCAGATAAATGCGGTTGAGGTCGGTGATCTCCAGTTCGCCACGGGCACTGGGCTTGAGGTTTTTCGCGAATTCGACAACCCGGTTGTCGTAAAAATACAGGCCGGTGATCGCATAGTTGGATTTCGGATGCTGCGGCTTCTCCTCGACCGAAAGGACCTTGCCGTCCTCGTCGAATTCGACCACGCCGAAGCGTTCCGGGTCTTCAACGTAATAGCCGAAAACGGTGGCTCGGCCGGGATTGCGGGCGGCCTCCTCCAGCAGCTTGGTAAATCCATTGCCATAGAAAATATTGTCACCGAGAACCATGGCTACCGAATCGTCGCCAATGAATTCCTCGCCGATGATGAAGGCCTGGGCCAGGCCATCCGGGGATGGCTGGACGGCATAGCTCAAACGGACACCGTACTGGCTGCCATCGCCGAGCAAATTGACAAATCGGGGGGTATCTTCCGGGGTGGAAATGATCAGGATATCCTGGATACCAGCGAGCATCAGAGTCGACAGTGGATAGAAAATCATCGGTTTGTCGTAAATCGGCAGCAGTTGCTTACTGGTGACCAGCGTCAGGGGATAAAGCCTCGTCCCCGCTCCGCCAGCCAGAATGATTCCTTTCATAAAGGCCTCCCATTGCTTGTTATTCATGTTGGGGCCAGATGGGCTCTGTCCTGATAGGCAGGCCTGCCATAAACGGATGATCGTTTATGACTGCATCAACTGACCTAATCGATATTATATCAGACCTGATTCAGGAATGGCGCCCGCCGGACAAGGTTTCCTTGCGGATCTTGCGAAATTTGGCGCGCGGGGCGTGCGGGGTGAGTGGCAGCGGGACCGGACGCGGCCGGCAGGCCGGGGACGGGATCGCGGGGTGCGCGGGGGCGTGCGGGGGGCGCGAGGGGTGAGGTCCGACACCTTTTCCGGAATGTGGGTCAGATCATTGATTTGAATCTATTAGAGTTCGATTGCCTTGAAACGCTTGCGGGAGTAGTCTTTTCAAGGATTTTCATTCTCTGGTTTCCGATTTAAGTATCCGACCCTGCTTCTGAAGCAGGGTCGGATACCTTTTCTGAAGATTGACAAAACCATAGTTGTATAGCTTACAACAGCAGTACTTTTCGGGTTTCTTATAGAATAATTCAAAAACCAATCTCCGGCACATTTTCCGGAATGAGGGTCAGACCCGCGCCAATCTCCGGCACATTTTCCGGAATGAGGGTCAGACTCGCGCCAATCTCCGGCACATTTTCCGGAATGAGGGTCAGACCCGCGCCAATCCCCGGCACATTTTCCGGAATGAGGGTCAGACCCGCGCCAATCCCCGGCACATTTTC
>CAZCMX010000060.1:2562-12543 GCA_964499985.1 uncultured Mageeibacillus sp.
CCGGCACATTTTCCGGAATGAGGGTCAGACCCGCGCCAATCCCCGGCACATTTTCCGGAACATGGGTCAGACTCGCGCCAAATCCAGGATGCTGTTCTCAGCGCTGGTCGAACCGGGCGTGACTCTGGTTGAAGTTGGGATTGTAATAAGGATCGGGGCGGGCGATGGTTTTTTGCCAGGTAGTATGGAAAAGCTCGTGGTCTGCTGGATTGTCCAGGTGGCGGGCAAGCCGTTCGACGGTCAGCTGGCGCGGGTCGCGTATGGCTGCCGTGGCGTAGGGGGTGAAACTATGGCGCAGGCCTTGCTGGATCAAGCGGAAGGCCAGGTCGAGATCGAACAAGTCGCTCTGGTAGCGTTCGTCAAAGCCGCCGGCAGCCAGGAAATGGGCCCGGGAAATAGCCATCAGGGTGGATTCGGCGGCTGAAATGTTGTTGACAAAAGACAGGCGCGCCATATAGCCGGGCTCGCCATCGACTCGGCCATTGTGATAGCCAGACAGTGTGCCGGCGATGCCGGTGGCCAGTCCGGCCTGGCAAATCAGGCCGCGCCGGGTGATTTTGCCGGTTGCAAGGCCTATTCCGGGGCGCAGGGCTTGCTGGGCCAGCTCTTCCAGCCAGCCGGGCGACAGGGACTGGACCGTTCCGTTCAGGAAAACGAGCAGGGATTCCATGGCAGAACGAGCGATCTGGTTGATTTTGCCACTCAAGGAATCGCCAGGTTGGACGGGAACGAATGTCCCGTCAAGTCCGGCGGTCATCAGCGCTTGTTCATAGTTGGCCTGGTCCGCAGGTTTTGCCAGGCATTCAGCCGGGACCAGAAATATCCAGCGAGATTGGATATGGTCAGGCGGAGTGGCAAATTGCTGCCAATGACGCAGGTCGCGTGGGTGGCGGATATGGACGAAAACCAGGGCGCGCAGGTCCTGGGGCAGCGGATAGCGGATCCGGTAGGTTGAAAGGATCGAATTGTTCTCGACCTGACCGGACTGTCCGGTGCGTTGGAGATGGTTGGCCAGGGCCAGGCGGGCAGCGTCAAGACAATAGGGTTTGACGGAGATATCGCTGGCCACGGAGCCACCATGGATGCGCCAATAGTAGAGAATTTGCGGAATGTGGACAATTTTTTGTGCCCGTTCTGACAGACGCAGGATATAGTCGTAATCCTGGCTACCGTCACAAGCGGGGTCGAAGCCACCGATTTTCCCGGACAGGGCACGGGAAAACACCGTCAAATGACAAATATAGTTGTTGCTCAGGAGGTTTTCCGGAGCAAAATCCGGCTTGAAATGGATCAGGCTGACCTGGGAAATCGCGCCGGCAAAATTCATCTCATCACTATAGATCAAATCTGCGCCCTGGCTGACAATGGCCTGGTGAACTTCGGCCAGGGCCTGAGGGGCAAGCAAATCATCGTGGTCCAGCAGAGCGATATAGTCACCACTGGCCATCGCCAGGGCTGCATTGGTATTGCCGGAAATACCGAGGTTTTCGGGCAGGCGCTGGTAGCAGATCCGGGGATCCTGGGCCGTCAGGCGAGTGACTTGGGCCTGGACGCGATCCTGGTCACTGCCATCGGCGAGGCAAAGCTGCCAGTGTGGATAGGTCTGGGCCTGGACAGAGGCGACCATGGCAGCCAGATGATCGGGCTGGGTATTGAACAGGGGCACTATGACCGAGAAAAGCAGTGGCGCAGCCGATTGGTCCATCTCCCCTGCCGCGGCCTGCCGTGCCGAGTGCTGCAAGCTGGCGGCAAATACGCGGCGGAAGTCCATGCGCTGCCAGCGGTTGATCAGTTTGATCACCAGGATGCGCGGCCCCTGGCTGACCAGGATGGCTGCAACTCGGCTCAGGGCTGAGGCTATTTTCTGCACTTTGGCAGTCAAATTCTTCCCGGTCATGGCAATAACCGCCTCACTTGCCAGAATTCCCGCAGAGCTCGCCAGCCAATCGGCACGATTCTGCTGAGGCGGATCGAATTTTTACCGCCCTGCCGAGGGTGAAAGGTGATGGGCACCGAGCGGACGGGCAGCTGGAGGCGGGCCAGCAGAACGGTCATCAGGGCATTGGTCAGGAAAAAGTCCTCCGGAATATAATCCAGGCAGGTTTTCAGCGCATCGCGCCGGATCAGGCGGAAGGGGGTATTCGCATCGATCACGCGCACAGAAAAAACAAGCCAGATCAGCTGTTTGAGCACAAAGGCGATGGCCCTGCGGGACAGGCCATCTTCGCGACGGGTCCGATGGCCGATCAGGGCGGCGTAAGGCGCCCTTTGCCGCCAGAAGCAGATGAATTCACCAGGCTCGGTCTGGCCGTCTGAATCGGTCTGGAAGATATAGTCGGCACCTTGCTCGAGTGCCATGGCATAGCCCTGGCGGATGGTGGCCCCATGGCCGCTGTTTGGCTTGCTGACCACGCAGAGCTGGGGCAGTTCTTCCTGCAAGTGCTGTAAAATCACGGCTGTCTGGTCCCTGCTGCCATCATCCAGAATCAAAAGCCGCGACTCTGGGCCCGCCTGGGAAACCAGGATCGCATGCCATTCCCGGGCGACCTCGGCAATCGTTTCGGCTTCGTTATAGGCAGGCATCACCAGGACCAGCTTGTCCATCACGTTCTGGCCAGGGCCAGCCGCGGTGGTTTCCGATACGTTCTGGCCAGTGCCAGCTGCGGTGGGGTCCGGGACAGGTAAGGGGACTTCAATTGCCATGGGCCATCCTCCGCAATTTCTGGACGGTCCGGTAGCGACTGAGGCAGCGGCCAGCCAGAGCCAGAGCCAGGTTGAGGCGCCAGACCAGGATTTGACCCGGTGAGCGCGGGGTGAGGGCACTCTGGTTGTCTCTGTGCCGCCGATATCCGGTCAGACGATCCGGAATGAAGCGGACATTCCCCGCTAGCTCAGCCAGAAGCCCCAGCCACATATCATGCATGGGCAAACGGCTGGGCAGGGGCAAGGCCAGGTCGAGCAGCTCACGTCGAAACGCGAGGGTGCAGCCCTGGTAGGTATTGCGCCAGAAATTGGTCCAGAAACCGGGACGGCTCTGGCGCAGCGCATAAAAAGAAGGTGCAGTCACCTGTCCCTGTTCGTCGATCAGCTCCGCATCACTCTGGGCCAGCCAGATCACGCCAGGTCCGGCCAAGGCCTGGCTGAGGCGGGCGACTTTGTCCGGATACCAGCGGTCATCCTGATCAGACAGGAAAATGATCTCGCCCTGGCATAGCCGGAGTGCCTGGTCGAAATTGCCAATGACTCCTGGCCGCCCTTGATTGCGGAACAGGCGAACGCGCGGATCCTGATTGGCCAGGCTCGACAGCCAGTCCCAAGTGCCATCCGTCGAGCCATCATCCGAAATCACCAGCTCGTCTGCGCGGGTGAGCTGGCCAAGGATCGAATGGACCTGTTCTGGCAGGAATTGCAAGCCGTTATACGTGATCATGGCCACTGATATCATGCGAATTTGAACCCCCATTTGGCAAAATAACGCCACAGGGAGCGAAAATGGATTGAAAACAGTTTGAAGCTGCGGTAGGAGCCGCGTGACCAGGCATGCTCAACCACCGAGGCGGGATCATAGAAAACCTGAAGGCCGCGCGACCGCACGGTGCGCGACAGGTCGGCATCCTCAGCATAGAGGAAATAGCGCGGATCAAAGCCACCGATCGCCTGGCAGTCAGCTGTGCGCATCGCCATCAGGCAGCCGGAAGCAAATTCGATGGCAAATGGCTGGTCATAGTCACGGTCCTGATAGGTATGGTAGCGCTCCCGCCGGGCCAGGAAACGGGCAGGCAGATAGCGCAGGGCCAGGTCCAGGATCGTCAGGTCACGTCGGGCCAGGTATTGGACCGTCCCCGCCGGATCGACAATTTTCGGCATGACCAGACCGATCTGGGGATCGCTGTCGAGGCGCCGGACCAAGGCTCGGACTGAATCGGCATTCAAGACATTGATGTCCGGATTCATCAGCAGGTGGATCCGGGAGTCGAGTCGCGGCAAGACCTGGTTATGCGCCGCGCCATAGCCACAATTGCCCTGGGCCGAGGGGATCAGGGTGATCGCCAGTGGACTGGGCTCTGCAACGATCTGCAAAACGATCGCCTGGGTCTGGTCGGTCGAACCATTGTCGACCACATAAATATGGCCGCTCAATTCGGGCGGCCAATGCAGGCGCAGGGCACGCAGGGTGCTTTCAATCGTCCGTGCACTGTTATAGGTCACAATCCCGACCGAGCAGTCGATCATGGTTGGGCGCCTGGCCGGGCAGCCTGTGCGCTGCGTTCACGCCGGATATTGCGGATCGTCAGACCGATATCGAGCGATACCATCAGGAGATTGAAAATATAAAGATAGATGACCGGGTCGCGCGAATAGATCAGCTTGTGCAGGATCCCGGCGATATAGCCGATCCAGATCGCGGCCATGAATAGCAGGCTTTTCCCGGCTGCGCGGCCGGTTTTATAGCTTTTGTAGGCGGCTATCGGCCAGGACAGGCCAAAGCAGCCGAGCATGATGAGTTCGAAGATGCTCATGAGTCTTGTTTCCTCTTTGCGATGATCTGGTCTGCCAGCTGGCAGGCTGGTTCGTACTGGTACTGAAGCAAATGGTTCTCCAACTGGGCCAGGGCTTGTCTTTCGCTGGCAAGACCTGGACTGTCCCGGAGCTGTTCAAGGATGCGGCGGCTGGTTCTGGGGTCATGCTCGTTCAAAGCGGCCCGGAATTGCTGCCAGAGCAGATCCCTGTCGGCCGGGCCAGCGATTGTCGCAGGGTTTGAGTAGGCAGTTGTCGCGGTTGCAGGGCTGCTTGCAGCGCTGGCAATAGCCGCTGGTCCGGATGCCGGTTCCTGGCCTGCCAGATAGCGGGCGGCCAGCTCGGCCAGATCTTGCACATGCTGGACCAGACCAAGCAGGTCCGCGATTTCTTGCGAGCTCAAGGGTCCGCTGGCAGACTTCAGCTGGTGCTCCAAGGCTCTGGCCTGCTGCTGCACGAAGCTGCTGCCCAACTGTCCGGTAGTGGATTTTAGCGTATGGCAGAAACGGACCAGCTCCTGCCGCTCAGCTTGCCCGATCCAGCGGTCGACCTGAGTGGCACTCGGTCGGTGATGGTCAATGAAGCTGCGCAGCAGGCTGTCATAAATGACCTGATTGTGACCAACCAGGGCCAGGCCAGCTGCAGGATCGAAAAATCCGCTTGTCACCCCGCCCACGATCGGGTCCGTCATCTTGTCCGCCGTTTGGCCTGTCATCAGAGAGCCGGATAGAAGCCCTGGAGGGTAAAGCAGTCCAGGACATGGCCGGCCATGGCTTTATGCAATTCATTGAAATAAAAGCCGGGCTTGAGATCGAGCAGGCAGTCGAGGGCATAGACATGGATCTCGTACAGATGGCCGGTATCGGGCGGGCTCATGCCACCATAGACACTGGCAGACCGGCGGTCGAGACCACCCAGTTTGCCAGACCAGCTATTGGTCCCCTGGATATAATCGGTCGCGGTGCGGCTTTCATCCGGTAATAGCTCGGTCCGCTGCAGATTGGCCACCAGCCAGTGCAGCCAGGAGAAGCCACAGACCGGGACAGCGTCCTTATCCTCGATGACGATGGCATAACTGACCGTTCCAGCCGGGGCTTCAGAAATCGACAGGGGCAGCGAATAGGTCACCATCTGGCCCGGGTGGTTCCGGTGGCCGCGATGGCCATAAATATCAGCGATGATGCCATTTTGAATACCGGCGCTGGTTACTTTCATTGTGTGCGGCTCCCCTTTGCTTGTTGTTCGCGGCAGTCCCGGCAATAGCCATACAAAGTCAGGCGTTGCTCGGTGACCTGATGGCCGGCGGCAATCAAGGTGGACTCTGCTTCGGAATGACCGATGCCCTCGATATCGAAAATCTGGCCGCAGGAGCGGCAGACAAAATGGGCATGGCTATCCGTACGGGCGTCGTAAATTTCCTTCTGGCTGCTATGGCCCACAATCTGGACCTGGCCGGTCTCGGTCAGGATGCCCAGGTTGCGATAGACCGTGGCAACAGAAATATCCGGATGGGCAGTCCGGACGCGGTTATAGATATCGAGAGCACTGAGATGGCCTTCGGCTTTGAGCGTGTCCAGCACCCATTGACGTTGGTTGGTATGGCGGCGTTCAACCATAAGTATCACTTCTTTGCTATGAATTGAATCGGCTTGGCCTGGCAGACCCGTCAGGGTTGCCTCTGGACAAGAGGATCCATTGGGGATTCTATGCGGCTCTGTGACAACTGTCAAATGCTAATGTTACTAAATAAGCAATATGATTTGACAATTGTCCGAAGCTCGCGGTTTCATGCCTGTTGGCTGGCGCTGGTTGAATTGATCTTGGCCTGTTCCTTGATGAACTGCAGGTAGTGGCGGCGGGCAATCGCCCGGCGCTTCTGGGCGATCGGAATCACCATGCCGTCGAGCATCTGGCAGCGGCCCTTGGCCAGGCTGGTGATATAATGCATATTGACCAGATAGCTCTGGTGGATCCGGATGAACATGTCCGGCACCAGCTGCTCAATCTCATCGAGCTGGGCATAGAACTGGTGCTCATTGGCCGTGCGGTGGACAATGATGATCCGCCGCTCACTTTCGAGATACATGATGTCCTTGTAAGGGACATTGATGTGATGGCCCCGGCTATTGATCCGCAGGAATGAGGTCTTCTGGGAATTGATCCGGCGCAGAGCCATATCCCAGGCCCGGCCGAGCCGGTCGACAGAGATGGGCTTGTTCAGGAAATAGACTGCTTCGAGGTCAAAGACATCGAGGGAATAGTCGATATCTGCTGAAATGAAAATCGTCTGGATGAAGGGATAGCGCTCGCGGATCATCTGGCCAAAATCGAGGCCATTGATCGTGCCGCCGAGCATGATATCCAAAAACAGGATATCGACATGATTCTGGTTCTGTTTGAGATGGTGCATCAAGGTTTCGCCAGCCTCGAATTCGACAAACTCGACAAACTGGCCGGATGTCTGGGCAATCTGAGCGATCATCTGTTCAAGCAATTTCAAGAAGATGGGATCGTCATCACAAATCGCGACTTTAATCATGGAAAAGCCCTTCCCTTTCCGGAACGTTCTTAAGAATCATTATATACGATTTAGGCATATGTAAACGACTGCAGGCATTGATTTTGTCATCTGGCTCAGCGATTACGACAGAATACCTGGAAAAATTGACACATACTCGCGACAGGACTATCATTTTCACATCTGGCGGCCTGGATTTCATGCCTGAGCCAGCCAGCAGCAATTGCGAGGAAACCATGAACTTCCATGATCTGTCCAGTCTGGTCAATTATGAGAGCTATGCCCGCGGTCTCGGCCACAATCTCGTCCCGCTGGACGAGGTCGCCGGATTTAAGGTCAGGCCAGGCTTTTTCCTGGAAAACGGAGCAGTCGTCCTGCCGGGTGGAGTCAGCTTCACCGTCCACTCGCAAAGCGCAACATCGATTGCCCTGGTCCTGTTCCACCGTGAACAATGCCAGCCCTTTGCCGTCATCCCCTTTCCGGAAAATTACCGCATCGGCTATGTTTACTCGATGATTGTTTTCGGGCTGGATATCGAGGAATTCGAGTATGCCTTCAGTGTCGATGGCCTCTATGACCCCAGCCGCGGCCTGCTGTTCGATCCGACCCGGCTCCTGATCGACCCGTATTCCAAAGCGGTGACCGGCCAGAGCAAATGGGGCGAACGGGCCATGCAGAACTGCCATTACAAGTCCCGTGTCGTCGCCAATGATTTTGACTGGGGAAATAGCCGCAATCCACAGATTCCGATGCAAGACCTGATCATTTACGAGCTGCACGTGCGAGGATTCACCCGCCATGAATCATCCGGTGTCACCCATCCGGGAACCTTTGCCGGCCTCAGCGAGAAGATCCCCTATTTGAAATCGCTGGGTGTCAATGCAGTGGAGCTGATGCCGATTTTCGAATTCGACGAAATGCGCGATGTCCGTGAGTATAAGGGCCAGCATCTGCTCGATTACTGGGGCTATAACCCGGTCAGCTTCTTTGCCCCGAATACCGGCTATACGGCCAGCCTCGAATATAACCGCGAGGGCATCGAGCTGAAAAACCTCGTCCGCCAGTTTCATGAGCATGGCATCGAGGTCATTCTCGATGTCGTTTTCAACCATACCGCCGAGGGGAACGAAAAAGGACCGGTGATCTCGTTCAAGGGCTTCGACAATAATGTCTATTATATGCTCAGCCCGGATGGACACTATTATAATTTCAGTGGTTGCGGCAATACCTTGAACTGCAATCATCCGGTGGTCCAGCAAATGATCATCGAATGCCTGCGCTACTGGGTCACAGAATACCGGATCGATGGATTCCGCTTCGATCTGGCTTCGATTCTCGGCCGCAATGAGGACGGCTCCCCGATGAGCAAGCCGCCCTTGCTGCAGATGCTGGCCTATGACCCGATCCTGGCCAATGTCAAGCTGATTGCCGAGGCCTGGGATGCCGGTGGCCTCTACCAGGTCGGCAGTTTCCCGCACTGGAGCCGCTGGTCGGAATGGAACGGCCGCTACCGCGACGATCTGCGCTGTTTCCTCAAGGGCGACAGCGGCCTGGCCGCGATCGTCGCCGACCGCCTGGCCGGTTCGCACGACCTCTACGACCCCCTCCACCGCGGCAAAAACGCCTCGGTCAACTTCATCACCTGCCATGACGGTTTCACCCTGCACGACCTCTACAGCTACAACGAAAAACACAACGAGGCCAATGGCTGGGGCAATTCTGACGGCGAAAACCACAACAACAGCTGGAACTGCGGCGCCGAAGGCGAAACCGACCACCCGGAAATCAACCGCCTGCGAAACCGTCTCGTCCGCAATGCCCTGACCGTCCTCCTCTGCAGCCGCGGCACACCGATGCTCCTGGCAGGCGACGAATTCGGCAATACGCAGCACGGCAACAACAATCCCTACTGCCAGGACAATGCCATCAGCTGGCTCGACTGGGACGATCTGGCCAAAAACCAGAGCCTGTTCCATTTCGTCCAGAAACTGATCGCCCTGCGCAAGAAACATCCGGCCCTGCGCAATGGCACCGAAGATGCGCGCTGCGGCCTGCCCGCATTCAGCAAACACGGCGTCAAAGCCTGGTACCTCGACCCCTCGCCGGACACTCGCACCGTCGCCGTCATGTTCACCGGACTCGACACAGAGCACGACTGCGACGACATCGTCTACGTCGCGATCAACGCCCACTGGGAAAGCGCCACCCTGCAGATTCCCCGCCTCCCCGGCCGCCTGCGCTGGCACCTGGCCGTCGACACCAGCCTGCCCCCGGGCGAAGACATCATCGACGACCCCGTCCTGATGAAAATCACCGGCCCCCTGCTGAAAATGACCCCCCGCTCCGTCGTGGTGCTGATCGGACGGTAAGTTGACGGGGTCGGTGGGAGGATCCGGGCCTTGCCGGGAGGCAAGGGACGGAGCCGAGCCACCGGCCGGGACTGAGTAGCGACGAGACCGCACACGGCCGGCAGGCCGGGGGCGGGATCGGGAGCGGGAGCGGGGATGAATCGGACGAAGTCTGACACTTTTGCCGGAAACGGGGTCAGACGTTCCGCGAAGTCTGACACCTTTGCCGGAAACGGGGTCAGACATTCCGCAAAGTCTGACACTTTTGCCGGAAGCGGGGTCAGACCGTAAATCGGATGTTATTCTATAAGATACCCCAAAACGTCTGCGGCAGTTAGTTTGCCAGCCTCATTTTTGTCAGATTTCCGATTCGGTATCTGACATTGCTTCTGAAGCAGGGTCAGACCCCCATATCGGAGATTACTGCTCTAGTGTGGCTGAAGATTACTGCGGTTGTAAGCTTTGCGGTTTTGACTCATGTCGCAGTTACGAGTAATTAATCTGACACTGCTTCCGGAAATGGGGTCTGACCTTCGCCGTGATCTGACACTGCTTCCGGCAAAGGGGTCAGTCCTTTGCTTTGGTTCGACACTGCTT
>CAZCMX010000061.1:0-11846 GCA_964499985.1 uncultured Mageeibacillus sp.
TTATAGCATGCTGTCCGGAGACATTCGAGAAAAATGGCAAGACAAAACCCGATGAATCACAGCCAGCATTTCATGTAAAAAGCCATCCGCCAGCAGATGAGCCTGCTTTCAGATGGCTTGTCGAATTTACAGGAGTGAATTGTCCTTTCGGTCGCGTTGGATCACATGACCGGTGGAGTCAGGCGATGGCCTGGAAGCCAGGGCGTTCAGCGGGCTGCGTAGGCCTGCTTCAAGTAATCCATATGCTGGCCAGTCAGATTGCCTTCAACCAGAGCAGTGTTGCGCGGCGCAACGACAAAAATCACACTCGAGACCGGCATGACTTTGCCGTCAAGGGCATAGGCAGCGCCTGTGATGAAATCGATCACGCGCTGGGCGACCCGGGGATCGACCTTCTCGATATTGCAGATGACAGTCTTGCCGGCCCGAATATGGTCACAGGCTTGCTGCGCGGCTTCGATGTCGGACGGCTGCATGATGACCACGGACTGGTTGGCCGGATGGGGCTTGATATCGACAACCTTGCCAGGCTGGCGGCGGGCCGGTGTGGACTTGTATTCCTCAGCGGGCTCAGCCTTGTTCTCGATATAGGTGTCCTGTTCGTTTTCATCGTCATAATCAAAATCGTCATTGTAGCTGCCCAGGCGGCTGAACAGTTTATTAAATAGATCGGCCATGGTCTACCTCCGTCTCAACCGGTCACCCTTTCTCCAGCGACGGGTCCGGTCTGGTTTCCATTATAGGAACGCGGCGGAGGACCCGCAAGAAAGCCCGGCGAAGTGTAAGTGCGATGTAACCTGGACGAAACACTGGCTGGCAGATGACCGCCTGTATTACAACTATGCGACAAATCCTGGCCGGCCAGGACCCGGTTCAGCCCTTGGACTTCGCCTGAAACAGACTGCAGATGTCAGTCCAGGGCCGGTCTGGAGCCGAAAATGGCGCTGCCGATCCGGACATGGGTGGCGCCACAGGCGATGGCCTGGACATAATCCTGGCTCATGCCCATCGACAGGACCGTGAAGGCTTCAGATGCCAGCGGGCCTTGGGCCAGTTCGGCAAACAGAGCCTGGGTCCTGGTGAAGACGGGTCGGGTCAGCTCTGGATCTTCATAGAGCGGGGCCATGGTCATCAGGCCGCGGATCCGCACGCCCTGGGCCCTTTGCACCCGGGCCAGCACTGCTGAACCGGTTTTCAGGTCGGCGGGATCAAAGCCATGCTTGCTGGCCTCGTGGGCCGTATTGACCTGCAGAAGGACATCCGTCACCAGTCCGGCCTTTTCGCTGCGATGGGCAATCTCCTCCAGCAGACCGGGTGAATCCACCGAATGGATCAGGGCTGTGCGTCCCAGCAGATACTTGACTTTGTTTTTCTGCAAGGTGCCAATCAGATGCCAGTCTGGCTGCAGGTTTTTTTGCGCCAGCACCTCCTGCTTTTGCAGCAGTTCCTGGACCCGGTTTTCGCCGAGACAGGACAAGCCAAGCAAAACCGCGGCTTCGGCCAGGGCAGCCGGGAAGAATTTGGTGACCCCGATCAAAGTGATGTCGGCTGGATCACGTCCTGCGGTCCGGGCGGCATCTGCAATCGTCTGCTGCACCTTCTGGAGCCGACTGGCCAGAGCATCCATATCATGCATGGACAAGCCAGTCAGCATGGCAATCTGTTCGTTATCCACCGATGAATTCCCCCACTCCGATTGATTCCGGATTCGCTACGATCACTGAGGACAGGCTTGGCTTGAGGTCCTCATCACCAGCACCGGGGCTGGCAGCGATGATGGCATATTCACGGTCAAAATCGACCACCTCGACAGGGACCAGGCGCGTATAGCCGCCAGTGACCATCAGGATGCTGGCAGTCCGGCCGTTCGTATCGAAATCGATCAGGGAGACCCGCGGAATCCGCATGCCTTCGGATTCTGAAACCGCCAATTCGGCGGCAAAGCTGCGCCGGTCAGAAAACCATTCGACCCTGCGGTCGGTGCGGAAAACGGCAAAGCTGCCCTGGCCCTGGCCTTCCGCCCGGACGAGCCGGCAATTGACGACCTCGATGCCTTCGGCTGGCACATGTACGGTATACAGGCGGTCCGCGGGGAGCTGGTCTGGCCGGACACCATCGAGATAAAAGGCCAGGTATTGCTCGAGGCTCGAGGTCACGCGCAGGACCAGGTCGCCTGAGCCAACCTCCATCGTGGCTGTCTTGAACGTCTGGGCTTTTTGCAGGGCGTCCTGATACTCCTGGTAAGTCAGGCTTTCGACGTGATCCGTCGTCAAAGCCTCCTCGAGTCCGTCCAGATGAAAGGAAACGATGCCGGGCTGGCCGCTGGTCAGGGTGCCGGAGGCCAGGCTCATCGATTGCTCCAGGCCTTGCTTTTGCGCCAGCAGCTGATCGAGCCGCGCATCATGGAAATCGATCGCGGCCAGTTTGCCGCTGCGCTGCTCCATGATCACGGTCATCGCAGCCTCGTAAGTGGGCAGATTCTGCAGGGTCTGGTTCATCACATCTGCACGCACCAGGTTGACAATCGAAGACAAGGCCACGGCGCTTTCATTATAGATCGCCCGGGCTCCCGAGCCCTTGCCCTGGTTCATCAGCTCCAGCTGCAAATCGACAATATCCTGCTCGCATTTTTCCAGTTCATCGAGCTGGCGCTCCAGACCGGATGGAATGACCAGCGCCAGCTTCTGGCCGCGTGATACGCGCATGCCTTCAGTCACCAGAGGTTTGACCAGCCCGGCTGCCGGAGCCACGGCCACACTGTCATCGCGCAGGATCAGGGCTGTTCCCTGGGCATAATGGGTCAGCTTACCCTTCTGGATAAAGAGGAATTGCGGGCTGGGTTTGGTTTTGCGCATGACCACCAGAATCAGGACCGCCATGACCAGCATGATAAAAAGGACCAGCACAGAGAGGAAAATCGCGCGGGAACGGGCCTTGCGGCGTTCGATCCGCAACAGTCGCTCCACCGGGTCGACCGGACGCCGGTTGGGTCGGGCGCCGGGCTGGCGATTGGGACGCTGGCTCTGGCGCCGGCCTGCAGCTCGCAGGTCCTGGCGTGCAGCAGGCTGGCCGGTGCGGGATGAACGTGGATCCTTGTTGCGGGGGGGCGGGTTCACTGGCTAGTCTCCAGCCTGGGTCTGGCCTGCCTGGTTCTTGCCGGTCAGGCGCTCATAGGCCAGCAGACAGGCCAGGCGGACGGTTTCGAAATTAAGCCCTCCCTGAAGGTAGGCCGGGAAGGGCGGTTTCAGCGGACCATCGGCCGAAAGCTCAATCGACGAGCCCTGGACGAAGGCTCCAGCCGCCATGATCACTGGGCTGTCGTAGCCCGGCATGGCCCACGGCTCGGGCCGGACAAAGCTGTCGACCGGCGAGGCGGCCTGGATCGCCTGGCAAAAAGCAACCAGGTGGTCCGGATTGCCGAATTCGAGGGTCTGGACCAGATCCCCGCGGACAGCCTCGGCGGCGGGATAAGTCTTATAGCCAGCCTGGCTGAACAGGGCAGCGGCAAAAGCGGCTCCCTTGAGGCTTTCGGCGACAATCTGCGGGGCCAGGTAGAAGCCCTGGGCAATCAGCCGGGAAAAGCCGAGGGTCGGGCCGACATGGCTGCCCAGGCCGGGGGCCGTCAGGCGGGCGGCGACCTTTTCGACAAGGTCAGCCCGGCCGGCGACATAGCCGCCCGAAGGACAAAGGCCACCGCCGGGGTTTTTGATCAGGGAGCCCGCGACCAGGTCAGCACCGACCATGCAGGGCTCGCGATCCTCGACAAATTCGCCATAGCAATTATCGACGAGCACGATCGCCTGGGGCTGGTGCTGGCGGACGGTCTGGACAATCTGCTCGATATCTGCGATCAGGAGGGAGCGTCGGGTGGTATAGCCGCGGGATTTCTGGATGAAAACGACCTTAGTCCGGACGTCAAGGGCCTCGGCGATGCCGGCCAGGTCGGGATCACCGTCGTCTTGCAGCGCCAGTTCGCGATAATTGACACCGAGATCGACCAGGGAACCCTCCGGAGCCGGCGACCCATCATCGGTCACGCCGATGGTTGCCTGCAGAGTGTCGTAAGGCCGGCCCGTGACGGAAAGCAGGGTATCGCCTGGACGCAGCAGGCCGTACAGGCAGATGGCCAGCGCCTGGGTGCCGGCGCTGATCTGGATGCGCACGAGGGCCTTTTCCGCGCCAAAAACCTGAGCATAGGCGGTTTCGATCTGATGGCGGCCGGAATCATCATAGCCATAGCCCGTCGTCCCGCCCAGGCTGCTTTCCGCCAGACGGGCCGCGTGAAAGGCCTGCAGGACCCTCAGCTGGTTGATGCTGCGGGTCCGGTCAATGCGGGCAAAAACAGGAGCAAGCTCCTGGATGATCGCCTCGGAGCGCAAGACAGTCCCGGCAGCGATTCCGAACGGAGCAAAGGCCTGGGTGATCAAATGCCGTAGACCTCCTTGGTCGAAAGGACCCGGATCGCGGATTTTTCCAATTTCTCCAGGGCCAGCTGCGGATTCTGGACTCGGATGATCACGACGGCGTCATCGGTCGCACGGCCGATATAGGCATACAGGTAATCGACCGAGATCGAGCCCTCGCTGAGGAGCTCCAGGGCCACATCGAGCTGGCCTGGCAGGTTCGGGATGGCGATCGCGATCACATGGGTTGCGCTGACGGTAAACCCCTGGGCGGTCAGGACCTCCTGGGCTTTGACCGGCTGGTCGACGATCATGCGCAGGATGCCGTATTCGGTGGTATCGGCAATGACGAGGGCCCGGATATCGACCCCAGCCTCGCGCAGGGTCCGGGTAACCTCGGCCAGGCGGCCGGATTTATTTTCGAGAAAAACGGAAATCTGGGTGACGAGCATCGCTATTCCTCCCGTTTAAAGTCCATGCCGCCAGGGCATGGATCAGAACTCACAGTTGTATTTGATTATATCAGATCCGCTCTGGAAAGCCTTGTGGTTGACGGCGCGAAGTTTTTCCGGAAACACCTGGTCAATGGCCCTGGCAAAAATGTCCGGGGCGATTGTGGTCAGGCGGGCCATGGCGCCGAGCATGACTACATTGGTCGCCCGGTAGCTGCCGGCCTCATCCGCCAGCTTCTGGGCATCGAAGGCGAAGACCTTGCTCTGGCCGAGCGCCTTCTGGTCGAGTTCGCTGACGATATCCTGCGGATATTTGGCTACGCCCGTGGACACCGAAGCGGGCGGGATCTGCAGATGATTGACCAGCATGGCCCCGCCAGCCTTGAGCAGATAGGCCCAGCGCAGGGCTTCCAGCTCCTCGAAGGCAATAATGAAATCGGCCTGGGCCGGTTCGATGATCGGGGAAGCGACTGTTTCGGCCATGCGGACATAGGTGATGACACTGCCGCCGCGCTGGGACATGCCATGAACCTCGGACACCTTGACATCCAGGCCCAGGAGAGTGGCAACCGTGCCGAGCAGTTTGCCGGCAACCAGGGTTCCCTGGCCGCCAACACCGACCAGGGCAATATTGAGGGAAACCGTCTGGCTCATGCTTCATTGCCTCCTTTCAAAGCGCCAAAGTTGCAGACCCGGGTGCACAGATGGCAGGCATTGCAGATGTTCGGATCGATCTGCGGATAGCCGTCCGGACCGGCGAGCAGGGCCGGGCACATGATCTTGATGCAAGCCTGGCAGCGCGTGCATTTGTCCGGGTCCAGCTTGACGACTGCATCCTTGCTGCCGATTCCCGGCGGAATCAGGGCGCAGGGGCGCTTGGCAATGACGACCGTCATATTGGGCTCAGCGACTGCCTGCCGGATGACTTGGACACAGGCCTTGATATCGGCCGGATCGACTTCATAAATCGAACGCACCCCAATGGCCCGGCACAGCTGCTCGAGATCGAGCTCCGGTGCCGGCTGGTTCTGGATGTCCAGGCCACTGGCTGCATTCTGCTGGTGGCCAGTCATGCCGGTGATCGAGTTGTCCAGGATGATCAGGGTGCTGGTGCTGCCATTGTAGACGCTGTTGATCAGGCTGGTGACGCCGCTGTGCAGGAAGGTCGAGTCACCGATGACCGCGACTGATTTGCGGGCCATCTCCTGGTTGGAGACGCGGTCGAGGCCATGGGCCATGCCGACCGAGGCACCCATGCACAGGCAGGCATCCATGGCATTGGTTGGAGACAGGGCACCCAGGGTATAACAGCCGATATCACCAGAAACAATCAGTTTGAGCCGGTTCAGGGCCATGAACAAGCCCTTGTGCGGGCAGCCGGCACACATGACCGGCGGCCGGCCGGGTGCGGGCGTCAGCTGGGCTGTATCATAGGCCGGATCCAGGGCAGGTCCCGGATTGAGGACTTTTTTCAGCAGGGCAATCGTGTATTCGCCCTGCAGGGTGAACAGGTCCTTGCCTTCGCAGACAATCCCGGCAGCCTTGAGCTCGGTTTCGATGAACGGATCGAGCTCCTCGACCACGACAAGCCGCTCGACTGAAGCAGCGAATTCGCGGATTTTTTCAATCGGCAAGGGATAAACGACACCCAGCTTGAATATGGAGGCCTCCGGCAAGGCTTCGCGGACATATTGATAGGCCATGCCACTGGTCAAAATACCGAGCTTGGCGGACTTCCGGCTGACCGTGAAGGCAGCGGGCACCTGGCCAGCCTCGAGGTCCTTTTTAATCTGGCTCTGGCGCGCCTCAACCACGACATGGCGCTTGATCGCCATGCCCGGCATCATGACATATTTCATCATGTCCTTGACATAAGGGCGCATCGGTTGCTCGGCCGGTTCACCGACCGTGACCGGGGTGCGGGAATGGGAGATGCGCGTGGTCAGGCGAAGCATGACCGGGGTGTCATAGAGTTCGGACAGGGCGAAGGCCTGGCGGGTCATGTCCAGACATTCCTGGCTGTCGGCCGGCTCGAACATCATCAGCTTGGCTGCCCGGGCATAATGACGGCTGTCCTGCTCATTCTGCGAGCTGTGCATGCCCGGATCATCAGCCACCACAATAACCAGACCGCCATTGATCCCGGTATAGGAAGCCGTGAACAGTGGGTCAGCGGCCACATTGAGGCCGACATGCTTCATGCAGGACATCGCCCGGCCACCACCCAGGCTGGCGCCATAGGCGACCTCGAGACCCACCTTTTCATTGGTGGCCCATTCGGTATAGATGCGCGGGTATTTGGCGGCATTGACGGTGATTTCCGTACTGGGTGTGCCGGGATACGATGAAACCACCTTGACGCCGGCTTCGAAAGCACCGCGGGCAATGGCTTCGTTGCCCAGCAGGAGCTGCCGGTCAAGCCCGGCTGTTGAGGCTGATTTGTCCATAATCGATTGGATTCCTTCCTGTTCAGAATGCTGTTTCAAAATGCCTTGGTCCGCAAATCGATGACCCGTTTGGCTTTGCCGGCCGTGCGCTCGAGGGTCTGGGGACTCAGGAGCTTGACGCGGACATCGATCTGGAGCACGGTGCGGATCTTATGCCGGATTTCCTTGGTCAGCTCTTCCAGTTCACGGTAGCTTTCGAGGCGCGAGGCATCGATCAGCTCAACCTGGACTTCGATCTGGTCCATGAAATGCTCGGTCGTGACGATGATCTGGTAATGCGGACCGATGCCCTGGATGGTCATCAGCACGGCTTCGATCTGGGACGGGAAGACATTGACCCCGCGAATGATCATCATATCGTCGGAACGGCCGCGGACGAGATCCATGCGCACCAGGGTCCGGCCGCAGGAGCAGCGCTCGAAGTTGAGGCGCGTGATGTCTTTGGTCCGGTAGCGCAGCATCGGGATGCCTTCCTTGCTCAGGGTCGTCAGGACAAGCTCCCCTTCCTCCCCTTCCGGCAGCGTCTCACCCGTCACGGGATCGATGATTTCCGGATAGAAATGGTCCTCATTGATGTGCATGCCCTCGAAGGCCAGGCATTCATAGGAAACACCCGGGCCGGTAATCTCTGTCAGGCCATAATTCTGGGTGTCCGTGATGCCCAGGCGCATCTCGATCAGGCGGCGCATCTCCGGTGTATGGCCTTCACCACCGAATAAGCCAACGCGCAGCTTCAGGTCCTCCGGCGTAATCCCCTGCTCTGCCATGACCTCGGATAAATGCAGGGCATACGAGGGGGTGGCGATCAGGACGGTCGTACCCAGGTCCTGCATGAACATCAGCTGACGCTCAGAATGGCCGCTCGAATGCGGAATGACCGCGGCACCCAGATGCTCCAGACCATAGTGGAGGCCAAAGCCGCCAGTAAACATGCCATAGCCAAAGGCAATCTGGCAGACATCATCGGCGGTGACCCCGGCCGCGGCAGCCAGGCGGGCGCAGCAGTCGGTCCAGACAGCCATGTCATTTCTGGTATAACCGACGATGATCGGTTTGCCCGTCGTGCCAGACGAAGCATGGTAGCGCACAATCGCCCGCTTATCCTCGGCAAACAGCCCGGTCGGATAATTGTCACGCAAATCATTCTTGACTGTGAAAGGGATCCGTTCGATATCCTGCAAAGACCGGATATCCGAAGGCTTCAGTCCGATCGCATCCATCCGGTCCCGGTAAAAAGCCACCCGCTCATAAGCCCGGCTCACCGTCGCCTGCAACCGCGAAAGCTGCAACGCAGCCATCTCCGAACGATTCATAGTTTCAGCGGGATTCCAGATCATGGTCAGCACCTCATCAATGGAAAATAGAGAAACAAGACAAAACAATGAAACGACTAGGGAAAATGATAGCAATAGAGAACGGTATTTGCAAACAACCGAAAAAGGGACGGCGTCCCTTTTTCGGCAAATATGCAGGATTTTCGCATACTCCTGTATAAATGATCCGGTTTCATGCAGAATTCTGAATAATCAACCAAAGTGCCGATTTTGGGACGGGGTCCGATTTTCGGCAAATTCCCGCCCATCCGGGAATTAAACTTTTCAATTGATCCGGCCTCCGGGCGGCTGAAATTGTGGTTGACAAAGCTACAGGGGGCTGCTTATAATTGCATGTGCCTGAACGGCAAACCCTCTCGCTGCAGATTGCATCCAAGATGGAAAATCAACGGCGGCAAAGTCCAGATCAGCGCGGTCATGGCGGAACTGGCAGACGCGTACGTTTGAGGGGCGTATGGGCAACCGTATGGGTTCAAGTCCCATTGACCGCACCAAGAAAAACCACTGAGGCTGTAGGCTTCGGTGGTTTTTGATTTTTTGTTTGAACCCACTTTTGATTCTGGATTCCTGAATATCAACGGATAAATTGGTTTAAATCGGTTTCAAATGTGATCAATATGAATCAATATCCTGCGCCGCCAATTGCGAAACTATTTCCATTCATCTATATCCCAATTCGTTTCTATACGTTCAGCAATATCCGTAAGGGATATCATGCCCCAAGGCGAAAGCCTCAAATCTTCTTCGCTAAGTTTTTCAACGAATTTTCTTTTCAAGGTTTTTGAATCAACAATATGCCAACCCAAGAATTCATGCCCTCTAGTATGCTCATCTCTGTAGTACCGAGGCGCTTCTGAACCTTTTGGAACTCGAAAGTTTCCAACAAATACCACAAGCTTGTTTCTCGTTCTCAGTGCATATTTTAATGGCAGCTCAGAAAAGAACAGTTCCTTTTTTTGTGAAGCAATTTCAGCATCACCATCTTTCAAATATATTCCTGGCAAAACTCTAATTATCTCGCATTCTGTTTCCGGTGCTAATTTCACACACTGAATGAATCCGATTCCATTTGATAATTGAAGCTTAAATACATCACCAATGAGGATTTCAACCTTCTTCACTGTTATCTCCATACAATCACTTGGGCTTGTTCGCAATAGCCGCCAATTGCGAAATATCAATATTCAATGTCTTGATATATTATCCAATAATCGAATGATGCTCAAACAAACTAAAATTATTGACTTACAGTCTATTGGCAATAAACTAATTTTGGATATAATTGTTAATAATCGTATTCACTATCGATAGCTTTATGCGAGGAGATTTTGAGATGGATAGCACTGAGGAAGTAAAATCATTAAATAATCAAGAAAAACAAGAAGAAACGAACCATGTTGCTGTTACGTTAAAATTCTTTTCAAAATTTATTTTCATAACCGGATTAATTGCCGGGGCAGGATATTGGCTTTGGGGAAAAGCATCTGTTGAATACGAAAACAGTAAAATGGCTATAACGAATGCATTAACAGGGTCAAACTTTGAAGCCACTTTTCATTTTTGGCCAGTTGCAGTAATATGGGGAGCTACCATTTTTATTGGATTTATTTTGCTTGGATTATCTGAGGTAATACGGCTTTTATCCATTAATTCGAATCGGAAATGAATACAAATGCTATGTAATAGGGTTTCACATTATAACTCTATTAAAAGGCAAAATTAATAGAACCCCCTTGAGCATGATTACATCAGAAACAACTTTTTTTGAATCTTCATTTTTAATCTCCCAAAGCTTATGTATTTATTTCAACCCAAAAGACGCAATCGCGGTCGATTACGAACTTACCTAAAACATCATAATGAAAAATATTTACTTGTTGTCTTGTTTACCCAATTTTTTAATTGTGTCTACATTGATTTCTTGAATTTTTTCAAGCTGACGAATGGCTAACCGATTTAATAACTGAAGACGTTCCGGCTGAGGTCTGCCCTGCTCAATCAAAATTGCATTGTAGCTTTCCATGTTTGCCAAAACAAGCAATTGATTTAATTTGGCATAATCTCTAATGTTTCCGTTCTTTTGGGTATTTTCATCTCGCCATTGCTTGGCTGTCATCCCAAATAAGGCAACATTTAACACATCAGCTTCGCTGGCATAGGTCATGGAAATTTGATAGGGTGTTAATTGAAGCGGAACTAAATTTTCCTTGATTGCATCAGTATGAATCCGATAATTCAATTTTGAAATCTCACGATTGAGATTCCAACCCAACGAAAGTCTGCTGCTCTCATCAATTTTCAATCTTTTGTAATCTTTAATGATATACAGCTTAAACTCAGCAGAAATCCATGATGCAAATTCAAAGGCGATATCCGAATGGGCAAAGGTGCCACCATTTCTACCTGACTTTGATACAATGCCAATGGCATTTGTACTTTCAATCCATTTTTGTGGCGATAATGTAAAGGCATTTGAACCTGCTTGATTTCTAAAGGAGTCGAATTCGACCCCTTTAAACAGGTCATTATGTAGTTGCTCCCATAGACCTAAAAACTCTATTGTGTCTTTGCTTCTCATCCAGTTTTTTATGACATCTTTGGGCTCATCACTTTTATAGCGAGCGATATCTGTCAGAGAAATGAACTCATTTTGAAAGTCCTCCGTATAGATGGAAATTTCCAAACCCTTTGCATAAATAGTTTCTTGAATCGGTTTTTTAGCCATATCTTTACCTGCCTGTCTCATAGCGGTTGACAACAATCAGAATGTTTATCGTTTTCCTATTATCCCATACAAACAGTACTGATGATACTTATTGTATTCAGATAAAATTGGTCAGACAATTTTCTGACAAAGCGGCATTTGTTTCGAGAGTTATAAGTCAGCAAGGCTGAATCATGAACCCACTTTCTGAACCCACATGAAATTCTAACGGCAATGCCGGACATTTCGGATAAAACGGAAAATTGCTGATATCACTGCGTTTGAAAGGTTTCATATTGCAGATGAAATATGCAACATTCTCAAATAATTAGTTCAAGTCCCATTGACCGCACCAAAAGAAAACCACTGAGGCTGTAGGCTTCGGTGGTTTTTTATTTATCGCTTGAACCCGCTTTTGATTCGGATTCCTGAATATCAACGGATAAATTGGTTTAAATCGGTTTCAAATGTGATCAATATGAATCCACATCCTGTACACTAGCCGC
>CAZCMX010000062.1:0-11608 GCA_964499985.1 uncultured Mageeibacillus sp.
CAGGCGTGCGAGAACTTCCAGCCAGACCAGTCATCCAGGCCTCGCAAGTATGAAGCCGTCTTGAAAAGGGGCGGCTTCTTTACAGGGGTGATAAAATAAATACAGGAGATCTGACTGGGCAAGCTTCTTTGGCGGCTGAGGCAAGTCTATGAAAACAAAATGGATCGGCTTACTCGCATGGGGTTTAGGATTGGCGGCTCTGCTTGCCAGTTGTCAGGGGCTTTCTCCTGTGACTTCTGCACCGGCGGATTCGCTTGCCGGGGCTGAGCTGCCATCGACCCTGGAACCATCGACAGCACCCGGCACGATTATGTCTGAACCGATCACCCCGACCTCCCTGCTTCCATCCATCACGACCGGACCAAGCCTGCCATCCGAGTCCATTCCCCAAGACACGGCGCAACCGTTTCTGGCCATCGACACAGGGCTGCCGGTCTTCTATCTCGAGGTCGATCTGGCTGCCGTGTATAGCGACCGTGACACCTATCAACCGTGCAGCGTATTCCTGCGGCAAGACAGGGACAATCCAGACAGGCTACCGGTGGGCCCCTTCCAGGCTGAGGTCAAGGGCCGGGGCAATTCCAGCTGGCAGGACGACAAGCGTTCCTTTCATGTCCAGCTGGATGCGAAAATGAATTTGCTGGGCCTCGGCGAAAACAAGCACTGGCTCTTGCTGGGCCAGTCCAGTGACTTGACCTTGATGAAAAACAAGCTGTTCTATAACCTGTCGGGCGCTATGGGTCTGGTCTACATGCAAAGCGACTGGGTTGAGCTGGTCATCAATAACCAGCACATGGGCAATTACCTGCTCTGTGAAAAAATCAACCATTCCGACAACCTGGCTTTGCCGACCGGCCTGATCTATGAGCTGGATTTCAATTTTGATGAAGACTACCGGTTCAAGACGACGAACGGCCAGCCGATCATGATCCACACCCATAAATACTTGGATGAGTTGGACGAGCCCACGCTCGAGACGATCCAGGCACGCCTCCAGTCTTTTGAAAACGCTGTGGTTTCGCCGGATTTCACCACCGCATTCCAGGGCAGGCGGACCCGCTACAATGATCTGATCGACCTCGAAAGCCTGGTTGATTATTAGCTGGTCCAGGAATTGTCGTGCAATCCTTCGATGTTCAAAAACAGCACGTATTTTTACCAGCATTCCCTGGACAGCGTCTATCAGATGGGCCCGGTCTGGGACATGGACCAGTCAACTGGCGACTTGGAACGTCAATATCCGGGCTATGACCGCTGGGGCTCGACTTTATGGGGAAATATCACTGAAAGTGACAGCCAGACGCGCGCCTGGCCAAAATATTTCATTCATGACCCGGTTTTCCTGGCAGCGGCTTACCGTGCCTATTGGGATAACCATGACCGGTTTGCTGAGCTGGTGGCAGAAAAAGGCACGATTTTCCAGATGCGCGAGCAGCTCCTGCCCTCGGCGATCCGCAATTACCAGATCTGGCAGAACGAAACGGATGGCGAAGAAGCCAAGGACGACTATAAGGCATTGGTCAGGACCCTCAAGGCTTGGCTGACCAATCGCATCGCCTGGCTCGACCGGCAATTCGAATCTGAACAGACTCTGAAACGTTCACTGGAAACGGGCGGGTTCTGATCCGCCGGGACCGGCAGCTGCTCGCGCCCCGCTTATCCCTTCAGGAGCGGGCATTTACAGCGCTTGCACTGTTGCAGGTGGATGTCGTTCATGGACAGGCAGGCTGCGCAGAGGATCTGGCTGTCCTGAGACTTGTCGTATTTCTCGTAATATTCGAAACCTCTATGATGGCGGACCTGGTCGCCCACATTGTAATAGCTGTAGGGGCCGGGAATGCCGCGCCATTTGTGCTTCTTCAGACCGCCCGAGGCCTTGCGGATCTTCATGATGTAGACGGCTGTGCTGCTTCGCTGGCCATTTCGGCTGCGATTGATCTCATTATACGCATCCTTGTATTCGACGACGCCATCCCAGGTCTGGTCCAGACCGCGCCTGATGGTCTGCAGCAAGGCGATCGTGATGAACATGCCACCGATTCCCATGCCGTAGTAGAGCGACTGGGGCCAGTCCAGCTCGCCACTCTGCTTGCCATATACCGGAAAGGCGACAATCGCAATGACGGCCAGGATGGCGGCAAACAAGAATGACCAGGTCACTGATTTGCGTTTATAGGAAGCAAAGGCGGGATCGTTGATTTTGGGGGAGAAGCCGACCAGATTCTCGGCAGGATATGCGGCCGGCGGGGTTTGCCGGCGCCGCGACTGGCCTCTGGCTGCCGGTTGAATAGCCGGCTGGGCTGCTGGCTGGACCGGCGCCGCGGTTTGAGCCTGGGCCGCGCCACATTCCCGGCAAAACTGGTCACCAGTGGCCAGTGCAGTGCCACAATTCTCACAAAACATATCAGTAACGACCTCCCGGTATCCTTGTGGCCAATCCAGACCGGCACTGCCACGCTTCGCGGATCAATGGGCGCGGGGCTTGGCTTTCACCTTGCTTTGCGCGGCAGCGACCTGTTCTTCGATATAGTTGAGGACAAAATCAAAATCCTCGGGTTCCGCATAAACCTGATTGTGGACCAGATCGGCGGAATTGACCTTGATCACATGATGCCGGCGATCTGGCTTAATGGCCTTGACCTGCTTGAACTTGGAATAGGTCGCCTGCTTGCTGCCCACCAGCAGGCCTTGGCCCACGGTGCCGACATTTCCAGTCAATGCCCCGGCCAAACTCAGCAGACTGCCCAGCACCTGGGCTTTTTTGAATTGGCGTGGCATTTGGATATGCTTGACTCCCTTCTCGTCCATCTCGAATACGACGCAATATTTGCCGCCCTGGAGCGCGGCATAGAGAACATAAGATAGCGTCGACAGGAGCAGCATGAAAGCCAGAAGGCCGAGAAAAACCGGTGTCAAACCAGTCAAGGCGGCGCCCAGCCCATCTCCGATTTGCAGGAGAACCATGAAGACATACAGACCCAGGAAAATGAAAAAGAAAATCTTCCAGATCAAAAACAGGATGATCGGATTGCGATACAGGCTCAGCTCATAGACCCAGCGCCAAGTCCCGTCCGGTCCGCGCACCAGATTGGGCGAGGGCTGGTCGGCCTTGGCGGGAGTCACCTCGGATTCGGCGGGGAAATCAGGGCCGGTCGCCAGACTGGCGCCGCAGGCTGCGCAAAAACGGGCAGATGGCTCGATGGCGCCCCCACATTCCTGGCAAAACTTGGGCATGGACATCACCTCCTGTGAATGTTCATCTTAATATAGCCGTGACTGGAAAAAAAGTCCGGCTTGAACCTGGAATCGGTTATTGCGGGGCTTTCGGGATCCATCCTTTCGGCCTGCCCCGGATGCCGGCGGCTCACTGAAGGCCCACTTATCCCAGTCCCGGCAACCAGACTCTGTCGCCTGACCAGTCGATCCAATACCAGCGATTGTTTTTCCTGACAGCTGCGCGCGACTGGTGATCATAGGACCAGGCATCATCATAAACCGCTGCGATCACCCATTGGCCACTGCGGTCAATAAATCCCCAATGGCCCTGGATCTTGACGGGTGCCCGCTCGCCGGTGAAGGACTCTGCTCCTTCAAATGGACCGGGAATCACGACCTGGCCCTGGTTATCGATGAAATACCAGCCCCGATCATCGCAAACCGCCGCCATATGGCCATCGAAGTAATGCGCCTCCCAAAAAACTGGTTCAATCACCATTTCCCCGGCCTGGTTGATATAACCATAGCGATCGCCTCGCCGGACGGCAGCCAAGCCTTCGGCAAAAGGCTCTGCGCCATCGAATTCGAGGGGGATGGCATACGCAAAGGTCTGTTCATCTGGATCCAGCAGACGGATATAGCCCCACTTGCCATCCTTTTTCACAGCCCCCAGATCCTCGGTAAACAGTTTGGCCGCCTCAAACTGGGCCTCGATGACCATCTCGGCATGTGATCCGAATGTATTATGGGTATAACCATACAGGCCATTGATCTGGACTGGATAGGGCGTTGTGGTCGGTGGCTCGGTTGCAAAGTAAAAGGACCGGTAGGCTAGTCCTTCGCCGGGCGAAAAGAGCTGTCCATGGCTTGTGGCCAGATCGGTTCCGCAACCGCCAAGCAGCAGGGCGAGAACGATCAGGCTGGCAAGAATTGCTGGAGCAGACTGTTTTCGGCTCATGGTTGCCCTCCTGGCAATCGCCTCTGTTGGAAGCTCACAGACAGCATGACTCATGGCTTGAGCCGGGTGCCGCATTGCTTGCAGAACCTGGCTCCGGGTGACTGGGGTGTGCCGCAGCCAGGGCAGAAGGTGCCCTGGCCTTTTGCCTGGGCCGCGTTCCGGGCGGCCCGGGATGCCGCTGCCCGCTCAGCCCGGCGCGCGGCCCCGGTCCTCAGGCTGCGCCGGTTGCCGATGAAGATGAAAACCGAGGCCAGGGCGACGAGGATCAAGGCCAGACGGGCCATGCCGGCACTGCCAGAGGTCCAGGTCTTGATTCTGGTGGCCAGGGCAGAGAGCCCCCCTTTGAACAGGCCGCTGGAGTCCTGGCCAGACCAGCCCCCTGGCCCGTCCGGACTGTCCGGGCTGCCTGCGGTGAATTCACCGCGGATGGAACGGGCCAGATCCTCGGCAGACAAGGGCTCCGTGTCCTCCCGGTAACCGGCTGCCAGCGTTGCGGCCTCGGCATTGCTCAGGTCTGCCGCGACAAAAAGGCCGCTGGCATCGGCTGAACCGCCGGTCGGCGCCATGCGTGTGCCAGCCGGAGCCAGGTCCTCGGCACGGATATCGACCGCGGCCAGCGGCACCGCCTGGCCAAGAGTCGCCTGGATCTGGTCTTGCAGCTGGCCCAGGTCTGCGGTGAGCAGGGTTGCACCGCCAGGGACCGAGAGCTCGACTTGGCCGGCCAGGCTGGCATTGGGCAGGCCGATATAGATCGTTGAGCCAGGATTGGCGACCAGGTACGCATAAGGCTCCTGTCCATCCGGACGCACCGTGACTTTCAGGGCCGGGGTGGCTTCACCGGACAAGGCAATCGAGCTGTTTTCCAGCAACTGCACCGTCTTGCGGACCCGCAAATGGTCGGATGCCTGGCCCAGGGTCGCTGTATTGGGATCAAAGGGCTGCAGAGTCTGGGCGGGATTGATCTGGCCGGTTGCCGGGTCGACGGCATACATCAGGTCACCATAAATTTCGGCGGGATCATAGCGCTGGTTTTGGTTGGCATCCGTGAAAAACTCACTCAGATCGAGCCGCCCATTGCCATTGGTGTCATTGATCGAATCAGAGCCCTGGTCATACCGGTTATTGTTATTATCGTCATTGTAGGTTTCGCCGGTGTCGAAAATCCCATTATGATTGTCATCGAGGAAGGGCTCGCCCCCGGTATAGCGGCCATCGCGATTGCTGTCGCGGAAGGGCTCGCCCGGATCGTACTGGCCATTGCCGAAGGGCATTTTGAACATGCCGGCGGCCAGGAGGTCCTGGCTGAGGATTTTGGCCTCGGCGGAGCCGGCTCCGAGGCTGGTGATGATGGCATCATAATAGGCCGAGAAATTGGCACGGTCGGGTCGCAGGATGTCCTGCCAGAATGTCTGGATATCCGGGAACAGCATGGTCGCGCGGGTAAGAATCGCACCGACGGTCATATCTTCCTGCAGCCCCCGGTTTTTCCAGGCAACCCAGTTGCCTGGGCTGTCCAGGTTCCAGTAGCTGGTCTGCATCGGCCTGGAGTCCTGGCGATAGGACTGGCCGAGCGCAGCATACCACATGGCAAAGCCTTCGATGAACGAATCGGCCGTGTCCTGGTTCAGATAGCCGCCATGGTTCTGGTCTCCGCTCTGGATCTTTCTGACCCAGTCACAGCGGGGCAGCCATTTCTGGGTGGCGGCAAAATTCGTGGCCGCTTCGAAAAAATGGCCAAACTCATGCAGGGCGGTAAACCGGCTATGGTCATCAAACTGGCAGTCCTTCCCTTCGAGGCGGATTGCGTTCAGATCTGAGCGGTAATGGGAAGAGGCCGTCGGATTGTTCGCATCCGGGGCAAAGTTGCAGTCAATCCGCAGCGGTTCGCCGCTCGGGGAGTCAAGGAGCGCTGGCAGCTCGCCGAGGATGCCGCCGCCGAGGGCGAAGGCATCCCAAAGCACCCGGTAGACATAGCTATAGCCGCCAAGCTTGGCCGGGTCCGCCAGATTGGTATACATCAGTTCCCGTACATGATCATCATCAACGCTGAGGAAACCGGGCGGATCATTGACGTTCTGGAAATGCAAGGCGCGGGAAACCAGGATTGGCTCTGTGTCCTTATCATCTGGGTTACCGGGATCCACCAGGACCAATGTCGAAACCCGGATTTCGTTTTTGGCTGCCGGGTCCTGATAATCGGCCATGAAAAAGGCATCCTGGCCCTGGGGCAGGGCGCAGCGCATCATCGTGGTCACCACCAGGCCGACCACGGTTTCCAGTTGGCCGGGGATCGGGATGGTGCAGGCAAAGGCTCCGTTGAGGTCCGTGGCCAGCTGAATCGTCTGGTCTGGGGAACCACCCTCCCAGGCCACATTGGCCTGGTCATAAAAAGCCTGCACCTCCATCTTCAGGCGCGGCATGGGCTTATTGTCGATGCTGCGCACAACCCCAGACAAGGCGATCGATGTGGCCTTGGCCGCTGAGGCTTCGACAGAGACAGCCCCCGTCTGCCAGCGATAGACATAGGTTGTGCTCATGACCAGCTGGCCGGACCCGGTCATGCTATACATCGCAAAAGTGAATTCGAGTTCCTCGCCCCCGTATTTATCCTTGTCGAGCAAGGCGCCGGTGATCACTTCCTGGCGTCCGACCCCGCCCGAATCCTTGGGAAAACGCAGGCCGTACTCATACTGGCCGGCGGGCCGGACTCCTGCGGCATCGTCAAAATTCTCGGCCTGCCACTCACCTCGCGGCAGAGTGACCCAGTTTTCAACCGGGAAGTAATCGTCCTCAGAATACGTTTCGCCGTCCGGCAGATCCAGGGAGCCCTCCAGTTCGATCGAGAGGCTGAGCGGCTGACCGGGTGCGATCTGCTGCGGCAGACCGCCATAGCGGGCGGTCGTCGCAAAGCTGCCCGACTGGCCCTCGCTCAAATCCTCGATCGTCCAGCGGGCAGTAAACTGGCTGGGCCGATAATCATATTCTGTTGTGATTCGCGTGGTTTCATCGGCGTCGACGGTACCGTCGGCCTGAAAATCCTTGACCTCAGCCAAGCTCCAGACCCCGGCCTGGCCAGCTGAACTGGCCGCCACAGCCAATTCCAGGGAGCCCAGCCGAGGCAGCATCGGGATCAAGACACAAAGACTGGCCAATAGCAGGCAAATCTGGCAGGGGATGCTTCGCTTGGCTCGTGGCATACCGGGAGTCTCCATTCAGTGAATCTGCACTAAACAGGCTTGCTATGAAAATTTTAACAATTTCACTCGGTCTCGTCCACCAAGAACTGCCTGAACCCGCCAGCAGTGCCATTTCGCAAAATATATAGGTGCCTTCTTGCAAAAATCTGTTTTGAATTGGCTTGAATGCCTTTTAGGGGTACCAAAATGCATGATGAGACGGCTAAGTGATGCAAAAAGAATGAAAAAAGGCGTGAATCGGCGGAAAAAGGGCCACCGTCTCTTTCCCGGCAGATTGATATGCGTCCCAGATTATGTAAAATAAGAGTGTCTATCAAATTTGCCGGACCCAATCTCCTGGGACCGGTCACGAGAAAGGAAAGCTCTTATGAAGAAATCACTCGCTCTTCTGCTTGTCCTGACCCTGATGCTCGCCTTGGTTGCCGGTTGCGGCACCAGTGGCAAAGCCGGTGGTGCTTCCGGTGAGAAAGTCATCAAAATTGGCGTTTTCGAACCCGTCACGGGCGAAAACGGCGGCGGTGGCTTCCAGGAAGTCCTCGGCATGCGTTATGCCAATACCAAAGTCCCGACCGTAGACATTGGTGGCGAGACCTATAAGATCGAACTGGTCGAGGTCGACAACAAGTCGGACAAGACCGAAGCTGTCACTGCGGCCCAGAGCCTGATGTCGAGCAAAGTCGCCATCGTCCTCGGCTCCTACGGCTCAGGCGTTTCGATCGCCGCCGGTGAAATTTTCAAGGAAAACAAAGTCCCGGCCATCGGTGCCTCCTGCACCAATCCGCAGGTCACACTCGGTAATGACTACTATTTCCGGGTTTGCTTCCTCGATCCTTTCCAGGGCACCGTCATGGCCAATTATGCGCTGGAATCCGGCGCCAAGAATGCCGCCGTCATCACCCAGCTCGGCGACGACTACAGCTCCGGCCTTGGCAACTTCTTCCTGAAGGCCTATGAAGAAAAGGGCGGCACAATCGTTGCCCAGGAACAGTTCCAGACCAACCAGACCGATTTCAAGGCCATCCTGACCAATGTCAAGGCCGCCAATCCCGACTTCATCTTTGCCCCGTCCTCGATTGCCACCGCGCCGCTCCTGATCAAGCAGGCCCGTGAGCTTGGCATCACCGCGACGATCGCCGCTGGCGACACCTGGGAAAACACCAGCATCATCGACAATGCCGGTGCCGATGCCGAGGGCGTCGTCCTTTCGACCTTCTTCGACGAAAATGACACCGCCAACCCGGTTGCCGCTGATTTCGTCAAAGGCTTCAAAGAATACCTGAAGGCCAATCCGGACAGCCTGTCCAAAAATGGCGGCGAAGGCGTCGCTGCTGTCTCGGCCCTGGGCTATGACGCCTATATGTCCGCGGTCGAAGCCATCAAGGCTGCCGGCAAAGCAGACCCCGTGGCGATTCGCGATGCGCTGACCAAAATTTCCTACAATGGCGTGACCGGTTCCATCAGCTTTGATGAAAATGGTGATGCCAAGAAGGATATGGCTTATATCAAGACCATCAAAGGCGGCAAATTCGAATTCCTCAAGACGGTCAAAGTCGGCTGAATGATCCAATAGCCCGGCGAGCGGCAGGCACGACAAGGGTGCCTGCCGCTCGTCTTCATGTTTCACCGGAAAATTAAACGCAGAACCATTGGCCAGATAATCCTCAAGCCCCAGAACCATCGGAAACCGAGGTAGACCCATGTCATTGACGACATTCATCCAACACATCCTGACCGGTGTATCGCTTGGCGGGGCCTATGCCCTGATTGCGATCGGCTATACCCTGGTCTATGGGATCCTGCTGCTGATCAACTTCGCCCACTCGGATATTTTCATGATGGCGGGCTATTTCATGATTTTCGCCATGGCGACCATGCCCTGGCCGATCGCCATCCCGGTGGTTATCGTCGCGACGGTCGTGCTCGGTGTCCTGATCGAGAAGGCGGCCTATAAACCCTTGCGCACCGCACCTCGCATGTCGATCATGATTTCATCGATCGGCGTCTCGTATCTGCTGCAGAACCTGGCCACATATCTGTTTTCCGCCTTGCCCAAAGGCTATCCCACCATTGCCCCTTTGAAAAAAGTCTTCCAGCTCGGACCAGTCTCAGCCTCGCTGGTCACCTTCCTGACCCCCATCCTGACCCTGATCCTCGTCTTCATCCTGATGTACCTGATTAACCACACCAAGCTCGGCATGGCCATGCGCGCCGTGTCGAAGGACTACGACACCTCCAAGCTGATGGGCATCAAGATCAACCAGATCATCAGCCTGACCTTTGTCATCGGCTCCGCAATGGCTGCCGTTGGCTCGATCCTGTATTTCACGGACCGCATGTCGGTCACCCCCTTCTCGGGCACCCTGCCAGGCCTGAAATGCTTCGTTGCCGCCGTTCTGGGCGGGATCGGCAGTGTGCCGGGCGCCGTACTCGGCGGCTTCATCATCGGCATCAGTGAGACCTTCCTGACTGCCCTGGGTTATTCAACCTATAGCGATGCTTTCACCTTCATGCTCCTCATCCTGATTCTCATTTTCCGTCCGACGGGCCTGATCGGCGAAACCGTCACGGACAAGGTCTAAAGGAGAGCGGCGCCATGAAATTGAACAATAAAAAACCCTACCCCGTTCTCTCGGTGGCTGCCCTGGCCATCTTGCTCGTGCTGCTCTTCATCCTGGAAATGAATAAGAACACCTTCGGCATGGCCGTTTCGATCCTGCAGAAGGGGGCGATCCTGGCCATTGTGGCGGTTTCGATGAACCTCCTCAACGGCTTCACCGGCTTGTTTTCCCTGGGCCAGGCCGGATTCATGGCGATCGGCGCCTATGTCACTGCCATTTTCTCGATTCCGACCGAAACAGTCGATAGCGTCTACTATACCAGTGGCCTCGCCCCCTGGCTCAAAGCCCTGAAGCTTGGCCTCGACGTCCTGCCCGTTTCCCTCCAGATCCTGATCGGCATTCTGGCCGGCGGCCTGGTGGCGGCGGTTTTCGCCGCCCTGATCGGCATCCCTGTCCTGCGCCTGAAAAGCGACTACCTGGCGATTGCCACCCTCGGCTTTTCGGAAATCATCCGGGCGATCATCTCCAGCCCGCAGATGGACCGGATCACCAATGGCTCCTATGGCCTGAAAAACATCCCCGGCTTTGCGCTCGGCCTGTCGTTTCTGCCGGCCGGGGCGGGCACCCTTCTGGTTCCGTTCACTGTTGCCGGTCTGTGTATCGGCTTCATGGTCCTGGTCATCCGGAGCTCCTATGGCCGGGCCTTCATGGCGATTCGCGAAGACGGCGTCGCAGCGGAGGCCATGGGGATCAACCTTTTGCAGCATAAGGAAATCTCCTTTGTCATCAGCTCGTTTTTCACGGCTGTGGCAGGGGGCTTGCTGGCCATGTTCATGCGCTCGATCGAAGCCCGGACGTTCCAGATCAGCCTGACTTATGACATCTTGCTGATTGTCGTCATTGGCGGCCTGGGCAGTGTCACCGGCAGCGTCCTGTCGGCCTTCCTGGTCACAGCGGCCAAGGAATGGTGGCTGCGTTTCTTCGACACCCCACTGGTGATTGGTGGCGTAACCATCCCGCTTTTCCGCACTGGTTTCCGCATGGTCATTTTCTCGCTCCTTCTGATGGCCGTCGTGCTCTTTTTCCGTCGCGGCCTGATGGGCAACCGTGAATTCGCCTGGGCTGACCTGCTGTCCTGGCCGCGCCGGCTCGCGAAAAAGCCTTCAAACGGGCCCAAGACGGGCAAGGGAGGCAAGCATCATGGCTGAACAAAATCCAGTCCCCGTCCTTGAATTGAAGGACATCACCATGCAGTTCGGTGGTGTCGTCGCCGTTGACAATCTTTCACTCCAGGTCAACCAGGGTGAGATCGTTGCCCTGATCGGACCCAACGGAGCGGGTAAGACGACCGCCTTCAACGTTGTGACCGGCGTCTATGCACCAACCAATGGTCAGGTCCAGTTCAAAGGCCAGACCATCGCCGAGAATTATCCGCGTGGCAAGATGGAAAAACTCTATGCCGGGCAGAACAAGGGTGTCTATAAGGCCTCCACCTGGCCCACCCCGGACCTGATCACCAAAAAGGGCATCGCCCGCACATTCCAGAACATCCGCCTGTTCAAGAACATGACGGTTTTCGAAAATGTCCTGATCGCCAAGCATATGAACATGAAGGCTGGCTTCTTTTCGGCGGCCTTCCACCTGAATGGCCGGGAAGAGGAGCAGATGCGCCAGGAGAG
>CAZCMX010000063.1:0-11512 GCA_964499985.1 uncultured Mageeibacillus sp.
CCGGGTATAGCTGAGGGCAGCGGTATCGATCGCCACGGGCAGCGATTGCAGACCAGTCTGGGCCAGGCTCGACAAGTCGATGAATGCACTGATGTCATTGACCGATAAGGCATTAATGGTTTTCTGGCGGCCCATCAGAGTGATCTGGATGGTTTCCAGAGGCATCTGGACGATATAGCCATTCGTGCGGGCCAGCTCAACCCCACGGTAGGAGACCTGGGTGGAAAAAGTGCGGCTGATCACCGGATTGATCGTGACCTGGACATATAACCAGATGACAATGGCAATCAAAAGTGAAACCAGGGCCGTCAGGATTCGCTGGCGGCGCGGCATTTTCGGCCGGTCAACGGCATCGCGCTGGCGGCCAAACCGGATCGGCCAGCGCAAGCGGGCTTTGCCGGGGGCAGCGGCGGGCGGATTCGCCGGTCCGGATGCTTTCTCCTGGCGGTTCAGCTGGGACTCGATGATCGCGCGGGCTGACTCGGCAGAGGACTGGGCGACAGCAGCGGCGGCCTTGGCCTGGTTTTTTGCCGCAGCGACAGGCTGTTCGTCCCGGCGTGGCCGGAAGATTCCAGTCCAGGTCCCGCCCTGCTTCGGGGTGCCCAGCATCTTGTGGAGCAAGGAGCGCAGGGCATCGGCATTGTCGAGGATGAACAGGCGGCCCTCGATCGCGAGGCTGATGCTGCCACGCTCTTCGGAGACGACAACAGCCAGGGTATCACCGATCTCACTGGCGCCGATCGCGGCCCGGTGGCGCGTGCCATAATCGCGGCGCAAATGGTAATTATCAGAAAGCGGGACATGGACCCGGGCTGCACTGATGCGGCCATCGCGGATCACAACGGCGCCATCATGCAGGGGCGAGCCCTTGTAGAAAATCTGCTGCAGCATGGTTGCCGACACGGCCGCATCGAGCTGGACCGCATTTTCCTGCTCGAGGAATTCGCCCAGTTTCGTCTGGCGCTCGATGATGATCAGGGCGCCGGTCCGGGTCGCAGCCATTTTGTCACAGGCCCGGACGATCGACTCGATCATGTGGTGGACGGAGCGTGTCGTCTGTTCCGTGTCATCACTGGCCAAAGCCGTCGACAGCACCGAAAAGCTGCTGCGGCCGACCGTTTCCAGCGCCCGGCGCAGTTCCGGCTGGAAAATGACCACAAAGGCGATGGCAAAGACCGATATGGTATTGTTCAGAAGAAAGCCGACCGTCGTCAGGCCCAGGAGACTGCAGACCAGGGCAAAGCCGATGATCATCGCCAGGCCCTTGAGCAGCTGCCAGGCCCGGGTGTCACGGAGCAGTTTCAAAATATAATAGACCACCAGCGAGGTGGCAAAAATATCAAGGACAGCCATCAGGATATCGATGGGACCACCGAAAAAGAGCAGCCCGCTGGTCAGGTCACTGAGCAGGCTGCGGGCAAATCTGCCCAGATCCGTCAAGATGTCGCCGGTGTTTAGAATAGTGGTGTCCTCCGCAAAATCAAGGTGCCTGGAAGCCTTCGATCACGCCTTTTTCCAGACCGTCGAGGTCGAGCAGCCAGATCACGCGACCACTGACCCGGATCAGGCCATCGCGTTCCATGCTGATCAGCTCTCGAGAAAAAGACGGCCGCGGCATGGCCAGCAGCCGCGAGACAACCTCTTTGGAAACCGGCAGCTCGACCGCCTGGGTCGAAACGGTCTTGCGGATCGTCTTGGGGCTCTCCCCTTCTTTTTCCAGCTGGTCGCGCAGCAATTCCAGCAGGTAATTGGCAATTTTCTGGCGCAGACTTTTCTGCGAGAGCAGGGAAATGCGCCGGTTCTGGGTCTGGATCCGGTCCGAAAGAATGGTCAGGAAATTGTTCATCACACCAGGACTCTGGGCCAGGATCGACAGCAGCATCTCGCGGGTGATGAAAATGATCTTGGAATTGGTCACGGCTTCAATCGTCACCGTATAGCTCTTGCGGGTGCCAAAGATCATGTACTCGCCAAAGATATCACCAGGCCCAAGCAGCTCGATCGTAGCAAAATCGCCCGAGCTCGAATATTTCTGCATCGCCAGCTGGCCTTCCATGATCATGCCGATCCCCGTGCAGGGGTCACCCTCATTAAAAAGGACCTCCCCCTTCCAGACGAGGCGGATGGTGGTCTTATTGCAATAGCTATGGAAGAGCTCATGGGTCAGACCACTGAAGAGCGGGGTATCAGACAAGACATCGCAGAGTTTTTTCATGTCCACCTCGATTGCCAGATGTGCGGATTTCCAAATTTTTGCAAATATTCTCGTCTATTATCTCAAAACAGCGATCTTTTGACAAATGATTTGGTGATCAAAAGAAGCCTGTATGTTCAGCTGATCCTGAGAATTTGCGACAATCATTCAATACCGCTTTTTCCCCAGCAGAAATTCAAAGACATTCAGATGGACAATCCCTTGTTCCGAGAAATCAAACGTATCCAAGGTCATGACATATCTGGGGAAAACATCCTGAATTCCATTGAATGCCGAAAATTCCCTGGTCCGGCTCTGCTCATCCATGATCGACCAGGCAACTTGGATATAAAATTTTTGATTGCCCTTTTGTACCATGAAGTCAATCTCGGCTGCACCATTTTTGCCCGTGAAGACCTGGTATCCTCGGCGTAAAAGTTCAAGAAAGACAACGTTTTCCAATACATGGCCTTTATTGGAATGGTCAACGCCAATCAATTGGTTTCGAATTCCTGTGTCAACAACATAATATTTGCCATTAGTCTTCAGGCGTGCTCGTCCACGAAGATCATAACGGTCACAGGGATACAACATGAATGCATCGCACATCAAAGTCAAGTAAAGATCGACAGTATCGGCCTTGATTGATGATCCTGCCGCTTTCAATGAATTGGCAATATTGTTGGCAGATACTTGGCTGCCGATATTTTCAAACAGGAATTTGGCAACTTTCATGAAGCTACCTGGTTCTCGGATCTGTCCGCGCAGGATAATGTCACGAGTAAAAATCGAATCAAACAGGCCTTGGTTGATGGTCTGGATGAGCTGTTCATCATCACTCAGTGCTGTTGCGGGAAACGCCCCATTTCGCAAGCAGGTTTCAAAACTGACTGCCAAATGATCTGTTTGGCTTAATCCTTTCACAATCAAGATACTCTGCGAACGATAACGGATAGACCTTGATCTCCAGATATCGGCCAGCAAGATACGTCAAATATTCTCCAGAAAGCATCCTGGCATTCGAGCCTGTCAGATAAATATCAACATCAAACGAGACATGTAGGCTGTTGATGACCTTAGCCCAAGATGGCATTTCTTGCACTTCGTCGATCAGGAGGTACAATTTCCTTTCTTTGTCAGCGCGTTCTCTGACCAATGCATGTAAAGCCTTGCCATCCTTGTAAACATCATCCTCGAATTTCTCAAAACTGATTTCGATGATTTGATCTGGACTTCGACCTGATTCTAAAAGCCACTGTTTGAATAATTGGAGCAATGTGGATTTGCCAGACCGTCTGACCCCAGATAGGATATCAGTTTTTATCCTGTATAGCGGGAATTATTTAGATTTCTTTATTTAATACCTTTATATTGGTATTTTTGATCAAGAAATCCTTCATCGTGATCGGCAGCCGATAATGAGCAGAGTTTGTTGAGCATGGCATTGGCCGATTTAGCTGGGATGCTGCAATTCTCGGCAAATGCCAACAAATCCTTGCGGCGAATATGTTGTTTCTTACCATTCAGAGTCAATGCCAGTTGCTCCTGATCCTCCGGCACAACGATGTTCACCGGAAGCAGATCATAGGCTTGAGACTCAGAATATTGACTAATGATTCGTCCGTCATTTTCGTAGGAACCCAGTCAACCCCCGGTTCACTGCAGCATTGGCCAACTCTTCCAGCTGTCTCTCGGACAAGTCGATGCCTGGCATGCCGCTCGTCCCAAAAAAGTACTGACACATCATAAATGCCAGCGGTTTTGAATTTCCTCAGGGGAGGATGTGTCTTTGATCAGCTTGCCACAACATAAGCAGTTCAAGTGTCGTCCTCGCTTCGGATACTGACATCACCAATTTGAATGTAAACCAGGCCTTTGCGATCGTTCGAAGCCAACGCTTACACCGCTTTCTTCCCCGGGACAGCTTCCATGCCGAACATGGCCAGAGCCTGGTTCACCTTATCAAGGCGTACGGTATCCTTTGGATCAGCCAAACCGGCCGGTGATGTAGTCGCTCGTCCGGTTGTCCTCCGGAATGGTGAACAGGTTTTTGGCCGGGCCTTGCTCGACCATTTCCCCCATCAGCATGAAGCCGGCCCGGTCAGCGACACGCACGGCTTGCTGGGTATTGTGGGGAATCAGAACGATGGTCACCTTTTCCTTGAGCATGACCAGGGAGTCTTCGATTTTGGCGGTTGAAATCGGGTCCAGGGCTGCACATGGCCGGTCCAGAAGCATGATATCCGGTCCGAGCGATAGAATGCGGGCGATGCAGAGCCGTTGCTGCTGGCCACCGGACAGGCGCAAGGCAGAGGTGTCCAGCCGGTCCTTGACCTCATCCCAGAGGACGGCCAGCTTCAAGGACTCCTCAACCCGCTCAGCCAGGACTGCCTTGTTACGGATGCCGCGCATCCTGGGGCCATAAGCGATATTGTCAAAGATCGACATCGGCAGCGGCACCGGCTCCTCGAAAACCATGCCGACCCGGCGGCGCAGATCTGTGACAATCACGTCCTCCGCGTGGATGTCCTGTCCATCGATCAGGATCTGTCCTTCTGTCCGGGTATCCGGCACCAGATCGCTGAGACGGTTCATCGCCCGCAGCAGGGTCGTGGTGCCACTGTTGGCCGGGCCAAACAGCGTGAAAATCTCATTCGCATGGATATCCACGTTGATGGACTGGATGGCCTGATGCTTGCCATAGTAGAAGCTGAAATCACGGATCGCGATTTTAGGTTGCTCGGTCATATTGCCCCTGTCAGTGGTTTTTGGCCACAAATCGATTGATCAGCATATTGGCCCCGACATTGATGATCAGGATCAGAATGATCAGAGCCGCCGCTGTGCCATAAGCACGTTCCATGGAAATACCCTCACGGACCAGGATATAAAAGTGCACCGCCATGGTCCGGGCGGGCGAGAAAACGGATTCCGGCAGACTGAGGGATGATCCGGCGGTCAGGATGACTGCTGCGGTTTCTGCGACACAGCGGCCGATGGACAAGATGATCCCGGTCATGATGCCGCGCAGAGCAGAAGGGAGAACGGCGCCAAGGATGGTTTGCATCTTCGTGCCACCGAGGGAGAAGCTGACTTCGCGGTAAAGGGGATGGATCGCGAGGATCGCTTCCTCCGAGGTCCGGATAATCGTTGGCAGAATCATCATCGCCATCGTCAGGCCACCGGACAGAATCGACCAGCCCATATTGAGATTGATGACGAAAAAGATAAAGCCGAACAAGCCATAGACAATCGAGGGAATTGCGGCCAGTGTATCGGCACTGAATCGGATGATCCGGGTTGCCAGTCCTTCACGCGTGAATTCGGTCAGATACAAGGCGGTGCCCACGCCAAACGGGGTAGCGACAGCGACAGAAACCAGGGTGACCAGGATTGTACTGACGATGGTCGAGAAAATACCGCCCGAGCGTCCCATATCACGGGGATTTTCGGTCAGGAATTGCCAGCTCAGGGAGGGTACGCCCTTGATCAGGACAAAAAGCAGAATAAAGAGCAAGAGGACAATGACCAGAAGAGCCGATCCCCAGATCACCGCTTTGGCCAGGAATTGAGTTGCTTTTGGATTCAGCCGCATTTATCGTTGACTCCTTTTCAAAGTAGCCTGGGCAATGGAGTTCAAACTCATCACGATGACCAGGAGAACGATGCCGGTGGCAAACAGGGCCTGCTGATGGTCGCCAGAGGCATAGCCCATCTCGATGCCGATATTGGTCGTCAGGGTGCGGGCCGGGTCCAGGATCGATTCTGGCAGGGCGACGGCATTGCCCAGGACCATGATGACAGCCATGGTTTCGCCGACCGCACGGCCGATGCCGAGAATGACCGCAGCCATGATGCCAGACCTGGCCGCCGGAAGCTGGACGGACCAGACGGTCTGCCACTGAGTCGCACCGATAGCGAGTGAACCTTCCTTATACGTGCGCGGCAGGGCCAGGAGCGACACCTCAGTGATGCTGATGATCGTCGGCAGAATCATGATCGCCAGGATCACCGAGCCGGCCAGGACCGAAAGTCCCGGGCCACCGATCCAGAGCCGGATATAGGGAACGATAAAGGTCAGGCCCCAGAAACCATAGACGACCGATGGAATACCCGCCAGCAGCTGAATCGCCGGGCGGACTATCCGGCTGACGGCTGCCGGGGCAAATTCCGTCAGAAAGATGCTGGTTAAAACCGCGACAGGCACGCCCAGTACGGCCGCGCCGAGGGTGACTGAAACCGTGCCGATGATCATCGGCAAGATGCCAAATTCCCCCTTGCCCGGTGCCCAGGACATCCCGAGAGTGAAATGGCCCAGGCCAATTTTGGCCATGATCGGTATGCCTTCATAAAAGATAAAAACAATGATCAGGGCCAGCGCCGACAAGGCTGACAAGGCAATCAAGAGGAAAATGAATCCTGGCAGTCGATCAAGCAATCGTTTCATGGCTGCACCTTTTCATCCCGGGTGACCAGGCCCTCGCGGGTCAGGATCTGGCGGCCCTCATCAGATAAGACGAAATCGACGAAATCCTTGGCGATGCCTCCCGGATCCCCGTTCGAAACGAATAGAAAGGGGCGTGAGAGCTTATAGGAGCCATTGATGATATTTTCATGCTTCGCCGCCACACCATCCAGAGTAACCGCCTTGACCTTGTCATTGACCAGGCCCAGGGAGATATAGCCGATTGCCCCCGGGTCATCACCGACCAGCTGCCGGACCGCGCCATTCGAATCCTGTACCATGGCTTTGGGTGTGATGTCGGCTTTATTCATCGCCAGGCTGACGAAGGCGTCGCGAGTTCCGGAGCCCTCTTCCCGGGTAAAGAGATGGATTTTGCCATCCTGCCCACCGAGCTGCGCCCAGTTATCCACGGTCTGAATATAGATATCCTGCACCTGAGCACTCGTCAGGGCATTGACCGGATTATCCGGATGAACGATGATCGCCAGACCATCCCGGGCGATTTCCGCCGACCAGAGAGACTGCTCATCCCCCTTGAGATCGCGGGAAGACATCCCGATATCGGCTGTACCGGACAATGCCGCCTTGATCCCGGACGAAGAGCCACCGCCCTGGATATCAATACTGATATCGGGATGCAACTTCATGTATTCCTCGGCGAGGATTTCCGCAAAGGGCTGGACCGACGTCGAGCCAGCGACAATAATCTGATGCGCCTTCTGCTCCTGGCTGCAACCAGCAAGCCATACAAGTCCTGAGCAAACCAGGACAATACCGATCCGTTTGAACAGGCTTTTGTTGCGCAAAGGGCTTGATCTCATTGGATCCATGCAATAATCCTTCATACTCAAGGTGCTACAGCTCTGACTTCACAAAGAAGTCAATCAGAGAAGGAAATCAGTACGCCATGCACGGGTAATCGTATCAAAAACGAGGCAGGGTGTAAATCCAGCCTGCAACCCTGCCCATATGGCAAATTGACCTGATCATGCCGAACCGATACTGATCGGTATCAATATGTATCAGCTCGCAGAGGCTGATCAACTGCAACCAGCCCCAGCTTGGTCCTGAAACTGACCAGGCTGGGGCTGCTATCCGAGCAAAGCTTTGGCAACGGCAAGCGGTATCAGGTCAGCTTGTCTGGCCAACGGTGAGCATCAGGCGGGAACCGTTGGAATCTTTACTCAATAACTGTATAAAGTTTGACCTCCATCGGTGCGGCAAGCAAATCCGCAAACTGCGGCACAATGGATGTGAAATGGGGAGTCTGGTTGTGGGAGTCGATCGCAGCCTGGTCCTGCCAGGTCTCGACGAAGGCGAAGGTGTTTGAGTCGGACAAATCCTGGCAGAGCTGATAGGACAAGCAGCCAGGCTCCTGGCGGGTTTTGACGATCATCTCATGAGCCAGCTGCTTGAAAATCTCAACACATTCCGGTTTAAATTGGCCTTGGGCAATGATTTCGATCATGGTATGTACTCCTTCAGGAATCATCAATCCAGTCGATACTGGATACCATTATCCTAATGCTTCCAAAGACCAACCTTCAATAGATGAATTGATTGAGATAATTGCGACTGGTCAGCAAGGCACGCTCGCAATCAGCGGTGCTGGCTTCATAAGCTTTGTCCTCGACTTCGATGCAAGCCGGGCCCTGGTAGCGGACATCGTTCAGGGCCGAGACATACCGACCCCAGTCGACATCACCCTGGCCGGGAAGTTTCGGCGACATGTATTCCAGCGGCGTGGCCAGAACACCCACATCGTTGAGTTTGTCGCGGTAGATTTTGATGTCCTTGAAATGGACATGGAAGAGCCGGTCCTTGAACTCGTAGATCGGACGGATATAGTCCATCTGCTGCCAGACCAGGTGGGACGGATCATAGTTCAAGCCAAAATAGGGGCTGGGAATGGCCGCGAACATCCGGCGCCACATCGCGGGTGTGGTGGCCAGGTTCAGCCCGCCGGGCCACTGGTCCATGGTGAAGTACATCGGGCAGTTCTCGATCGCGACCTGGACCTTTTTCTCCTCCGCCAGCTGGATCAAGGGCGTCCAGACTTGAATGAACAGTTCGAAGTTCTCGTCCAAGGTCTTCTGCGGATCTTTGCCAATAAAGGTGGTGATCCGGTTGATCCCCAGCCGGGCTGCGGCAGTGATCATTTTTTCGATGTGCCTGATATACGTCTGGCGCTTTTCAAGATCGGCATCCAGCGGGTTGGGATAGTAACCCAGCGAAGAGAGGGTGACCTTTCGTTCCCGGGCATACTGAAGGATCGCGGCCGACTTCTGGTCATCCAGGTTGTCAACATCGATATGGGTCACTCCGGCATAGCGTCGTTCGGCCTTGCCGACTGGCCAGCACATCGTTTCGACACATGAAAATCCATGGTCGGCGGCAAAGTCGATGACTTCTTCATAGGTTTTCTCGGCCAGGATGGCGCTGACAAATCCAAATTGCATGGTAATCTCCTGAAGGTTCGCCCGCGGGCTTATGGGTTAAGTGATATCCGGATGATCCGTAGCAGTTGCGTCAGTTGCGCGTATCGGCCCACTGGCTGGTAGCAGCTGATTTCAGGATGGCGTCACAGATCTGCGAGATGCGGTAACCGTCTTCAAAATCAGGCTCGCATCTCTTGTTGTTGACGACGGCGTCGAAGAAATCATAGCACTCGATGATTTTGGTCTCGCTGTACCCGATGCCCAGAGCCGGAATCGGCCAAAGCGCAGCGCCATTCGGATGGGCAGGTCCCGTATAGATGGTTCTGAAACCTTTGCGGTCAGCCGGGTCATTCGCGAAGCAAACCTGGAGTTCATCGCGACGCTCATAATTGAAGTAGATCGATCCGGTTTCGCCGTGGATTTCCAGGGTGATGAAATTGTTACGTCCCCACGCATTGCGGGTCGCTTCGAGTGAACCAATGGCGCCATTGTCAAATTTCAGCAAAGTCGTGATTTCATCATCCACATCGACGATGCCCTTCTCGACCGCACCACCGATCTTGACGGTGCCGAGCGCGTCCAGGCCGGAGGACTGAACCGGGCGTTCACCGATGTATGTCTTGACCAGAGAGGAGACGGCCGCAATATCGGAAACCAGGTAGCGGGCAATATCGATGACATGGGTGCCGATATCACCGAGCGCACCGCTTCCGGCGACATGCTGCTGGAAACGCCAGGAGAGCGGGGCATTCGGGTCAGCGGACCAGTCCTGCAGATAGGTCGCCCGGAAATTGCGGACCTGACCGATCTCGCCGTCCTGGATCAGCTTCTTGGCATAGGCGATGGCTGGGGTTTTCCGGTAATTGAATGCGAGCATATTGGTCACGCCAGCCTTCCGGACAGCCTCCAGCATCCGCAGGGCTTCTTCAGTCGTCCGGGCGATCGGCTTTTCGCACAGGATATGCTTGCCAGCCTGGGCTGCTGCAATGGCGATCTCGGCATGGCTGTCATTCGGTGTGGCGATATCAACGATATCGATCGATGGATCGGCGATGATGGTCCGCCAGTCGCCGGTCGAACGTTCATAGCCAAACCGGGCGGCCGCATCGGCGGCAGTTTTTTCATTGACATCAGCCAGGATGGCGCGAACCGGGATGGCTGGCGCGGGCCAGAAAAACATCGGCATTGCCGCATAGGCCATGGAATGGGCTTTGGACATGAAGCCAGCACCAATGATTCCAACGTTCAACTTTTTCATAACAGCCTCCGGATTTAGTTTTATTTAAATTTACGTAACTTTGTGTTTCAATCATACATCCGCGCGCGTGAAGAGTCAATAGGCTTGAACTTATTCCTTGAAAAATTCCTATTTTTGGTAAATATGCAAAAATTTTGATTTGGCAATTGGGTTTGCTGCTTCCTCTCAGCGGTCCGCAAGCAAATCCTATTTTGCCAGGAAAGCTCGATATATCAGTCTTTTCCCACTGCCAAATGTCGTGGCAGAGGGTCAAAGGGATTATTTTTATATATTTTACAAAAAGATTGACGACCCTTTCTGGAAGCGATAGACTTGAAACAAATACAGAAAAATCGAGATCGAGGTAGCAAGCATGTCAACCATTAGTGATGTCGCCCGGCTTGCGGGCGTTTCTGTGGCCACCGTATCGCACGTCGTAAACAAAACCCGATACGTCAGCCCAGAGCTCGTCAAGCGCGTAGAGGATGCGATCAATTCACTGGAATATCCACCGAATTTCGTCGTGAAAAAATCCAAAACACTCCAGATTCCGAATGATCTTCGCTATATTGTCATGCTCACGTCCGATATCCAGAACCCTTTCCAGCGCCAGATCATCCGGTTTTGCGAATCGCTGGTCGAAGCAGCCGGTTTCGTCTTTGTCTCAGCCGAATACCACGATGCCAAAGAGCATTTTGACTTGATCAGCCACCTGCTCTTTTCCGGCAGCAATACCGCCGGGCTGATCTTCCTGCCCGGTCCGGACCAGATCGAGCAAGCTGTCTCCCGCATGCTCAAGACACTAAAGATTCCAGTCGTCTGCATCGGAGCCCATCCCAGCGGTCTGGAATGCGACGTTGTTTTGTCTGATAACCGGGGTGGTGCGTACAAGGCCACGACCCACCTGATCCGCAGCGGCCATGAAAAAATTGCCATAATTTGCGGTAATAAGCTTTCTGAATCGAATCTTGACAGGATCGCAGGCTACCACAAGGCTTTAAAAGAAAATGGCATCGAACTGCCACATGACTTTGTCCTCACCGAACGTGTATCTGAGGAACTGGTCTTTGCCGCCATGCGCCAGCTGATGGCGGCTCCGAATCCGCCAACAGCAGTGTTCGCTGCCAATTACCTCACCATCCTTTCCGTGATCAAATACATCAATGCCAATAACATCA
>CAZCMX010000064.1:0-11352 GCA_964499985.1 uncultured Mageeibacillus sp.
CATGCGCTGGCGGCTCTCCTGGAACTGGTACAGGCCATAGGCATAACAAAGGTAGACACCGGTCACCGCTGATGTCTCAGCTGGCGCATGGCTGATGCTGAGCGCCAGGCTGACCAGAGAATGAGCCGGCAGAGCGCCATAAGGATGGCGATACCGGCTCTGGCGACTCTGGTGAAACGCTTTCATAAGATCCGCTTAGCCCTGGGCCAGCAGTGTTTCGAACAAGTCCTTGTATTGCTGGGCGGATTTGTCCCAGGAGTAGTCACCCTTCATGGCATTGTCTACCAGCTGAGCCCAGGACTGGGGCTTCTCGCGATAGATCCTGGCCGCCTCCTTGGTCAGGAACAGGAAGTCATGCGCATTGATGTTCGGGAATGAGAAGCCATTCCCCTCCCCCGTCTCGATATTGAACGGGGTGACAGTATCCTGGAGGCCGCCGGTAGCCCGGACGACCGGAATCGTGCCATAGCGCATCGAGATCATCTGCGACAGGCCACAGGGCTCGAACAGCGAGGGCATCAGGAACAGGTCAGCCCCGGCATACATGCGGTGCGACAGGGCCTGGTCGAATTCCAGCCGGACGGTCAGGCGGCCGCCGCGGAAGGCGCCCATATGCCAGAAGCGATGTTCGTATTCCGGATCACCCGTGCCCAGGATCACCACCTGGATCCCCTCGTCAAGCATTTCGTCGAGAACGCGCAGCAACAGGTCGACACCCTTCTGGTCGACCAGGCGGGAGATCATGACCGCCAGGGGCATCTCCGGATCGATGGTCAGGCCCATCTCCTTCTGCAGGGCTTCCTTGCAGGCTGCCTTGCCCTCACCCCAGGTATTGCGGTCAAAGTTGGCCGGAATATACTTGTCCGTGGCCGGATTGTAGGCGTCCACATCGATCCCGTTCAGGATGCCGCTGACCTTGTAGGCCATGCTCTGCAAAAGCCAATTGAGTCCCTCGCCGAAATACTCGGTCATGATTTCGCCGGCATAGGTCGGTGAAACCGTAGTCACCCGGTCGGCATAGACGATGCCGGCCTTCATGAAATTGGGGACACCGTCCTTGAGCACGCCATATTCGGACATGATGCGGTCCGGCAATTCCATCAGGTCGGCAATCATGTCATAGCTGTGGATCCCCTGGTATTTCAGGTTATGGATCGTGTAGACGGTCTTCATCTGGTTGAATTTGCCATAGGGTCGATAATGCGCTTCCATCAAGGCCGGGATCATGCCTGCCTGCCAGTCATTGAGGTGCAAGATATCCGGTTCGAAGTCCATCGGGTCGCTGATCACTTCCAGCACAGCCCGCTGGAAGAAACTGAAACGCTCGACATCAAAGGTGTATTCGATATAGAGCTGGCTATGGCCGAAATAATACTCGTTGTCGATAAAATAGATCGGCACACCATTCAAATCCATGCGGTAGAGACCGCAATAGAGTGTCCGCCAGCCCATGCGGATCATTTTCCAGCCGAGGAATTCCAGATGGTCCGTATACTTGTCCTTGATCTGCTTGTACAAGGGCATGATGCACCGGATATCTACACCGATGCTCCTGAGCCGGGATGGCAGGGCGCCGGCGACATCACCCAGGCCGCCAGCCTTGGCCAGCGGTGCCAGTTCGGATGTGACGAGCAGGACTTTCAAACGATCGCCTTCTTTCCGATGACGACCGGGTAGTCCGCCTGGCCGAGCAATTTGATACCGGGTCGGATGACGCATTTCTTGTCAATGATGACATTTTCCAGGACGACGCCTTCAGAGACATAGACGTCCTGCATGATGATGCTGTTCTTGATCACGGCATGGCGGGAAATGGTTGCGCCACGGAAGATCATGCTATTGGTTACACTGCCAAGAATGCGGCAACCATCGGAAATGACACTGTTACTGACTTCATTGTTCTCATCGTAAAGGCTCGGGGCTTCGTCCTTGACCTTGGTATAAACCGGCAGGTCCGGATTGAAAATTTCCTCGCGGGTGTCATCTTCGAGCATTTTCATCGTGGCATTGAAATAGGTGGCCACAGAATTGATCCGCAGAACCAGGCCCTTGAATTCCATGCCGCGGATCTTGAACTGGTCATAGCGGCGCAGCAGCTTTTCGATCGAGAAATCGGCTTCGCCCCGGGCAATCATTTCACTGACCAGATCGAGGAGCAGCTCCCGGTTGATCACCATGACACCCATCGAGCAGCGGGTGCTGGAGGGCTTGGCCGGATTCATCATCATATCCTGGACCAGGCCTTTGCGGTCGATGTCCAGGATGACGCTGGGCGAACCATAACGGATGCCATCGCGGTTGTACATGACCGTCATGTCCGCGCCGCTATCCTCATGCCGTGCCACCAGCTCAATGAATGACGAATTGAAAATGACATTCGGATTGGCCATGATGACAAACTTGTGCGAATCGGCCTGCAGGAAATCCAGGAGGCCAACGAGGTCATCGCCTTCGATATTGGATTCGGTATTGGATGAATTGATATAGGGCGGCAGGATCTGCAGGCCCTGGGTCTTGCGGTCCAGGTCCCAGGAGCTGCCGGTGCCCAGATGGTCCATCAGGGATTTGTATTTGTTCATGGCCGTGATGCCGACATTCGTAATGCCGGAATTGACCATATTGGACAGCATGAAGTCGATGATGCGGTAACGGCCGGCAAACGGCATGGCGGCCAGGGCGCGGGGACGGGATAATTCCCCAAGGTGGATTTTCTTATTGTCGGCCAGAATCAGGCCCATTGCATTGATAAACATACGGGTTGCCTCCTTCAAGTGCGGTTATCCGTGGACCCTAAATGAGTATTCGATGAATTCGTCCGATTCCTGGTCATCCTGGTGCTCAACCATGCAGTTGCCCGGGATGATGGCTTCGTCACGGATCTTGAGGCCGCGCTCGAATACGGTGATTCCATTGGAACAGAGCTTGGTATTGGTGTACTTGCACTCGCCCTCGATGCTGGCACCCACCCGGGCATTCTTGCCGATGATCGTGCCCATGCCGACAATGCATTTGTCAACCAGGGCGCCGGCTTGCACGGTGACGCCAGGCATCAGGATCGAGTCGCGGACGATCGCGCCTTTTTCAACGACGACGCTGTCGGAAAGCACGGAATGCTCCACCGTGCCATAGATGCTGCAGCCATCGGTCAGGGCGCTATTGATCACGCGGGCCCCCTTGGCGATATAGTGGGCTGGCTTGACCGGGTTGCGGCTGTAGATCTTCCAGGAACGGTCCATCAGATTGATTTCCTCAGGCTGGTCGAGGATGTCCATATTCGCTTCCCAGAGGCTGTCGATCGTGCCGACATCCTTCCAGTAGCCAGAGAAGCGATAGGCGATCAGCTTCTGGCCTTCCGCGAGCATATTGGGGATGATGTTCTTGCCAAAGTCATGGCTGGAGTCGGTGCGGGCTTCATCTTCAAAGAGCATGCGGCGCAAAACGTCCCACTTGAAGACATAGACGCCCATCGAGGCCAGGTTGCTTTTCGGCTGCTTGGGCTTTTCGTCGAATTCGACGACGACATTGTTGGCATCGGTATTCATGATGCCGAAGCGGCTGGCTTCCTCACCTGGAACCTCGAAAACAGCGATGGTCGCATCGGCATTTTCGCGGATATGGGACAGGATCATTTTGGCATAGTTCATCTTGTAGATATGGTCACCGGACAAGATGACAACATGCTTGGGATCATAGCTGTCGATGAACTCCGAGTTCTGGAAGATGGCGTTTGCCGTGCCCTTGTACCAGTCGCTCCGGGCATTGCTCTGGTAGGGCGGCAGAATATAGGCCCCGCCATTGTTGCGGTCGAGATCCCAGGGATGGCCATTGCCAATGTAGGTGTTCAGTGCCAGAGGCTGGTATTGGGTCAGCACGCCAACGGTCTCGATCCCTGAGTTGATGCAGTTGCTCAGCGGGAAATCGATGATCCGGTAACGGCTGCCGAACGGTACCGCCGGCTTGGCCAGATACTTGGTCAGCGTCCCAAGTCGCGAGCCTTGCCCGCCTGCGAGAATCATCGCGATCACTTCTTGTCTTGCCACAAAAATCCCTCCTAAATTAAACGGTCTATCGATTAGTTATCTATTGATGCTGGTATTCGAGCATAAGTCCGCACAAGGGCGGGATCTGGACCACCAGGCTCTGGTTCTGGCCATGGCTGGGCACATCTTGTGTCAGGAAGGAGCCACCCTGGTCACCACACTCGAAGCCACTGCCGCCAAAAGCGGAGGCGTCGGAATTGAGCAGGATCCTGTAGGTCCCCGGGCGCGGAACGCCAAAGCGGTACAGTGGCAAGGGATTGGGCGTGAGATTGATCGCCACAATCACCAAACGGTCCGCAGCCAGGGCTTTGCGGGCGAAAATGTAGACACTGTTGTCGGCATCGTCAGCACTGATCCACTCGAAGCCGCTCCAGTCATGGTCGTCCGCCCAGAAGGCCGGCTGCTGCAGATACTCCTGGTTCAAGGTCCGGACAAAGTGCTGCAGCAAGCGGTGGTTTTCATATTCGAGCAGGAACCATTCCAGCTGTTCGTAGAAACGCCATTCGATGAACTGGCCAAACTCACCGCCCATGAACATCAGCTTGCCACCGGGATGAGCCATATAGTAGGTGTAGAGGGCACGCAGGTTGGCAAATTTCTTCCAGAGGTCGCCCGGCATCCGGTCCAGGAGGGAACGCTTGCCATGCACCACCTCATCATGGGAGAAGGGCAGGATGAACCGCTCGGAGAAGGCATACATCAGGGAGAAGGACAGCTGGTTCTGGTGCCATTTGCGGTAGACATAGTCCCGGCCCATATAGTCGAGCGTATCATGCATCCAGCCCATGTTCCACTTGTGGGTAAATCCGAGGCCGCCATTTTCCGGGCTTTCAGTGACATGGGGCCAGGCCGTGGACTCCTCGGCAATCATCAGGACACCAGGCATCTGGATCCGGATCGTGCCATTCAGGTGGCGCAGGAAATCGATCGCCTCGATGTTTTCCGTGCCGCCATAGACATTGGGAACATATTCGGTCCGGCCATAGTTGCGGTAGAGCATGCTGCTCACGGCATCCACGCGCAGGCCGTCGATATGGAATTCCTTAAGCCAGAAAAAGGCATTGGAGACCAGGAAGGAAATGACTTCCTTCTTGGAAAAGTCGAAGACCAGGGTGCCCCATTCCTGGTGCTCACCCATCCGGACATCGGCATATTCGTACAAAGGGGTGCCGTCAAATTTCGCCAGGCCAAAGGCATCGCGTGGGAAATGGGCGGGCACCCAGTCCAGGATGACCCGGATGCCCTTCTGGTGCAGATGGTCGACCAGGAATTTGAAATCGGCGGGAGTGCCGAATCGACTGGTCACACTGTAGTAGCCGGTGACCTGGTAGCCCCAGGAGGCATCGAGAGGATGCTCACTGACCGGCATCAGCTCGACGGTATTGTAGCCCATGTCGAGGGCATAATCGGCCAGCTCGACTGCAATGTCGCGGTAATTCATAAAGCTGCCGTCAGGCTGGCAGCGCCAGGAACCGAGATGGACCTCGTAGATATTCAGCGGGAAATCGCCGGTGGCATTCGGACGACTATCCAGCCAGGCCTCATCCTGCCAGCTATAGTCATCAGGGTCGTACAAGACCGAAGCCGTGTCCGGCCTCAGCTCACTCCAACGGGCAAAGGGGTCTGACTTGAGCTCAGTATGGCCATAGGGCGTGGTGATGGCATATTTGTACAGATCACCCACCCTCGCACCAGAGACAAAGCCGGTCCAGATGCCGGTCGTGCCCAGGCGCTCCATGGGATGGGTTTTGGAATTCCAGTCATTGAAGGTTCCAGTGATGGCAACGGACCGGGCATGCGGAGCCCAGACTGAAAAGCGGAACCCCGATTCCCCCTCCAAATCAGGGGTGGGAAATGCGCCCAGCAGATTGTAGCTCATGTAGTCGAGGCCATTGTTGAACAAGAACGCTTGATCCATATTCACACCTGCTTTGTACGAGATTCAGTTAAAATCATTATACCTGATTTGTGATCCTGCACAACAAATAAAAGGTGGTTGGCCCACCTTTTATCTGATACTGACAATTAATTGCGTCATTATTCAGCTATTTTGTTCAAGGGGTTTCCTGAAAAGCTGCACCAACGTCAAAGGCAGCCAGTTCCTGGGGAATCAGGTGATGATGCCGGGCAGGCAAGGCATCCTTCAAGGCCAGTTCAAAGGATTCCCGGGTGAAGCAACCGGTCTGGGCCATCAGGCAGCCCAAAAGGTAAATGATGGCAAAAGTGATATTGCCAGCCTCGACGGCCAGGGTGGACGCCGGAATCTGGAATACGCGGACATCGCGGCGCGCCGGGACATTGAGGACCAGAGAGCTGTCGAGGATCACCAGGCCGCCGGGCTTGACATGGCCAATGAAGCGGTCCAGCGAGGGTCCATTCATGACAATCAGCACATCGGCCGCATTGATGGCAGGCGAGCCGATCGGCTCATCCGAGATGACCACGCTGCAATTGGCCGTTCCGCCGCGCATTTCAGGGCCATAGGACGGAAACCAGGAGACTTCGCGGTTTTCGAGGAGGGCTGCCGTCGCGATGAATTTACCGCCGGACAGGATCCCCTGGCCACCAAAACCGGCCACGATCACAGAAAAATCGATCATGCTCAGACCTCCAGTTCCTGCCCGCGGAAAACACCGAGCGGGTATTGCTTGAACATGGCATCCTCCAGCCAGCGCAAAGACGCAACCGGGTCCTTGCCCCAGTTGGTCGGGCAGGTCGAGAGGATCTCGACCATGGCAAAGCCCAGACCCTCCTGCTGGACCCGGAAGGCCTTGCGGATCGCTTTCTTGGCCTTGTTGATATGGGCAAAGTCATTGACCGCGACGCGTTCGACATAGACGGCCCCACGCAATGTCGCAATCATTTCGCTGACATTGATCGGGAAGCCTTCGAACTCGGGCCGGCGGCCAAAGGGGGAGGTTGTCGTGACTTGGCCAACCAGGGTGGTCGGGGCCATCTGGCCAGAGGTCATGCCATAAATGGCATTGTTGACGAAGAATGTGCTGATCTTTTCGCCGCGGGCCGCAGCATGGACGATCTCGGCGGCACCGATGGCAGCCAGGTCACCATCGCCCTGGTAGGTGAAGACCAGATTGTCCGGGTGGACACGCTTGATGCCGGTGGCAACAGCCGGAGCCCGGCCATGGGCCGCCTGGATCATGTCACAGGCAAAATACTCGTAATTGTTGTAGGTGCAACCGACGGGCGAGACACCGACTGCCGTATCCAGAACGCCCATCTCGACCATGACCTCGGCGATCAGGCGATGGATGATGCCATGCGTACAGCCGGGACAATAATGGAAAGGCTTGTCAGTCAGGCCTGTGGTGCGGGTAAAGACTTGTTTCATGTTGCACTCCTCCCTGCCAGCTGGCGAACCTTGTCCAGGATCTCCTGCTGAGTCGGCAGATTTCCGCCCGTGCGGCCATGGAAATAGACCGGCTTCTGGCCATTGACAGCGAGACGGACATCTTCGACCATCTGGCCACAATTCAGCTCGATATCCAGGATGGCCTTGACCGAAGGCTGGCCGGCCAGCTCGGCAAAGGTCTGGCTGGGGAATGGCCAGACCGTGATCGGACGGACCAGGCCGACTTTGATGCCTTCCCGGGCTGCCAGCTTCATGACATTGCGGCAGATCCGGCTGGTCAGGCCAAAAGCGGTCAGAATGATCTCAGCATCCTCACAATCGACGGTCTCCACCCGGGTCTCGTTCTTCTCCACCTCGGCATACTTGGCCTGAAGCTTGGCATTGAACACTTCCATGACATCGGCTTCGATATAGATCGACTGGATCGTATTATGTTCCTTGCGACCCTTGAGTCCAGTCAGGGCCCAGGGTTTTTCGACCTCGATAATGGGTTCGGTCTCGCGGAAAGCAACCGGCTCCATCATCTGTCCCAGAGCCCCATCGCCCAGGACCAGAGTGAGCATGCGGTAGCGGTCAGCCAGATTGAATGCTTCCACGGTCAGCTCATACAGCTCCTGGATGCTGGCCGGGGCGAGGACGATATTCCGGTAATCACCATGTCCTCCACCCTTGGTGGCCTGGAAATAGTCCCCCTGGGCAGGCAGGATGCCCCCAAGGCCAGGCCCGGAACGGACGACATTGACCACGACAACCGGCAGCTCAGCCCCGGCGATATAGGAAAAACCTTCCTGCATCAGGCTGATCCCCGGGCTGGAGCTGGTCGTCATGGTCCGGGCACCAGCAGCTGCTGCACCATAGACCATATTGATCGATGCCACTTCGCTTTCAGCCTGCAGCATGATGCCGCCAACCTCTGGCATGCGCTTGGCCATATAATGCATGATTTCGGTCTGGGGAGTGATCGGGTAGCCGAAGTAATGGCGGCAGCCGGCACGAACTGCCGCTTCAGCGATGACTTCGTTTCCTTTCATCAGGACACGACTGGACATAGCGGACCTCCTATCGATAGACGGTGATGACGACATCTGGACAGATGGTCGCGCAAAGGGTGCAGCCCGTGCAGCGCTCCATCTCCAGGATGCCAGCCGGATGGAATCCCTTGCTGTTGAGCTTGTCTTTCTGCAGGGCGATGATTTTCTGGGGACAGACCGATACACAAAGGCCGCAGCCCTTGCAGCGTTCCTCATTGAATTCAGTTTTTGGCATATGGTCTCCTTGATGCAGTCCGTAGTCAAGCGATGGCTGGAACTGAGCAAGCGCTCAAAAACGAAACTGTCTATTGAACTGCCAGTTTTGACAATCTGTTGATGATTATAGGCGTTGTGCCCAAAAGCCGCAAGCTTGATGCTGTGTGTATGAACAAGCACGCATTGTAAAATTCTGATTGGTGCATGACTGAATGATTCATCCGAACGGGTCCACCAGGCCCCATGGACCAGCCATAACGTTCATGCGTTCAAAAATCAGTCGGATAATGGATCGATCGGATGAGTCTGAGCACCGGCAGTGCCGCCAGTTGGCTGTCATTTTCTTCATGTCCATGCTTTTCCGCGCGCGGATGGGCGGGCATTTCCATGGTTGCGGCGAAAAGAACCGGCAGTCCGGTCAGTTGGGCCCCCGCGGCGACTGTGGCAAAGCTTTCCTCGATCAGGTGCCAGTTTGCCTCCTCCAGCAGATTGGCATTGTCCACAATGCCGTTCAGGCGAAGACCAGTGGAGGACTGGATTTCATCTGCTGCCCGGGCGATCCCCTCTGCGGTTTCTGTCATCGGCCGGAAGGGATTGACGACAAGGTTGATGGCAAAATCTTCACCAGCCAGTCGGTTGCGCAGTGAACCGACGACCCTGGCCCCCAGGTCTTCACCACCGATGTCGAGGACGGCCAGAATATCGGGGTCATCAAACACGGAAAAGACCTGCGGCGGCAATGAGGGCACATCCACATTGGTATTGGCATAGATTGAGGCCACCAGCTCGATCTGGTTTTGCGCCAGCAGCGCCTTGGCATCGGCCGAGCGATAATAGGGATTGATCATGTCGAGGTCGCACAGGACGACCCGCTGGTTGCCCTTGCGCACCGACCGGGCCAGCCAGAGGGCATAATTGACGCTGATTTCGGATTTGCCACTGCCATAGGCGCCGACAAAAACCGTGATCCGCGCAGGTGTCCCCGCCAATTCATGGCCGGTCCGGGAAATTGAAGTAAATTGCTGGGGCATGGGTGGTCCTTTCTGTATCTGGATGGCCAGGCTGGTTTGAGATCAGGATGGGCAGCAAGCGGTAAAAAGAAAAAGGTGATTCCCATTGTGCCGGTCATCCGGAAAGCTGGCAAGCGCGAATGGTACTAAAGTGAGCAGGAAATGACGTTTATTATGATGGGGAGTGAATTGCGGCCGGATAGCCGCTTGGTTAAAATGATTCCGGATAGATATGTGCCTGTTCCAGTCCAATGAATTGGGCTGGTGTAGTGGAGGTTTTTATGAAATACATCATTTTCCTGGGCGATGGCATGGCAGATCTGCCCATAGAGGCGCTGGGGCATCGCACCCCGCTGCAGGTGGCCCAGAAGCCGAATATGGACCGGATGGCCCGCCAGGGCTCCGGCGGTCTGGTCAAGACAGTCCCGGACAGCCTGTCGCCCGGCAGTGACACAGCCAATATGTCAGTCATGGGCTTTGACCCGCAGCTCTATTATACGGGCCGCTCGCCCCTGGAGGCGATCAGCATGTCGATTGAAATGGCCCCTGGTGATGTGGCCTTCCGGACCAATCTGGTCACATTGACCAGCGAAGACGACTATAGCCAGCGGACCATGATCGATTATTCAGCCGATGAAATCGGCAGCGACGAAGCAGCCCGCCTGATCGAGGTGGTCAATGAACACTTCGCAGCAGAAGACATCCAGTTCTATCCGGGCAAGAGCTACCGCCATTGCCTGGTCTGGAAAAATGGTCCGACAGCCCTGAAGCTGGTGCCGCCGCATGATATCTTGACCCAGAAGGTGACCGATTACCTGCCGACTGGCGAGGGCGCAGACAAGATCCTGGCCATGATGGAGCAAAGTGCCCAGTTTCTGCCGAGTCAGCCGGTGAATAAAGCCAGAGTCCGCCGCGACCTGCGGCCAGCGAATTCGATCTGGATCTGGGGCCAGGGCACTCGCCCGGAATTGCCGGTCCTTTCTGAGCAATACGGACTCAAAGGCTCGGTCATTTCGGCGGTTGACCTGATCAATGGTCTGGGCATCTGTGCAGGCCTCAGGGTCGTCGAGGTCCCCGGCGTGACAGGCAATATCCATACCAATTTCCGTGGCAAGGCTGAGCATGCAATCATGGAGTTCGAGCGCGGCCAGGACTATGTCTATCTGCATGTCGAAGCCCCGGATGAATGCGGCCACCGGGCAGAAGTTGACAACAAGGTCAAATCGATTGAGCTGATCGACCGCGACATTATTGGTCCGGTCTGGGAATATCTCGAAAGAAAGTACCAGGAGACAGGCGAAGATTACCGGATCATGGTCCTGCCCGACCATCCGACGCCCTTGTCCCTGCGGACTCATACCAATGCCCCCGTCCCCTTCGCCGCCTATAGCAGCGACGGCGCCTTCAAACGCAGCAGCCCGGCATACGACGAGGTCGCCTGCCAGGATTCCGAGTTATTCGTGATGGAGGGTCATACGCTTTTTGGCCATTTCATCGCTGGCACGATTGACGGGTAAGCCGCGAACATCTGCGCGAGTTGCGGGCGAGGCTGGTCTGGGCTGCGAGGCTGGCTGAGGTTGGGCTGCAGGGTTGGCTGAGGTTGGGCGCCAAGTCTGGCTGAGGTTGGGCTGCGAGGCTGGCTGAGGTTGGGCGCCAAGTCTGGCTGAGGTTGGGCGCCAAGTCTG
>CAZCMX010000065.1:0-10955 GCA_964499985.1 uncultured Mageeibacillus sp.
GTCTGCCAGCCGAATGCCCTGGCGACGCTGGCCGAATACCTGCTCGATTATGGCGATGAAGACCTCCAGCAGAAAGGGTTTGACCTGATCGGGCGGGAAATGGAAAAGATCAGTCGTCCTGATATCAAGGAACTGACACAAAAAAATATTGCCAAGATCAAGCTTGGTGAACGGGATAAATATCTATGAACAGTGCCACGCTGATTGCCGAACCGGCCGCCCCCTTATTGCCGCCATCTGAGTTTATCCGGGCCATCGCCAGCCTGGCGGCGGGCACAGCCCTCGATGCCGCCACTCTGGTGCGGATCATCCAGACCGCCCAGGCCGATGCCGAGCTGCGCGAGGTTCTCTTGATGACGGCTTCCGATCTCAGAGACCGGCTCTATGGCCGTCGCGTTTTCTTCCGCGGCCTGATTGAGTTTTCCAACTATTGCGCCAATGACTGCTATTATTGCGGCATCCGCGCCGGCAATGGCACCGTCAACCGCTACCGCCTCAGCCAGGACGAAATCATCCAGAGCTGCCAGGCGGGCTATGAACTCGGCTACCGGACCTTTGTCCTGCAAAGTGGCGAAGATCCCTATTTCACCGATGATCGCATGGTCGAAATCATCACCGAGGTCCATAACCGGTTCCCGGATTGTGCCATCACGCTGTCCCTGGGTGAGAAAGACCGGGCCAGCTACCAGCGCTTCTATGATGCCGGCGCCAACCGTTACCTGCTGCGCCATGAAAGCGCCACCCCTGAGCTCTATGCCAGGCTGCACCCGGCGGACCTGGACCAGCTGAACCGCAAGCGCTGCCTGTACGATCTCAAGGAAATAGGCTACCAGACTGGCGCTGGCTTCATGGTCGGCCCACCCGGTCAGACAGCAGAGCATCTGGCCAATGACCTGATCTTCCTGCGTGAACTAGGGCCACATATGGTCGGTATCGGCCCGTTCATCCCGGCCAGCCATACCCCTTTTGCCAATGAGCCGGCTGGAACCGTCGAGGACACCCTGATCATGGTCGCCCTGACTCGTCTGACCTTGCCCGATGCCCTGATCCCGGCCACCACAGCCCTCGGCTCTCTTGATCATAAGGGTCGCGAAAAAGGCCTCAAAGCCGGAGCCAATGTCGTCATGCCCAACCTGACGCCGACGGTGAACCGCAAGGATTACAGTCTGTACGATGGCAAAATCTGCACGGGTGACGAAGCAGCCGAATGTCGTGTCTGCATCGAAGGCCGCATCCGCAGTGTCGGCTTTGACATTGATCTGTCCCGTGGCGATCACCTGACCTATAATCCCTGACCTGGGTACCTGAGCAGTCCTGTGCCGCGAAAGATCCTAGAGTCCCTGGAATGGATGCCCCTGCAGGCGCAGGGGTAATTCCAGTCCAGCGGCCTCCAGCAGGGCCTGGTCGGTGAGGATTTGCCGGCTGGGCCCATCGGCAAGGATCCGGCCCTGGCCCAGGACAATCGTTCGCGAGCAGACATCGAGGATCAGGTCGAGATCATGGCTGGTGACAATCCGGGTCTGCTCAAACCGTCTGAGCAACTCGATCACCTGGCGCCGGGCATGCGGATCCAGTGAAGACGTTGGCTCGTCGAGCACCAGAATATCCGGCTCCATGGCCAGAACGGTGGCCAGCGAGACGGCTTTTTTTTCGCCGCCGGACAATTGATAGGAGGGCCGGTCGGCCCGGTCCGCCATGCCCACGGTCTTTAAGGCAGCATCGACCAGAAGGTCGACTTGGCTTTCATCCCGGCCGTGGTTGCGTGGGCCAAAGGCCACATCCTCCCGGACGGTAGGCATGAACAGCTGGTCGTCCGGATCCTGGAAGACCAGGCCGATCCGCTGCCGGACCCAGCCCAGGGTCTTTTTTGTCAAGGGCGTATGGCCGAGCGATATGGTGCCCTTGGCCGGCAGCAGCAAGCCCAGCAGCAGCTGGAGCAGAGTCGATTTGCCGGCACCATTGGCGCCGATAATGCCTACCGACTCGCCCTGGGAGATGCTCAGGCTCAGGTCTAGAATGACCGGCTGGCCAGCCGGATAGGCAAAGGTGACGCGATTCATTTCAATGTTCAGATGGCTCAATGGACAACCTCATGGTTCTGTCTTTTTGGGGGCGGCAGGTCTTTCAGGTCCCGGCTCGAATTCCCGCGCCCGGTATTCCGAGGGGGAGACACCGAGGATTTTCTTGAAAGCTGCCGAAAAGTACTGCTGTGATTTGTATCCGACCTGGCTGGCGATTTCGTACATCCGGATCTCGGGATTGGCCAGCAGCTGCAGCGATTTCTGGATCCGGAACTTGGCCAGGTAATCGACAAAAGTTTCGTGCGTATCCTGTTTGAATATTTTACTCAAATAACTCGAGCTGACAAATAGGGCTTCGCATAAACGGCGGAAAGTCAGTTCCGGATCACTGTAATGATTGGCAATGAACGTGATCGCCCGTTCAGTCAAAGGATTGGCCGGCCGGGCCTGTTCGTGGGTCCATCGCTCATAGCAGTCTGCAATGGCTGTCCAGTCCTGCCCGAAGCCTGCCTGGTCGAGCCGGATATCCAGGTCCAGCGTCTGGCGCATGGCCTCGGCCACCGAGCGGGACAAGTGCTGCCAGGCCTTGGGGGAATCAATTTTGACCAGGGCAAACAAATTGTACTGGGTGTCAGCGGTGCAGACGAAGGGCCCGCATTCAGCCAGTTTTTCCTCGAAAATATTCTGGATGGCAAAGCGCAAGAGCTGCCGGTCCCATTCACCATGGCTGGCCAGCCGGCTCTGGCGACTCTGGCGCAGCAGGCAGAAATGGTCAAACCCCCTGTGCAGGTCATGAAAAGCGAGCAGCTCGTCGATTTCCTCCTGGACCAGCTGGCCCGAGATCAGCTGCTGCAGGAACTGGTCGCGGAGCACGGTCATGTTTTTCTGGAGCTGGGACATGGCGAAATCATACTGTACCCTGCTCTGCCGCTGCCGGTCCATTTCCTTGCGGATCCGTTCCACGGATTCGAGCAAGCGGTGTTCCTTGACCGGCTTGAGCAAGTAGTCCCGCACGCCCAGATTGATGGCCTGCCGGGCAAAATCGAATTCGTCATGCCCTGTGATGATGATGAATTCAAGGTCAGGCGCAATCGCCTTGGCTCTTTCAATCAAAAGCAGCCCGGACAGATGTGGCATCTGGATATCCACCAGCATCAGGTCAGGCTTGGCCTCGGCGACCATCTCCAGTGCTTCGATGCCATTGGCAGCCAGGCCGCAGACGCTAAAGCCAAACAGGTTCCAGTCGATCAAGGTCGCCATTCCTTCGCGGATCACCCGCTCATCATCAGCGATCAGGACTTTGTAAGGCATCCGGCTGGTCTCCTTCTGTATTGTAGCGATAAAGGGTGGGCTCTTCACTGGCTGGCATGACTGGCAGCCGGATGGTCACTTCGGTGCCCTGGTTCGGCTCGCTCTGGATGGTCATGCCATATCGGCTGCCATAGCTCAGGATCAAGCGTTGCTGGACATTTCTCAGGCCATGGCCACGCGCTGGGTCGAGATCGCTTTTCTGGTTGATGATCAAAAACAGCTGGTCGAGCTTGTCCTGGGCCATGCCGCGGCCATTGTCACGGACCGTGATGACCAGGTCACCCGCCTCCAGAAAGGCCTTGATCACGATCAAGCCGGGATTGCCGCTTTCCTTGATCCCATGGTAGAGCGCATTTTCGACGATCGGCTGCAGGATGGTCTGCATGACGGGCAAAGGTCGCACGACCGGTTCGATTTCCAGGCGGTAGTCAAGAATATCCCGGTAGCGCAGCTTCTGGATTTTCAAATAGCTCTCGACATGCTGGATCTCCAGGTCCACCGTGCCCAGTTCGTGGTTGGCGGAAAAACCGGCCCGGAACAAGTCTGACAGAGCATCGACGGCTTCCACAATATCACTGGCGCCGTAGCGCCGCGCCATCCAATGGATGGTTTCCAGCGTATTGTACAGGAAATGCGGTTTGATGGTGGCCAGCAAGGCTTTGACCTCGGCCTTGCGCTTGCTGGATTGCTCCAGATAGACCTGGTCGATCAGACGCCTCAGCTCGGCGACCATCTCATTGAAGCTGTCGGCCAGGTCTTCGAATTCGTCCTGGGTATCTGGATGGTAGGATACCCTGAGATTGCCATGCTGTGCTTCTTGCATCAGACTGCGCAAATCCTCGATCGGCTTGACAAATTGCCGGATGGTATACCGGGAATGGCCGACAAAAAACAGCATGAAGACAAGGCTGCTCAGGATACCGAGGGCAAGGGTCAGGTATTGCTGTGAAAAAAAAGGCTGCAGGGGCATGAAATTGACGATCGTCAGAGGTGCAGTCTCCAGGACTCGGAACGTCTGGAGATAGTTGCGGTTGTCGATGCCAGCGAGCTCATCATAGCGCAGCGGGGAATTGACAAGGTTACCCTCCGGGGTCACCAGATAAGTCTGGCCACCTCGCTGGCCATAGGCAGCGGTCAGGACTGCGCCGAGGTCTTCACCCAGGATGGTCAGGTTGGCGACAGCGACAGGCTGGCCATCCGAGTCGCAAATGGCGCGGCTGACAGACAGGCTGCTGGCATAATGTGGCGCCCCGGCCAGCAGAGAGTTTTCTCCGGATTTGTAAATAAAATAATGGGTGGTCTCGGGCTCCTGAAGGCCGGTCATATACCAGTCTGCCAGCATTGACCTCTCCGGCATGACCAACCGGGTATCCGTGCATAGGAACAGGCCGTTTTTATACAATAAAGTCAGCTGGCCGATGCTGTCGATCGATGAGGTATAGCCGGTTGCCAGGACGGACAGTTTATCCCGGTCAGTCTTGGATAGGGCTGAGGCTGCAGAGTTCTGGCCGGCCTCGACCAGGTCGAGATCCTTTTCGAGAAACCCCAGCAAGGCATCATAGCGCTCGAACTGGGCATTGACCGCATTTTCAGCCTCATCCAGGATGGCTTCCGCCTGGTCCACAATGGTCCAATAGGAAGTGATCCAGTAGATGAAATTCAGGAGCACAAACAAGGCGATCACCGGCAGCACAACCATCAAGACAAAGGTTCGCAGCAAACGATTCTTGATGCTGTTTTGCATGCTGGCAGCCTTTCGCGGTTATGATAGTCAGATTATACCTTGTTGGCTCGCGCTTTTTAAGACTTGACCCACGGTCTCGTGGGAAATACGGTCAACGATATGCTGCTCGATGGCATGGTGCGCCAGCAGGCGCAAGGTCCAGCGGGATTTGCCTGCCGGTGGGGCCGTCTGGCTCAGGGCGATGATCCGCGTGCGGACATCCGGAGTGATCCGCATGCCGGAGGCCGCCTTGGACCTCGATTTGCGATGGATCGCTGCCTCCAGTCCCAAGGTCGCATATCGGTGGCGAATGGTATGCACCGTCTGGGAATTGATCCCAAGCTCCCGGGCGATGGCCTGTTCGCTCATTTTCCTGCCAGGCTGTCGCTCATCCGCCAGCAGCAGGACACGGATATGCATCGTCGCTCTGCGGTCAAGCCGGCCATTGTCCAGCAGTCTTTCCAGCCTTTCACGTTCGTCAGGGGCAAGGTTGACCCGGTATTTGATGATTGGCATGGCAAGCGCCTCCTCTAGTTTAAAATAGTCTCTATGTTTTCCTGATTGATGACAAATTGCGAGACCTCGATCTCATGGGGAAAGGTTTCTCCGCGGCCAAGGCCGATGCAAACATCGAGCGCTGTTTTTGCCTGCAGGGCAGTCTGCTGCGATATGGTCGCAGTCATCTCACCCTGGCGGATCGCCCGCAAGGCCTGGTCGGATGCATCGATCCCGAAGACTTGGATCTGACCGGATCGTCCAGCCGAGCGGATCGCCTGGATGGCTCCGATGGCCATCTCATCATTCTGGGCGACAATGGCGTCCATTTGCTTGCCAGCCAGCAACCAGTTGCTGACAATCGCCTCGGCCTGCCTGGTGCCCCAGTCGGCATTGAGCTCGGCAACGATCCGGGTGTCCGGAGAGGCTGCCATGACCTCGAGATAACCGTCATAGCGGGCCTCGGCAGCCTGTGAACCGACCGGGCCAAGCAAAATGGCCAGATCCCCGCGACCACCGATGGCATCCAGACAGGCTGTCATTTCCAGCTGGCCACTTTCAAATGCATCTGTCCCGACATAGCAGTCATAAAGAGACGGATCCTGGACCCTCTGAGTCACCAGGACCAGAGGGATCTGGCTGGCCATGGCCTTCCGGAGGACCTCTTCCAGACCGGTGGTGGCGGCAGGTTCGATCACGAGGCCATCGATGCCATCTTGCAGCAAGGTCTCGATCTGGCCTGCCTGCCGCGAAGTGTCTTTTTGTGCATCGAGCACGATGAGCTCGACACCCAGTTCACGAGCCCTGTCACGAGCCGATTCCGCCACGGTATTGGTGAAATGGTTGGACAAATGGCTCATGCACAAGGCATAACGCGGCAGGTTCTGTCTGGCACAGGCAAGCGGCACAAGGCCTGCAGACAGAGTCAGCAGAATCAGCAGGGTCACCAGCAGACCAGGCAAATAGCGTGCAACCGTTCTCATGAGGTAATCTTAGCAAGGCCATTTGTGTTTTGTCTTTACACGAAATTCCACAAAATTTATCGAATATTCCATTTGACACCTGTTGTCAGTCGCTGCTGGCCAGCCACCAGCCGCCGCGGGGGAAGGCGACAAAAAAACCGCCACCCTTTCGGGGTGGCGGTCTCAGATGAAGCGAGGCTTCGGAGGGGCCGATTACCAGCTGTTGTTGTTGTAGCGCTCGTTGTTGCGCTGCTGCTTTCTGGCTCTGCGGCAATCAGGGCAACGGAGGGGCTCATTGGTGAAGCCCTTTTCAGCGTAGAAAGCCTGTTCGCCTTCGCTGAAGATGAATTCAACTCCGCAGTCTTTGCAATTGAGTGTTTTGTCCGGCATGATGATATGCCTCCTTTAAATTTTTCGGGCATTTTCTATCGACGACCATGAAGGTTCTCGCCAATTGACCTGTCCGAATGGTTCAAAGCAGGCGATGGGATCCTTGTGCGTACAGATTAGAGCATGACCTTGGGCAATAGTACCATAGCCCGGGACGTCTGGCAAGCGATCACGTGGTTCACACGCATCAGTCTGTCATTTCGCCGATTCTCAGGCTGATTTTTGTGCAATTTGCATCAGGTCTCGTCTTGTTCAATCTCGATTCTGGCCATTTTCTGTTCAACTTGTGGACGATCGCCACGGTCTGTCTTGACCGAAGCGATCTCATCGACCACCTCGATGCCCTCGACAACCTGGCCGAAAGCGGCATATTGGCCGTCCAGATGCGGGGCTGCCTGATGCATGATGAAGAACTGGGAGCCGGCTGAATCGGGGTGCATGGCCCTGGCCATCGAAATCACGCCGCGGGCATGGCGCAGCTGGTTCGGGACCCCATTGCTGGAGAATTCACCCTTGATCTGGTAGCCCGGTCCGCCAGTGCCGGTGCCCTGCGGGCAGCCACCCTGGATCATGAAGCCGCTGATCACCCGGTGGAAAATCAGGCCATCATAGAAGCCAGCCTGGGCCAGGTCGGTGAAATTCTTGACCGTCTTGGGGGCATTGTCCGGATCGAGCTTGAGCCGGATTTTCTTGCCGGACTCCATGAAAATGTTTGCGTAAATAGCCATGTTAAGGTCCTTTCGTGATGCATTGCTTTTGCTTTATTCTACCACACGACAAAGGTGCGGATGGCTCAGGTCGCCTTTTCAGCCTGGATCAGCAGGCGGTTTCTCGTTTCCCAGAGCTCAGTGGAAAGATCGACATAATAGCTCTGCGGATTTTCGAATCGTTTGAGGGACTCCCAGAGACGGTCCAGTTCAAAGACACAGTCTCGGCGGATTTCCTCAATGGTCCGGGGTGGATAGACGAGTTCACCGGCCTGGAAAACCGGCTCCAGCAGGGACCGGACCGTGAAATTCGTCAGGGTTTTGCGTTTCCAGGTATGCAGGGGATCGAAAATCTCATAGGGTTCATCCTCGGCTATGGTTTCCGAAGCCAGGCTGATCACATCCGCGATCGCTTTGCCGCTGCTCTTGTCATAAAAACGCCAGACAGCCTTATTGCCGGGATTGGTGATCTTGGTCGCATTTTCCGAGAATTTCATACGGGGCACAACCTTGCCCTGGTCTTCGATGGCCGCCAGCTTGTAGACACCGCCAAAGACCGGCTCTGCCCGCGAGGTGATCAGGCGCTCACCGACTCCAAAGGAGTCGACGGCCGCCCCTTGCATGATCAAATCCCGGATGATGTACTCATCGAGCGCATTGCTGACGGTGATCTTGCAGTCCGCAAGTCCGGCCTGGTCCAGCATCTCGCGCGCTTTGACCGTCAGATAGGCCAAGTCACCGCTGTCGATCCGGATCCCCTTCAGGCGATGGCCCAGCGGTTCGAGGACCTCGCGCGCTGTCCGGATGGCATTGGGAATGCCGGAATGCAGGGTATTGTACGTATCCACCAGCAAGACGGTATCCGTCGGAAAGGAACGGGCATAGGCAGCAAAGGCGGAGAATTCATCAGGGAAGGCCTGGATCCAGCTATGGGCCATGGTTCCGAGGACGGGAATATTGAAATGCATGCCGCTGAGGCTGCATGAAGTCCCGGATACACCCGCGATATAGGCCGCCCGGGCGCCCAGGACGGCAGCATCATAGCCCTGGGCCCGTCGCGCGCCAAACTCGAGCACGGGACGGCCCTTCGCCGCACGGACAATCCGGGCGGTCTTGGTGGCGATCAGGCACTGGTGGTTGATGGTCACCAGCAGCATGGTTTCAATCATCTGGGCCTGGATGATCGGGCCACGGACCTTGACAATCGGCTCATTGGGGAAGATCGGTGTCCCCTCCGGAATCGCCCAGACATCGCAAGTGAATTTGAACTGGCGCAGAAATTCAATGAACGGCTCATTGAAAACATCCTGGCTGACCAGATAAGCGAGGTCTTCCTCGGTGAATTTGAGGTCCTTGAGGTATTCGATCATCTGCTCGACACCGGCCATGATCGCAAATCCGCCCTCCTGGGGCACTTGCCGGAAGAACAGGTCGAAATAAGCCACGGTATCGGCCATGCCATTGTCCAGATAGCCCTTCGACATTGTCAGTTCATAAAAATCGGTCAGCAGGGTCATGTTCGTCCGGTCAGTCCAGCGGATTTTTTTCATGGGGCACCTCCATCTGATGAAACAAGGGGAATGGGTAGAGCACTGACTCAAGGCAAAGCCCCTGGGGGGGCATGGTCTTGCCGGCCAGCCGCCGGTCCCGCGAGCACAGGATCTGGCCGATGGCCCCGGGGTCAATCCGGTTCTGGCCGATGGCCAGCAATGTTCCGGCCAGGATCCTGACCATATGGTACAAAAATCCGCTGCCCTGGACCTTCAGGGTCAGCAAGGGGCCATCACGTTCAAGCTCAAGCCGATGGATGGTGCGGATGGTCGAATGCTTGGGATTATTGTTCTGGTCCATGAAGGCATAAAAGTCATGGGTCCCACAGAGGCCAGGCAAGGCGTCCCGCATGCGGTCCAGATCCACAGGGCCAAATACATGAGCGGCCTGATGGCGCAGGAGGACCGGCCGGGTCGATGACAGATAATACCGGTAGGTGTAGATCTTGCCCGCTGCATCATGGCGGGCATGGAAATGAGCGGGCACCGGTGCGGCGGCCAGGAGGGCGACATCATCGGGCAGCCGGTTGTTCAAGGCCAGCGGCAAGCGGTCCAGAGGCACATTCAGCGCCGTGTCGAGGTGGCAGACCAGGCCGCGGGCATGGACACCCTGGTCGGTCCGGCTGCTGCTGTAGATCTGGAGATCCGCCTCACCACTCAAGTCGCGCAGAGCCTCCTGGACAACCCTCTGGACCGTCCTCAGGTCACCTTGTTCCTGGAAACCATGGAAATCGAATCCGTCATATTCAAGCAGCAGGGCGATGCGGCGGCAGTCCGGCACGTCAGCTCAGCCCGGCAGCCCGTCTTCGCGGCAGCGGCGGCCCATCATCGCGGCTCCGACAATACCGGCATCATTGCCCATCTCGGCCACCCGGATTTTCGGCGCAGGCACCCCCTCGGCCAGGAAGGATTTTGCCTTGGTGAAGGTTTTGTCCAGCAGGGGGACCATCAGGGCATCGCCTTCATTGCAGACACCACCACCGATGACGATGATTTCCGGCATGAAGGTATTGATGACATTGGCCAGGCCCTCCGACAGCATTTCGATATAGTTCTCAACCACGGCTATAGCAGTCGCATCCCCTTTGCGCATGGCGTCAAAAGCAGACCGGCCACTGGCCTTGCCGCCATTTTCGGCTATCATCGCATTGAGGATCGATACGGGGTTTTGCGCTGCAGCCCGCTGGGTGTCACGAATCAGGGCTGTCGCCGAGGCATACGCTTCAAAACAGCCCTTGCGGCCACAGGTACAGGCCTCGCCACCACTTTTGATCACCATATGGCCGATTTCCGAGCCCGCATTGTTGAAGCCGCTGAAAATGCGGTTATTGATCACGATACCCCCACCAACACCGGTCCCCAGCGTAATGGTCACACTGGAGGTGCTGCCGCGGGCGGCTCCGAATTCGCTTTCCGCGAGGGCTGCCACATTGGCATCATTATCGATATAGACGGGCAGGGAGACGATTTTCTTCATCTCGTGGCGCATCGGCATATGCCGGAAGGGCAAGTTATAGGCAACAATCAGTTCGCCGGTCTTGTTATTGGGTGTGCCGGGTGAACCAATGCCGATCGATTCGACCGCTTCCTCCTGCAAGCCTGCCTCCTGGATCACGGCCAGGGTCAGGTTCGCCATATCGGCGACAATCGCCTCCCCACTGCGCTCGGCCTGAGTCTTGATGCTTTTCTTATGGATGATCTTGCCAGTTTCGTCCACCAGCCCGACCTTGATATTGGTACCGCCCAAGTCAATGCCGATAAAATGTTTCATGACGCATCCTCCCCATATTTCTGGA
>CAZCMX010000066.1:0-10924 GCA_964499985.1 uncultured Mageeibacillus sp.
CAATCGATTCACGAGATCGCTGCCAAGACAGGATTCGCCACTGTTTCCTCGTTCAACCGCTGTTTCAAGACCATCCTGGGCATTCCACCCCGGCAATGGCGTTCGGTTTCCGAGAATTACAAAGCCAAACTGCTCGATTATAAAATCTCCGCTCTCAAAGGGTGGGAATGATCCTCCACGTTCTTATTGCCCTCTTGGGCAGCTTGTCAAAATCTGTCTAAACCTATTTGGCAGTTTGCATGAAGCCCTTCGAAGTGCTGATTCGATCATGGTCGAATTTGCATAGTTTTGAGTTGAAAACGAAAACAACAAAATGATAGACGGTGATATAATAACGACAGTTCCTTTCGGACCCGATCATTCACAAGGAGGAGAAAACATGAAGAAATTGCTCGTTATCCTGCTGGTCGCCGCCATGATCCTGGCCCTGGCTGCCTGTGGCGGACAGGCCACACCGGCTCAAGCAACCACAGCCGCCCAGGGTGAAACCGCTGCGGCAGCTGCAGATGACCAGACCCTGACCGTCTGGTGCTGGGACCCGGCTTTCAACATCTATGCCATGAAGGAAGCCGAAAAGGTCTACCAGAAAACCAATCCCAACTTCAAACTCAATATCGTTGAGACCCCATGGAACGACGTCCAGACCAAAGTGACCACAGCCTCGGCCTCCAATGACCTCAGCACACTGCCGGACATTCTCCTGATGCAGGACAATGCTTTCCAGAAAAACGTCATCAGCTTCCCGGACACTTTTGCTGATATCACCAGCATGGGCATTGATTTCACCCAGTTTGGTGCCTCAAAAGTTGCCTATTCTGTCGTCGATGGCAAAAACTATGGCGTGCCTTTTGACAATGGTGCTGTCATCCATGCCCTGCGCACCGACATCCTCGCAGAAGCCGGTCTCACCATCGCTGATTTCACCGACATCACCTGGGACAAGTACATTGAACTGGGCAAGGTTGTCCTCGAAAAAACAGGCAAACCGCTCCTCTCGTCGACTGCTGAGTCTGACCTGCTGCCGATGATGATGCAGTCCGCCGGTGCCAGCTTCTTTGATAAAGATGGCAATCCGGACATCACCACCAATGCGACCCTGAAAAAAGTCTTCGAGACCTATGTCAAACTGATCGAATCCGGCGTCCTGATCCATGTCAATGACTGGGACCAGTACATTGGCTCCATGACCAACTCGACGGTCGGCGGCACGATCAATGGCTGCTGGATCATCGGTTCGATCCAGACTGCCAAAGACCAGTCTGGCAAATGGGCCATCACCAATATGCCCAAGCTCGATGGCGTTCCCAATGCGACCAATTATTCCAACAATGGCGGTTCCAGCTGGGCTGTCACGAACAATAGCAAAAACCCCCAGCTGGCTGCTGATTTCCTGGCCAAGACCTTTGCTGGCAGCGTTGAATTCTACGAAACCATTCTGCCCGCTTCCGGTGCGCTGACATCCTATGCCCCCGCTGGCAAGAGCACCGTCTATTCCCAGCCTCAGGCATTCTTCGGCAACCAGCCAATCTACGCTCTGATCACCGAATTTGCGGGCAAGGTGCCCAGCAACTATACGGGTGCCTATTACTATGAAGCCCGTGATGCTCTGGCAGCCGCTCTGACCAATGCTGTTTCCGGTGCATCGATCGATGATGAGCTGAAGACCGCAGAAGACATCGTCAAGACCGCCATGGGTCAGTAACCAGCCTGACTGATCGGCCGGGGAGGTGTTCCGAGCCCGGAACGCCTCCCCTTGACCAGACCTGAAGGCAGAGTCCGGATGGATCCTTGATTCACCCTGTTTTGCAAAGGAGGAGAACCTGCAATGAAAGCTAATCCGATGTCACTTACCCAAAAACAACGGTTGTCCGGCTGGATCTTTTTGGCGCCGGCCACCCTGTTGATTGTAATCATGAGCTTTATCCCGATGATCCAGGCCTTCCTCCTGTCGATGCAAACTGGAAAAGGGAATAAACTGACATTTGCCGGCTTATACAATTATGGCCGCTTGTTCAAGGATGCCATTTTTGTCAAATCCCTGGCAAACAGTTTCATTTATCTGATCATTCAAGTCCCGATCATGCTCCTGCTGGCCTTGCTCCTGGCCTCCATGCTTAATAACCGCGACCTGAAGTTCAAGGGCCTTTACCGCACAGCGATCTTCCTGCCCTGTGCCACCTCTCTGGTCTCCTATGCCATCATTTTCCGTTCACTATTTGCCGTCGACGGTTTCATCAATGTCATTCTGATCAAACTTGGTGTTCTGCAAACTGGCTACAATTTCCTGGCCAATCCGACATCAGCCCGCATTGTTATCATTCTGGCCCTGTTGTGGCGCTGGACGGGATACAACATGGTTTTCTATCTGGCCGGCCTGCAAAATATCGAGTACTCCGTGTACGAAGCAGCCAAGATCGATGGGGCTACGCCGCTCGAGACCTTCTGGAAAATCACGGTCCCCCTCCTAAAGCCAACCATCCTCTTAACCGCAATCATGTCCACCACAGGTACGCTGCAGCTGTTCGATGAATCTGTCAACCTGACGAACGGCGGTCCAGCCAATGCCACCATCACCATGTCGCATTATATCTACAACCTCTCCTTCAAATATGTGCCGAATTTTGGTTTAGCCGCAGCCATGTCGTACATTATCCTGATCCTGGTGGCATCGCTATCCTTTATCCAGATGAAAGCAGGTGACCGTCGTGACTAATGAAAAGATCAAACAGGCCCTGACCTATGTATTCCTGACGGTTGCTGCTCTGGTGTCCGTTTTCCCTCTGTACTGGATGCTTTCCGCGGCAACCAACCTCAGCGTCGATGTCTCCCGCGGGGTCTTGCTGCCCGGTACAGCGCTGATCAGCAATTTCCAGAATCTCCTGAAAAACCAGGATGTGCTCGGCGCAATGATCAATTCTTTCAAATATTCCGTTACGCTGACCGTGATCTCTTTGTTCGTCAGTTCACTGGCTGGCTATGGCTTTGAAATCTACCATGACAAAGCCAAGGACACCATTTTGAACATCATTCTCCTGGCGATGATGATCCCGTTTGCTGCCACGATGATCCCGCTGTTCAAGATGTTTTCCACGGCACATCTCTTGAACAGTACGTTGGGATTCATGCTGCCCACCCTCGCCACGCCTTTCCTGATCATGATGTTCCGCCAGAGTGCCCGGGCCTTTCCCCATGACATCATCGAAGCCGCACGGATCGACGGGCTCAAGGAATTCCAGATCTTTTACCGCATGTTCGTACCGACGATGCGCTCGACCTATGCCGCGGCCATGGTCATCACCTTCATGAGTGCCTGGAACAGCTATCTCTGGCCCAAGGTCATCATGACGGACAAGAAGAGCATTACCATGCCCATGATGGTTGCCAACCTCAAGGAAGGCTATGTCACCGACTATGGCATGCTGATGCTGGGTGTTCTCTTGTCGACGATTCCAACCATCGTAATCTTCTTTGCCTTGCAGAAGCGTTTCACCGAAGGCATCACTGGCTCGGTCAAGTAAATGAAACCAAGCACATCTGTTCCGGAGGTTTCCATGACAGCATTCGACATGCAGAAAATCAATGACATTCGTTTTTTCGCCGACAATCGTCTGCCGGCCCATTCCGATCACCAGGCTTATCCAACCCGCCAGACTGCTCTGGCCGGTGGAAATCCTTTCCGCCATTCCCTCAATGGCCAGTGGAAATTTGCTTATGCCGCCAGCCCGGCAGATGCCCTGTCGGGATTCGAACAGCTCGATTACGACTGCCGTACGTGGGCGGATATCCATGTGCCTGGCTCGATCCAGACCCAAGGCTACGATCTCCCGCAATACGTCAATATCCAGTATCCCTGGGATGGCAAGGAAACGGTTTTGCCCGGCCAGGCGCCGCAGCGCTTCAATCCGGTGGGCCATTATGTCAACTATTTTTCAGTGCCTGAGCATCTTTCTGGCCAACCCCTGTTCATCTCGTTCCAGGGCGTGGAAAGTGCCCTGGCACTCTGGCTGAATGGCCGCTATGTCGGCTACAGCACCGATGGCTTCACCCCGGCCGAATTCGACCTGACCCCTTACCTGATTGCCGGCGAAAACAAGCTGGCCGTCCAGGTTTTCAAATGGACGGCAGCCAGCTGGGTCGAGGATCAGGATTTCTTCCGCTTCTCAGGCATCTTCCGTGATGTGTATCTTTATACCGTTGCCAAGATTCATCTGGCCGACCTCAAGCTCCAGACCCGGATTGCCGATGATTTCCAGAGTGCGGAACTGGTGGCGGACTTGCAGGTCCAGGCACAGGCCCCCGGCAGCATGCGGTTGGTATTGAAATCGGATGACCAGACCGTGGCCGCGACTGAATTGACCCTGTCCACCGACCAGGCGATCCACGTCACCCTGCCCATTGCAAATCCCCGCCTCTGGAGTGCTGAGGATCCCTATCTCTACACCCTCGAGATCGAGCTATGCGACGCATCTGGCCAAGTGGTCGAGTATGTAGCCGAGAAGGTTGGCTGCCGCCGCTTTGAGATCAAAGACAGCCTGATGCTTTTGAACGGTCAGCGGATCGTGTTCAAGGGCGTCAACCGCCATGAATTCAGCGCCCAGACTGGCCGCACGGTTTCGGAAGCCGAGCTGCTGCAAGACATCCTGACCATGAAGCGCAACAATATCAATGCGGTCCGGACCAGCCATTACCCCAATGATTCACGCCTCTACCGGCTCTGCGATCAGTACGGCCTCTATGTCATCGATGAGACGAATATGGAATCCCATGGCTCCTGGGATATGGGCCGGCTCACCCCCGCGGGAATCGAGTCGATCCTGCCGGGCAACCACCTCGAATGGCAGGACCTGCTGCTCGATCGTGTCAACTCGATGGTCCAGCGCGACAAGAACCGTCCGTCGGTCCTGATCTGGTCCTGTGGCAACGAGTCTTTCGGCGGCCAGGTCATCTTTGCGATGTCGCAGCTGTTCCGGGCGCTCGATCCGACGCGGCCGGTCCACTATGAAGGTGTGCATTGGGATCCCCGCTACCCGGACACCACCGACATGGTCAGCCGGATGTATCCGCCGGTCACCGAGATCGAAGCCTTCCTGGCCGAGAATCGTCAGAAACCCTATATCTGCTGCGAATACACCCATGCAATGGGCAATTCCTGCGGCGCGATGCATAAATACACCGATCTGACCGACCGCGATCCGCTCTATCAGGGCGGGTTCATCTGGGACTATATCGACCAGGCCCTGCTCTGGCCCAATGGCCGCGGCGAACGGCACCTGGCCTATGGCGGCGATTTTGGCGATCGGCCGAATGATGGCAATTTTTGCGGCAATGGCATCGTCTATGCCGACACCCGCGAGCCTTCGCCGAAAATGGCCGAGGTCAAGTTCAATTACCAGAACATCGCCGTGACTTTTACCGGCGATCATTTTACGGTGGTCAACAAGCATCTCTTCACCGCGACGGACGCATTCGACTGCACCGTTGAATTGATGAAAGACGGCCAGCCGATCACGCAATATCCGGTGGCCACCAACGTCGCGCCCCTGTCTGCCGCCGACTACCCGCTGCCCTTTGCCCGCCCGACAGAGGCAGGTGAATATGCCGTGACGGTGTCGTTCGCCCTGAAAAACGACACCGCCTGGGCTGCTCGCGGCCATGAAATCGCCTTCGGCCAGGCTGTGTTTGTCGTTGCCGGTGAGCAGAACGCGACGGACGCGCCTGTCCAGAGCGGTGCCTTTGAGGTGATCGACGGCGCCTGGAATCTCGGCGTCCGCGGCGACCATTTCGAAGTGCTGTTCTCAAAAATGTACGGCGGCCTTGTTTCGTATCGCTATGCCGGTGAAGAGCTCCTCAAGGGTATACCGCTGCCGAATTTCTGGCGTGCGCCAACCGATAATGACCGCGGCAACAGCTTGCCTGCCCGGTCCGCGCAGTGGAAAATCGCCAGCCTCTACCTGACCCACAAAGACCCCGCAACCCAGGCGGTGCGTCAGCCGGTCATCGAGATCTTGCCGGACCAGGTCCGGATCACCTATGACTATCTGCTGCCAACCCAGCCCGCAGCATCCTGCCTGCTGACCTATACGGTTCTCCCTGACGGCCGCATCCGGACCCGACTGGACTACAACCCCGTCCCGGAGCTGGGCGATATGCCGGAATTCGGCGTGATGTTCCAGCTCGACGCCGCGTTCGACCACCTGACCTGGTATGGCCTGGGACCTGACGAGACCTATGCTGATCGCAACCATGGCGCCAGACTGGGCATCTATGAATCCTCCGTCCAGGATAACCTCGCCGGTTATCTCAAGCCGCAGGAATGCGGCAACAAGTCCGGTGTCCGCTGGGCAACGGTGGTCAATGCTGCCGGTCGCGGCCTGCGATTCAGCGGTGATCAGATCAATGTCTCAGCCCTGCCCCATACGCCACATGAACTGGAGCAAGCCCGTCATGCCTATGAGCTGCCGCCGGTGCACAATACCGTTGTCCGGATCGCCCAGCAGCAGCTCGGTATTGCCGGCGATGACAGCTGGGGTGCCCGGACCCACGATGAATACCGGCTCGATGTCAGCAGTCCGCTGTCGTTCGAGTTTGAGTTTTGCGGGGTTTGAAGGGTGAGGTAAAAGCGCCACGCCGTGATCCGCTGAATAACTCTTATCCACTACTCAACAGATATCGTTCGATCGCCTGGGCAACGCCGTCTTCATCATTGGAGGCGGTGATCGCCCGGGCTTTCATTCTGACGTCGTCAGGAGCATTGGCCATGGCTATACCGAGTCCGGCAGATTCGAGCATGGCAAGATCGTTGTAATTATCGCCGATCGCGATGGTCTGGCTTGAATCGACGCCATAATGGGCTTGCAAAGCTTTGAGGGCAGTCGCCTTGGTGACGGTGGCAGGGCAGATTTCGAGATAGGTTGCTTTCGATAATGCCCGGTTGATGCCTGAAAAGGCTGACTGGCTGAGCTGATTGTCGAACCGGGCGATTTGCTCCGCTTCGCCCATGACCAGGATCTTGTTAGGCCCAGTGCCTTGCGCCTGCCACAGGGAAAGAAGGACCTCGAGATCGGCGACTTGATAAGCCGAACGGATGATCGCAGCTTCCTGGTCGGACCAGATATTGGGCTGGTCAATGAACCAGGCGGCTCCTTTATACAGATTGAAAGATAGTCCCAAAAAACCTGACATCCGGTAGATGGACCGGACAGTCCGGGGATCCAGCCAGGCTTCCGCAACCAGATTTTGCGCCGAGTCGAGAATGTAGGCGCCATTGTAGCAGGCCAGCGGAGCCTCGATGCCGAGTTCTTTGACCAGAAAATCCAGTCCTGTCGGAGGACGGGCCGAAACCAGCGCCACAATCACAGATCCGAGTGCATCAGCTCGCTGGATGGCATCTCGGGTTGCCGCCGTGATTTGATGCTGTGAATTGATCAACGTGCCATCCACATCGAGACAGAGGAGTCTTTTTGTCGTCATGGCTTGCCGCCTTTCCTAATAAAGTAACGACTATACACTATCGCCCGAAACTGGAGAAAGAACTTTTTCTAATTCTGGATCGATTCGAATGGCAGAACGGAGCTCTCTTTGGAAAGCCGATAGGCGGTTGTATTGATTTTTGATGCTGCCAAGGTATTCTCTGGCTTGGCGGATCTTGTTTTGGTTAACCATGACTTCAATCATGACGATAACAAGCTCGGCGGCAAATGGATATCGAGAGCGATGCTTTTCAGCAAGGATGGGAGAAATTCTCAGATTAACTTGGGATAGGGTCCATTCCATCATCTGGTTTATTTGCAGCGGCGACAGCGTCTGATTTGAAAATGCGGGAGTGGCTAATTTGGCGTAGATTCTTTTGCTTTCATCAGATTTTACAACTTCGATTAAAGGTCTGCCTGAAGACTCGACGACCATTTGCTGCCAGATGCGTTCAATTTGAGTCCTGTATGGACCTCCTTGAGCAAGTGCTTTCAACAAGTAGCCTAAGACAAGATCATCCAAAGCACCAATGCCAAATCTATTAACAGTACGACTCTGATCGATGCACAAGTCCAAGGCTTCGATCAATCGACCGCTGATCAGTAAAGCATGCCCACGAAGGGTGTTGGATGAATGATCCTGAAGCCTGTCAATTGCGGCTTGCCAAGCGGTTGCTTTTGATTGAGCGTCTTTAACCTGATCCGTACGCTCAAACCAGCGAATCAGGCGGTCCAATGAAGGCGAATAATCAAAGGCTTTCCAGAGGGCTTCCAGCTGTAATGCCGATCTCTTCCTTGAATTTGCCAAACTGGCCAGGCGGTCAGCGAGTTTGGCTTTGGCACTGGTCGAAAGATCGGACAACTTTAGTCCTTTTTGTGCGACTTGGATTGCTTCATCGCTTCGATGCAAGGATGTTAAATGATCAACCCAGTCGATGTATGTGTCTGGCAAATCGCTGTAGTGGCGACTGGCAAAAATTGCTTGTGCGTCTATTCCTTGTAACTTCAATGCTTCTCGAATGGATGAAAGATTCCCTTTGGCATCCTGGGTTAAAAGTAGCTCCAGCCAGGCGACAAGAAAAGAATCAAAATCAGGCAGTGGGTGACTGAGACATTTTGTGAGCTCTCCGATCTCAAAACCATATCCAATGTAGTTAAAACGATTCAAGCAGTTGGATAAAACGGTTGGACGTTCGTCCGGGGGAGTTGTCAAATAGACGGTCACCAGATAAAAGGCCAGATGTTCCTCCACGTCTTCATCCATCATGTAGGAAGGATCAGGATGACCCGGTAAATGACCGGGTTCATGACCCTGATCAAATGAATCAAGTAAAATTTGATAGAGTTCTCTGGCTGGAGAATATTCGCCCTCCAGGACAAGTCTGCGCAGCTTTTGGAGGTAATCATCCATTTGACCTGCCCAGCTTTCGTCACCCCAATCCCTTTTGTCATGAAGATCAGGGTCCCAGCCCCAGCCATCGCAGAAGTGTCCGTCATCGATCGCAGCTGCAAATGTAACTATTTGTTTGCGCAGTTTGTCAGTTGTTGTTTGCGAAGCCTGCCGTCCTTTTTTCTTTTCACTGTAAATCGATTCCAGCTGTGACAAAAAAGAATGGCGCTGAGCACCTTTGACATCCTCTGCCATGGCACGAATTACATGCTTCATGTCAGCTGCTGTCATGTGCTTCAGATGGTGCTCAATTTGATTGATAAATTCTTTGTACTCCATGGCCGTATTGTAGCAAGTTTTACTGAGTTTATGTGAATAGGAATTGCGCATCAGACAGCGACTCGATATACTTGAAGTGAATATATGAATCACGAGTAAGTAACTCATGATTCAGTAAAGTGGGGTGCATCATGTTCATTGGACGTGAACGGGAGCTTTCTGCTCTTGAAAGAGCCTATGGTCAGAGCACATTTCAAATGATTGTGCTGTATGGGCGACGGCGCATTGGAAAAACGACTTTGTTGAGCCGTTTTGCAGAGGGCAAACGAGCCATTTTCTTTTCGGCCCAGCAGGTGAATGACCATCTGGCCTTGGAGCAATTCAGCGCCAAAGTGCTGGAATTTTTCGCAGAAAAGATGATCCGCCGTTTCGATGATTGGGCGATGGCTTTTGAGTATCTAGGTCAAAAAGCGGCCAATGAGCGTCTTGTTCTGATTATCGATGAGTTTCCCTATTTAGCCAGCGCCAATCCAGCGCTTTTATCCTTGCTTCAGCATACAATCGATCACGAGTGGCAGAAGACCCAGCTCTATCTGGTGCTGTGTGGCAGTTCGATCGGATTCATGGAAAGTGAAGTACTCGGTGCTAAAAGTCCGATTTTTGGCCGTCGGACTGCCCAGATCCATTTGACTGCGTTCAATTACCGAGAGGCTGCGCAGTTTTACCCCAATTTTGCCAAACAGGATCAGATACGTGCGTATGCCATTTGGGGCGGAGTGCCCAACTACCTCCATCTGATCGATGATCAACTGCCGCTAGCGGAAAATTTGGCCGCGACGATCCTGCAGCCAGATGCCTATTTGGCTGAGGAACCCGTTCTGCTCCTCAAGCAGGAGTTTCGCGAGCCCGCGCTCTACAATTCAATCTTGCAGGCAATCGCCAGCGGCGCATCGCGGATCAATGAGATTGCCACGCGTGTGGGCGAGGAAACCAGCAAGTGTCTGAAGTACATCCAACACCTGATTTCTCTTGGCTTAGTCGCCAGGGAAACGCCTTTTCTCGAACCGGAATCCAGCCGGCGATCTATCTACCGGATAACCGATCCGTTTTTTCGATTCTGGTACCGCTTTGTGTTTTCCAACCGTGACCTGATCGACCGTGGCATGGGAGGAATCCTTTTGCAGGAAAAAATCCTGCCAGCTCTGGACCTGTTTGTGGGGATCGAATTTGAAAATATCTGCCGGGACTATTTATGGGAACAAAACAGCAAGGCCCAGCTGCCATTCCTTTTTACAAATATCGGCCGCTGGTGGGGCAACGATCCACAGAACAGGACTGAAGCGGAAATCGATCTCGTCGCGGCCAGCCAGGATGCGTCTCTTTTTTGCGAATGCAAATGGCGCAATGAACCGTGTGGGTCGTCTGTACTCGACCTTCTGGAGCATCGTGCTACACTGCTAAAGCCATTTCCGAAAAGCTATTTTGTCGTATTTTCCAAAGCTGGATTCACTCCAGAGCTGATCCAAAAGGTTCAGACGAGAGACGAGGTGTCGTTGATATCGGTCGAGGAGATGTAAATTGTGAAGAGGTAAATTCAGCCCCCTGCTTGCTTTTTCAGGATCTGTTCTACTTTCGATAGTATTTGAAAGAGGAGCGGCTGTCCGCCGGGATGCTCAGAGGGTTCTTCGCGCAGCTGCGGTGAAAGCTCATCGACTAACTCGTTCAGGTCTTTTTCATCCAGGTTCAGTCGTCGCATATGCGGGCCTTTCTGTGTTTCCTGGCTGGA
>CAZCMX010000067.1:0-2705 GCA_964499985.1 uncultured Mageeibacillus sp.
GGCCAGTTACCAATAAAGATTGACACAAGGTGTTATCGATCATTTGGAGGTGGTCAGACTGAACTTGAGAACATCCCATCGCGCAAGACGCAAATAGTTTGGTTTAACACGCCTGAAATCGATTGAGTTTACTATTTAAGGAAGGTGAGAAAAGATGACAATACATCAACCCGTTCATCGCTATAACAAAGTCTTTATTTTCAGCCTGATCATCGCATTTGTATTTTCGTTGTTTCCAGCAACGATCCTCGCAGCATCTGATACATTCAATCAATTTGCCAACGATGGCGAGGATTGGATCACCGGTAATCTCGTTGCAAACAAGTCCACTTACTATGAAGGCATGTCAGTCCCGCAGCGCATCGTTCTCAGGGGGCTTGACAGCGGCGAAGCGCAGTCTGTAACAATCAACTATGATTTCACCAAAGGCGGGAAATATGCTTATGATTTCCTGACCAGCTGGGATCAGGCGATGAGTTCTGCTGACAGGATCGCAGATCAGGATTGGCAAGACGATTGGAAATGGATTGGATTAGACCCGGCTGATTTCGATGGTTCAACAGAAACATCGTCGATTCCAGACAGTGGTCTTGCTGCCGATAAAGAAAGCGCCTATGAGACTATCTTTGGTGATCGTACTATTGAGATTTACGGCAATGGTACAATAAGTGGTCTCAGTATATCCAGTCCAAGACTAACTGGCTCAGCGACTGGTGACAGTACCTATTCTGTCACTGTCTCCTGGTCTGGCACTGCCACAGATGTCATGATCTTATTCAGTGCCCATATTGCTGCTGGTTATGATTTCAATCCTGAAGAAGGAATTGCCTGGGGACCTGATAAAACCGGTGCTGGTTCAATCAGTGGTTCACCCTATCATGTTTCTCTCGGTACAGGTGGTTCTCAGGACAATCAATTGAAAGAAGCTTTAATCCGCTATAATGATGCCGCCCCTGCGATCACAATTGTGAAAACCACAAATGGGGCTGATGGATTAAACATTCCTGAAGGCACACCGATAACTTGGAGATATACGGTGCGCAATACCGGCAATGTTTCCCTCGGTGAAATTGAAGTCACGGATGATAAAGAGGGTCTCGGTGCTTATCAAAGCGGTGATACAAATAATAATCAACGATTGGATTTAGATGAAGCATGGATCTATCTGGCCACTGGTACTGCAATCATTGGAAGTTACGAAAATATGGGTACAGCTACCGGCGTGACATCTGATGTTTTTGGTAATGAATTGGTTACTGCTTCGGATCTTTCTAATTACACGGGGACTATATCCGAACCTGACGTTCCCTCAGTCACATTGGTAAAAAATGTTGACCAGACATCTCGAGATACATCAGAAGGTGCTTTCAACTACACGGTGACCATTACCAATACGAGTCCTGGTCCAGTTGAAATCACAGAATTAGAAGACACCTTTGTTGATCTTTGGGATTACATGGATACCGGTGAAGAAATCCTGCAACCCGGCGTACCCTTGATCATTCAATATGCCTTTAACCACAACACTATTGGCACTTATGAGAATGAAGCCAGTGTCAAGGTCGAAGATGAGGTTGGGCAGGAAGCAATTGCCAGTGATACTGTTTCTGTTTCTGTGACAGAAGGTGATCAGGAAGAGCCAGCACCTACTGTGACCTTGGATAAATCAGTTGATGTGACCGAAAAGAATGCGCCCGGCGGCGATTTCAATTACACATTGACCATCACAAACACCAGCGATTTCACGGTCACAATTGATTCACTGAGCGACACCTATCAAGATCTTTCTGCTTATGCTGGCGATGAGATCGCAGCGAACAGTCAGTTGATCATCAATTATCCTGTCCAGCATACGGGAATTGGATCTTACGTCAATACCGCCAAGATCACCGTTTCAGCTAATGGAAAAACAGCCACAGCAGAAGATACTCAGACTGTCTCCGTGGTTGACAACAGTGAACCCAGCGTGACACTGGTCAAGACAGTCAATTCAATAGCCCAAGTTGCACCAGGTACCTTTACTTATACCGTTACCATCACCAATACCAGTAATGCGCCTGTTATTATCTCGAGCCTGACTGACACCTATAATGCTGCCATTTTCTCTGGACTAACGGAAGATCAGAAAGCACTGGACAAAGGCGAAGTACTGGTCATCACCTATGATGTCACACATGAAGATGTAGACAGTTATGAAAACACAGCCAGTGTGACCGTCACTGCAGGCAATGGCAAAACAGCCACTGCTTCTGACAGCGTTACTGTCATGACCTACGAAGAAGATCAAGAAGAGCCCATTCCTCCAACAGTGACATTGGTCAAGACAGTCGACGACACCTCTAAAGTCGCACCAGGTGGCACGTTCAATTACACAATAACCATTACCAATACCAGTGCCTTCCCAGTCACCATCTCTGAACTCGAAGACAGTGTCACCGGTCTGTGGCAGTACTTGGACGAAGGGGATGAAGTACTCGAAGCGGGCGAAGTCCTGGTCATCGAATATGGTGTGGCTTACACCGGCATTGGGAGCTATACGAACACAGCCAGCGTAGAGGTCACGGCTGAAAATGAGCTAACCGGAACCGCCGAGGATTCGGTCACCGTCACAGTCACGTCTGGTGGCGGCGGTGGCGGCGGCGGCGGTGGTGGTGGTGGAACAACCCCCACGCTGCTGGTTGAGTCAGCCACACTGCCCCCGACCC
>CAZCMX010000067.1:2805-4806 GCA_964499985.1 uncultured Mageeibacillus sp.
GGTGGTGGAACAACCCCCACGCTGCTGGTTGAGTCAGCCACACTGCCCCCGACCCTCGTCGTCTTTGACGCCGAAATGCCGCAAACCGGCGACTCAAGCCAAGCGCCATTTGCTGCTGGCGGGCTGATATTCCTCCTCTTCTCAGGCCTTGGTCTCTATGGCTGGTTCAGAAAAGAGCAGAAAAAAGTCTGAAACCAAATTCAATCGCTTGAATTCATTTGCAACAAAAAGGGGAGTCGTACCACACGGCTCCCCTTTTCTGATTAGTCACAACGACATGAATGATTCTGTCAAAGAATCCAATACTTACGCCACCGCACCATGCTGGATACCGGTCTTTTTCCGGGCGACGACGACCATGCGGCCATCACCGACGTGGTAGCTGCAGGTCGAGAGGGTGAGCAGCTGATCACCGTATGCGGGCCGGATACCGGTGTCATAGAGTGACAATTCGAGGGCATGTTCGACATAGTCATTAAATTCCGCTTCTGTGTCGGCCTGGATGAAACGATAGTACATGAATTCCTTCGCATCGGCTGGATAGACTTGCGTCATGAATGCTGCGAAGATCTCGTATTCGCCAGTCTCGTAGAGGGTATCAAACTGGACGGTCGGATGGTTTTCAAAATAGTACCGGCTCTGGTACTTGGCCAGTGTGGCAAACATGCTGCCATCTTTCATATTATGAGCATGCATCAGGACATTGGTGGTCCTCGGCTCCAGGCTGGATCGATAATCGACAAAAGGCAGGCCATGCTTACTGTCCTTGCCTTCAAAGTCACGGTATAGATAATAGTTCGGATCCTGAGGCGTATACATGACCGGATAGTCGACCTCCGAATCGGCAATTTTGATCCAGCCAGCCAAGTCAGGATTTTTTTCATAGAGAGCCTGATATTGGGGCAGGATCTGCCTCGGCATGACTGGTGTAGTCTCCACGGGGTCACCGGAGTCGCTGGCACTGGGGTCAACTGGGGCTGTTTCAGTCGAGGTTATTGCAGTTGCCTCCGCAGCATCGACCAAGGCTGACAATTCGCGCAGACGATTGCGGTCCTGGACGCTCTGGACATAGCCATAAAGGAGATATCCGATATAAACGAGTACCGCCACCACATAGATGGTCAGGGCAATTTTGAACTTCCTGGTCATTTTCATAAGAGCAACTCCGATCAGACTCGGCAGCATCATTGAAGTGTTGTTCGGATTATATCATGACCTGATCGGCAATTCGGTCAGCAACGATACTCTTTCCCACCCACAGGACAATGATTCCGGTCAGGTGAAGCGAAAATGGTAACCCTTGTTTCTGATATTGATTATCACAATCTATTATAATAACAGCAAAGGAAGCCTTGATGTTCAGGATGTATTGGACGCTTTGTCCTGAACGGAGCCAGTAGCGTAACCGGCCGATGATATGAACGGCCGGCTTTTTGTTTTTTATCTGATGAATTTGAGGAGGCAGCCCATGAAACGAACATCCAGATTCCTTAAATCCTATCTCTCATTCCTTGCCATTCTGGTCTTGACCTTCAGCATGTTTTCATTCGTCCAGGCGGCTGGTGAGAATAATTCTGACAGTGGTGTCACACCCAGTCTGTTGCCTGGAAACCCCGTTCTGAGCGATGAGATTAAAATTGATCCACCGAGGGACTATCACTGGACCGGCCTGATCGCTGGTGTGGAATACTCCGTCCATTTCGACCTTTCAGCAGATGGAAAGTATCTGACCTTCTATACTGGAGATCATCCGGGTGAAGGACCAGACATCGTGGCAGCAGTATTGGTCAAGGGCGGTGATGCCGCCTATGTTTATCAGTACAACCCGTTGGAAAACGCTGATTCAGGGCTCCGCTCTCCCTTGAATACTGGTGGCCAGATCCCCGTGATCAGCCATTATACATTCGTCCTGAAATCTCCCACAGCGACGACCACGGCGGGATCCACTACAACGACCATCACCGAGTCCACCACTGAATCCACGACCGAATCGACTACCGA
>CAZCMX010000067.1:4906-10920 GCA_964499985.1 uncultured Mageeibacillus sp.
ACCGAATCGACCACGGAGTCCACCACCGAGTCCACAACCGAATCGACCACGGAGTCCACCACCGAGTCCACAACCGAATCGACCACTGAGTCCACAACTGAGGCCACCACCGAATCGACCACTGCGGCAACCACCACAACGGCTGGCACAACGACGGTCACAACTGCTGCCACGACCGGTGGGACAACCACCGCATCCACCACTGCTTCGATCGCAGTTTTCGGCGCAACCTTCAAAGCTCCTGACGATCCATCCGGACCGTCCCTGATCGTCGAAGCCGGGGAAATGCCCAATACAGGTGACAATAGTTATTCCATCCAGGTGATTGTTTTCATGGTTCTGCTGCTGGCTGGCACCTTGCTGATTTTCTGGAAGTACAAGCTCCAGGAGAATCCGGTGGATCCAAAATAAATTCGAGTTCCAAGGTTTAGCATAAAAACAAGAAGGCTGCCAGCGGCAGCCTTCTTGTTGTTTATTTCAGATGTCGTCTTGCTTTTTATTCTTTGACTGGATCAACCGATGAAGAGCTGTTCGAAGTATTCCTTATCCCCGATGACGGCATGGCCGATGCCGATCTGCTTATAGGAGGCATTCATGATGTTTTTGCGGTGGCCGGGGCTGTTCAGCCAGGCGGTGACAATCTGCTCAGGGGTATAGGCATTGGCCGTACCGATGGCGTAGTTTTCGCCGCCCGCTTTCGGTTTCAGGCCGACTTCGGCAAAGACCGTGTAGAACTGGGCGCTGTCAGGACGCAGGTGGGGTGAGGGGCTATTGGGCAGTTCCTGGACGCGGATGGCGGCAGCTTCCTGGGCCTTGCTATTGATGGTCAGGGCGTTAAGGCCTTCCGCAGCGCGGGCTTCGTTGACGAGGCGGAGGATTTCGTCGGTCCAGAAATCACCGGTGGATTCGATGGCGGCAGGAGCTTCGGTGGCAACCGTTGCGGGAGCGGCGACGGCAGCGGCTTCGACGGTGGCAGCAGGAGTCGGCTGGGCTTCCTGGGCGGGAGCAGCAGGCTCGGCTTTTTCAACGGGAGCCTGTTCTTTTTTTGCAACAGGAGCTTCTGCCTTGACCGGCTCGGCTTCGACTTTGGCTTCAGTTTTGATGGGAGCTTCTGTCACAACTGTTTCTGGGCGGACAACCTCTGGCCAGGCAACCTCTGCCTTGGGATATTCACCGAAGACTTTGGCTTTGGCTGAAGCAATCTGGTCATGGATGCTGACAATGCCAGCCGCTTGTGCGGTCACACTGCTGATGCCGATGATGCTGGCCAGGACGACGACAGCACTGAGGCCGCGAACCATTTTGCGAGAGATGCCAGAATACAAAAAGGACATCAAAAAACCTCCCAGTTTCGGTAGCTGGCTGCCACGGGAGATCTCCCAGAGGCCCTTTAGCTTTGCGTCCCAGGCTTTCACCTGGTTTGCCTTTTCGGCTGAAGGCTATTGTCTGCCCTCGCCTGATTTGTTTGGATCAGCAGGTCGTTTGCATCAACGTTCTGCTTGATGCCAGATTACAATATCATGACTGGATTGTCAATCATTGCCGATCAAAATGTAATAAATAATACTCGTTTCATGCCATCATATTGATAAGAACCGCCTTTTCAAACCAGTTGCACCGGTATTTCCTGAAAAGGCGGTTCATATACGGTCGGCAAACGGTCAAATCCGATCAAAATGCATCAGGATGTTAGGATGTTTGCGCGCTCGAGTTCGACAGGATCGATGGTTTTTTGCATATTGAGGGCTTCCTCGATGTCAAAATCGACAATCTTGCCATCCTTGTAGGCGACGACCCGGTTATAACGGCCATCACGCAGGCATTCCACAGCATGCAGGCCCATCAGGCTGGCCATCTGGCGATCGCGCAAGGTTGGGCTGCCTCCCCGCTGGAGATGGCCGAGAATGGTCGCACGCGCTTCGATGCCAGTCAGAGTCTCGATCTGGTGGGCGATTTCATCTGCCTTGGCCGCGCCTTCGGCGACGACCACAATAAAATGATGCTTGCCGCGATTGCGGCCATCCAGGACTGCTTTGAGCACATCTTTATTGAAGTCATAAGGTCTTTCCGGGATCAGGACAACCTCGGCGCCGGTGGCAATGCCAACATTGAGCGCAATATAGCCGGCAGCCCGGCCCATGACCTCGATAACGCTGCAACGCTCATGAGAGGAGGCTGTATCCCGCAGCTTGTCGATGGCTTCCATGGCGGTATTCATCGCAGTGTCATAGCCGATCGTGTAGTCAGAGCAGGCAATGTCATTGTCGATCGTGCCGGGGATGCCGATGACGGGAATGCCCTTCCTGGCCAGATCGCGAGCCCCCTTGAAAGTGCCGTCACCGCCAATTGCAATAATGGCATCGAGATTGAAAACCTTGGCCATTTCGATCGCCCGGTTGACGCCCTCTTCGGTATTGAAGGTCTTGGAGCGGGCTGTCATCAGGAATGTCCCGCCGCGCTGGAGCTTTTCGGATACGGATGATCGGTTGAGTTCTTCAATATCGCCGCGCCAGAGTCCGTGATAGCCGCGCCGGATGCCATAGACCCGGTAGCCATAATAGATGCCAGTGCGGGTGACCGCACGGATGGCTGCATTCATGCCTGGCGCATCGCCACCGCTGGTCAGAACACCAATGTTCCGGATGACCTTTTGTTCTTCCATGGATTTTGCATCTCCTTGATCCTTCAATTGCAATTTGCAGACCAGATTCCATCTGGCGCAGATAAAATTATTATAACAAGGCGATATTGGCCATGCCATATCTTGCGGCAATTTCCTTGAGGATTTTATCATCTGCTTCGATCCAGCAGTCCGCAGGCAGTTCATGGCCCGTCCGGCTGCTGCCCAGATAGATCTTGACCCGCAGCGGGCCATTGAAGTAGCGGAGCATGGCCAGAAGCTGCCCATACCCGGCATCGTCTTTTTCGCCCCAGTAGCGGATAGCCAGGGTCCTGGCCGCTGCACGGCTTGCCGTAGCCGGGGTTTCGGTCTGGCGGGCAGAGCGGGTTGGATTTTCTGCGGGGGCAGGGATTCGGCTGCGATCCTTCGCCGGGCGGTCCGGACTGCGGTCCTGGCCGGGCCAAGCTTTGCCCGGGCTGGCTGGGCCATTGCTGTAATAACGATCAAATTCAGCCGGACGGCGGGTCAGGTCAGGGGTGAGCGGGGCCGCCAGTTCAGCGATCAGCTTGGGTGTATCATCCTCGCGCAGACTGAGCCGGCCGCCGAGAAGAACGGGCTGGCCTTCCTGGAGCAGGCCGCCATACTGGGCATAGACCCGGGGGAAGACCAGGACCTCACAGGTACCCGCCAGATCTTCGAAGGTCAGGATGGCCATCGCTTCTTTATTGCGGGTGGTCCGGGCCTTGCGCGCGACGACGAGACCGGCAAAAATGGCTTTATCCTGGTCGCGGGCATTCATTGCCAGGGCCCCGATCTCCTCATCACCCTCGTGCTGGACCAGGACGCTGCTGTCATGGGTGGCCAGAGCACTGATCGCAGCCCGGTACTCATCAAGGGGATGGCCGGTCACATAAAGTCCGAGCATCTCCTTCTCCATGGCCAGCAGATCAGAGGGGCCAAACTCCGGCAGGGCAGGGTAATTGGGTTCTGCTTCGGTGCTGTCTGAGGCAGCAATGTCCATGCCGAACAGGCTGATCTGTCCTTCCATGCTCAGGCGGCGCGCATTCTGCAGCTGGGTCATGAACGGATCGAGCACGGCTACCAGCTGTGAGCGCGCGATGCCAAACCCATCAAAGGCGGAAGCCCGGACCAGACTTTCGATCATTTTTCGGTTGAGGTCGGATGCACTGGCCCGGCGCAGGAAATCACCATAAGAGGTATAAGCACCGTTCCTGGTGCGATCCTCAAGCACGGTCCGGATCGCGGCTTCACCGACGTTTTTCACAGCGGCCAGAGAAAAGCGGATCTTGCCGTTTTCGGTGGTGAACCGGGCCTGGCTGGCATTGATATCTGGTGGCAGAACCGCAATGCCCAGCTTGCGGCAGACCCGGACATAGGCGGCTGCCTGGCTCAGGTTGCCCAGATAGCTGTTGAGCATGGCCGCCATGAACTCCACCGGATAGTAGTGCTTGAGCCAGGCGGTATAATAGGCAACCACCGCATAGGCGGCCGCATGCGACTTATTGAAGGCATAGCCGGCAAAGGCCATGACATCGTCGAAAATCTTCTGGGCGGTTTCGAGATCAACCCCGCGGGCAATCGCTCCCGGTACTTCATTGCCCTTTTCATCCACACCGCCATACAGGAACAAATTTTTATATTTGGCCATCTCGGCGGGCTTTTTCTTGGACATGGCGCGGCGGACATTGTCGGACTGGCCCAGCGAGAAGCCGGCCAGATCGCGCACAATCTGCATGACCTGTTCCTGGTAGACGATGCAGCCATAGGTCACATTGAGAATCGGCTCCAGCAGAGGGTGGTCATAGCGGATCTTGGCCGGATCATGCTTGGCCGCGACATACTGCGGGATCTGGTCCATCGGGCCGGGGCGGTAGAGCGAAATGCCTGCGATGATGTCTTCGAGCGACTCGGGACGCAGCTCTTTCATGAAGCTGGTCATGCCGCCGCTTTCCAGCTGGAACACCGCTTCCGTATTCCCCTCGCTGATCATGGCATAGACGGCGCGGTCATCCATCGGCAGGGTATCGAAGTCGATCATCACCTGGTGGTTTTTGACCACCATGGCAGCTGTATCCTGCATGACCGTCAGGGTGCGCAGGCCGAGGAAGTCAAACTTCAGCAGGCCGATCAGCTCGATATTGTTTTTCGAATACTGGACGACGATTGAATCTTCATTTCTGGACAAGGGGGCCAGGTTGGTCAGGGGTTCACTGGAAATCACGACGCCAGCGGCATGAGTCGAGGCATGGCGCGGCATGCCCTCGAAGCGGCGGGCCAGGTCGATCACCTGGCGGGTCACCGGGTTTTCGTCGTAATCCTTGCGCAAGTCCTTGCTTTGCTCGAGCGCCTTGGCCAGCGTCACGCCCGGCATGCCGGGGACAAATTTGGCGATCCGGTCGGTTTCGGCATAGGAAACATCGAGAGCCCGGGCGACATCACGGATACAGGCCCGGGCGGCCAGGGTCCCGAAGGTGATGACCTGGGCGACCCGGTCCTGGCCATACTTGGCGGTCACATAACGGATGACCTCCGGCCGGCGCTCATAGCAGAAATCGATGTCAAAGTCGGGCATGCTGACCCGGTCGGCATTGAGGAAGCGTTCGAAGATCAGTGAGTATTTCAGCGGATCGATATTGGTGATTTTCAGGCAATAGGCAGCCAGTGAGCCGGCGCCGGAGCCGCGGCCCGGGCCGACCATGATCTGGCTGTCGCGGGCAAAGCGGATGAAATCCCAGACGATCAGATAGTAATCCGTATAGCCCATCCGGTTGATCACCGACAATTCATAGGCGAGCCGCTTTTCATAAGCCTCGCGCGGGATCGTGGTCGGCAGGCGCAGGCGTTCGTCGAGGCCCTGGCGGCAGAGCTGCTCGAGGTAGTCGGTATTGGGCATGCCACCCGGCGTGGCAAAGGCTGGCAGGTGGATGGTGTCAAAATCGAGTTTGACCTGGCAGCGGGCGGCGATTCGCTCGGTATTGGCAATCGCTTCCGGGACGGCGCCAAAGGCGGCGGCCATTTCCCCGGGGGATTTGAGGTAGAAGGCATCTGACTGCATGCGCATGCGGTCGGGATCACTGATCCGCTTGCCCGTCTGCATGCACAAGAGAACCTCATGGGCATGGGCATCGTCGGGCAGGAGATAGTGGCAATCGTTGGTGGCAACCAGGGGGATACCGGTTTCACGGCTGATTTCAATCAGTTGCGTATTGACGAGGGCCTGTTCCGGGATGCCATTGTGCTGCAGCTCGAGGTAGAAATTGCCCCGGCCGAACAGCTCATCGTAGGTCTGGGCCAGTTGGACAGCCCGCGTGCGGTCATGCTCCAGCAATGCGCCGGGGATCTCGCCGCCGAGACAGGCTGAGAGGGCGATCAG
>CAZCMX010000068.1:0-10471 GCA_964499985.1 uncultured Mageeibacillus sp.
GGTAAACGGCATCAAAGCCAAACTGACGCTTGACCAGGCCGGCGATATGCTGGGGAATCTGAAAAAACTGTTCTGAAGAAAAGGGAGATGCACATGTCCTTGAAAAAAATTAACTGGGGTGTACTGGGTTGTGCGGGAATTGCTGAAAAGCATGTCATCCCAGCTTTGCTGCAGGCCGACAATGCCGTGCTCTATGGAATTGCCAGCCGGTCAGATGGCGAAAGACTCCACCAGTTTGCGGAAAAATTCCGGCCGTTGCATACGTATGCATCTTACGAAGCCTTGCTTTCTGATCCTGCGATCGATGCGGTCTACATTCCGTTGCCCAATAGTTTGCACGCTGAGTGGGTGAAAAAAGCAGCAACTGCCAAAAAACACGTCCTGTGTGAGAAACCGCTCGGGGTCAATGCCGAAGAGGTCCGCAGCATGCAGGCCTCGTGTGATGCAAATGGGGTCTTGCTGATGGAAGCCTTTGCCTATCGGCACAGCCCGTTGACACGGACGATCGATCATCTGATCCAGTCTGGACAGATCGGCGATATCCGTCTGATCGAAGCCTACTTTTGCTACAATCTGCAAGACCTCGACAATGTCCGGCTCAAATCTGACCTCAAGGGAGGCGCGACCTACGATGTGGGCTGCTATAACGTCGACTTGATCGCTCATTTGATGGGCGCCCTGCCTGATTTTGTCAAAGTCAGTGCCTTTATCGGTCCCGATAGCCAAGTTGATGAAAGCTGTCTGGCGACTATGACCTTCCCGGGATCCGTCGATGCCATTTCCTACTGTTCCTTCCGCACCGAGGCTCGCAACGAATGCACCATCATCGGTAGCGAAGGCATCCTGTCCGTCAGCCCGGCGTTTAATTTCCAGGGAACTTCAAAAATCAAACTGACGACCAAGGGACAGCCGGATACCGTCATCGTCGACTGCCCGAATAATTACACGCTCGAGATCGAACAATTCGGCCGCTGCATCACCGATGATGAAAAGCCCCTCGTCAACCACGAATCCTCCCGGCTCACCGCCCAGATCATGGACAAAATCCTAGAACAAATCCACCCGTAGCATTCTCCAGAAGACCTTTTGAAAAAACGCAAAGACTGCCCCAACTCGCCGCAACCCGGCCCGCGGCAGTCTGTTTCAGCTTCAGCGCCCAAAAAGGGACGGGGTCCCGATATCGAAATCCGATATCGGGACCCCGTCCCTTTTGGGGTTATTGGGCTTGGGCATAAGCAATTTCTGCCAGTTCAGCAGCAAGAATAACCCCTGATGCATGTTGTTTGGATTTTATAATGGATCTAAAGAAAAATTTTGCTGGTTGCACAAAGAGGGAGCGTATCATGGTTGATTTAAAAGCAAAACCGTTTTATCTGAATGGTGAACAGATTGCCTGGGTTGAACAGACGATTGCAGGTATGACGATAGAGGAAAAGATTGGCCAGTTGTTCATCAACCTTTTTACGGATCTGAGCCCGGAGAAGGTCAAGGATCTCCTGGCGAAATACCCTGTAGGCGGTGCCCGCTACATGGGGGCCGATGCCCAGACGGTCTACACCTTGGTCAATGAACTGCAAACCCAGACCAAGGTTCCCATGCTGGTATCCTGCAATTGTGACTCAGGCGGCAATGGCGCCTGCAAGGACGGTACCTACATCGCGTCTGCCGCTGCCGTCGAAGCCTCCGGCAGTGAAAAAGTCGCCCGCAACGTTGGCCTGGTCAGCGGCCGCGAAGCAGCAGCAATCGGTTGCAACTGGAACTTCGACCCCTGTGTCGATATCCTGTTCAATTGGCGCAACACCATTGTCAACACCCGTGCCTATGGCACCAACGCCGACATCGTTTACAAATACGCCAGTGCCTACATCAAAGGCATCCAGCAGAGCAACATCGCCACCTGCGTCAAACATTTCCCGGGTGATGGAACAGAAGAGCGCGACCAGCACCTGGTGCTCGGGGTCAATGAGCTCAGCGTCGAAGAATGGGACCAGAGCTTCGGCAAAGTCTACCAGCAGGTGATCGATGATGGCGTCATGACCATCATGGCTGGACATATTGCCCTGCCGGCCTATTCTCAGAAACTGGTTCCCGGTATCACCTACGATGAAATCATGCCAGCCACCCTGGCACCCGAATTGATCACGGGCCTCCTGCGTGGCCAGCTCGGTTTCAACGGTCTGGTTGTCACCGATGCATCGCATATGCTGGGCATGACAGGTGCCATGCGCCGCCGCGACTATATCCCGCTGGCCATTGCCGCCGGCTGTGACATGTTCTTGTTCTTCAACGACCATGAGGAAGACTTCAACTATATGCTCGACGGCTACCGCCGCGGTGTCATCACCGAAGAGCGCCTGAACGACGCGCTGCACCGCATTCTCGGCGTCAAAGCTGCCCTGAACTTGCATCTGCACCAGCAGTCTGGCACGCTGATGCCGCCGCGTGAAAACCTGACTGTCGTCGGTTGCCCGGAGCATCTTGAATTGGCCCGGGAGGCTGCGGACCTTGCGATCACGCTGGTCAAGAATACCAAAGCCGAGCTGCCGATTTCTGCAAAAACCCACAAGCGCCTGCGCCTGCATGTCTTGTATGGTGAAGCGGGTGGCGTTCACGGCAATACCAATGATTCGGAAAAGATCATCATGGATGAGCTGGAGAAGGCCGGTTTTGAAGTGACCCTGGTCGATGGGAATACCCGCGACAAGGGCAAGATCGACGGCTACCGGCGGGACTATGATGCGGCCTTTGTATTTGCCGACATCGCTGGCTATGCCGCTGAGAACAATTACCGCATCCGCTGGAAATGCCCGATGTCCAACGATATCCCCTGGTATGTCTGGGAGCTGCCGACTGTTTTCATTTCACTCAATTACACCACCCACCTGACCGATGTGCCGATGGTCAAGACCTATATCAATGCCTATAAGAATACCCGCGAGGTGATCCGCCAGACGATCGCCAAAATCGCTGGTGAGTCCGCATTCAAGGGCACACCCAATGAACTGGTCTGGTGTGAAAAGTGGGAAACCAGAAGGTAAAACCCCTGGCGCCGCCAACCTGAAACCGGCCGTCTGACAAAGACCAGCCAGATCGCATGGCCAACTCGCACCTGTGAGGAGACTCTGATGCAAAAAGCCAGAAATGTCGTCATTTCCCAGTCCGGTGGCCCAACCCCGGTCATCAACAATTCCTTGCGCGGGATCATCGAAACTTGCCTGGCCAATCCTGACCTGTTCGGTACCGTCTATGCCGGCTACCATGGCGTCGAGGGGATCTTGCGCGAGGAATTGCTGGACCTCAGTGCCCAGGACCGAGGCGAAATCGCCTTGCTCCGGACCACCCCATCTGCCGGAGCGATCGGCACTTGCCGCTACAAGCTCAAATCCAGCCGGCAGCAGGACTTTGACCGGGTCATTGAGGTGCTCAAGGCCCATGATGTCGGCTACCTGTTCTATATAGGCGGCAACGACTCGATGGATACCGCCCACAAGATCAGCCAGCTGGCCGCCCAGAGCGGCTATGAGCTGATCGCTACCGGAGTGCCCAAGACCATCGACAATGATGTCGGTGACACCGAGTTCCAGATCATTGACCATACACCGGGATATGGCAGTGTAGCCAGGTACTGGACCTCGCTGATCCAGAATGCCAACGAGGAAAACTGCGGTTCGGCGACTGCGGATCCCATCCTGGTCATGCAAGCCATGGGCCGCAAGATCGGCTATATCCCGGCCGCAGCGCGCCTGGCCGATCCACAGCGGGAAATGCCACTTTTGATTTATATGTCCGAAGCCGGCCTGAGCCTGCCAGAAATTGCCGACCAGGTCGATCGCCTGGTCCAGCGGACAGGCCGGGCTATGGTCGTGGTCAGCGAAGGCCTGGACATCGGTGATCTCGGCGAAAGCAAGGACTCCTTCGGCCATACCCAGTTTGGCGCCAGCCAGACGACCGTCTGCCAGACCGTTGTCAATTACCTGAATGCCCACAAGCTCAAGGCGCGCGGCCAGGTGCCGGGCATTGACCAGCGGGTCCAGATCAACCTGGCTTCACCGGTAGATCTCGACGAAGCCTACCGCCTCGGCCAGCAGGCCGTCCGGGTTGCCCTGGAATCTGGCAATGGCTATATGTCGACCCTGATCCGCGCCCCTGGACCTGTCTATACGGTCCATTATGGCAAGGCCGACTTGGCCCTGGTCGCCAATTCGGAGCGAACCTTCCCGACCGGCTGGCTCACGGCTGAGCGTAACGATGTCACCGATGAATTCCTGGCCTATGCCCGTCCCCTGATCGGTGAAGACTTTGTGACTGTGCCTATGGTCAATGGCCTGATGCGGTTTGCCCGCTTCAAACCTGTATTTGCGGCAAAGAAACTGCCGCCCTACCAATTTTAATGCAGACATCTGCCAGGGCATGACCGACCGATAAAGCTGGCCTGATCCATCCAGAACAAATTCCTGAGGAGGATAATGAAATGAGTAATCCCGCCCAAGCTTTGATTGACATGGAAAAGAAGCATGACTACCTGATTTGTGTCGACTCCGACGGCTGCGCCTTTGATGCGATGGAAATCAAGCAGAAGGAATGCTTCGCCCCGAACTTCATCAAGGCCTATGACCTCCAGCCCGTGTCCAAATATGCCCGTGAATGCTGGGAATTTGTCAACTTGTATTCGGTCGACCGTGGCTGCAACCGATTCCACGCCATTATCAAAGCCCTTGATCTCCTCGGCAAGCGCCAGGAGGTCATTGCCCGGGGATTCAAAGTCCCGGATACCAGCGGCCTGCAGGAATGGGTCAAGGTCGAAACCAAACTGGGCAATCCTGCCCTCGAAGCCGCGATTGAAAAAACAGGCGATCCGGCCCTGAAGCAGGCTTTGCGCTACTCGATTCCTGCCAATAGGAGTGTCGAGGAAATTGTCCATGGTGTACCGCCATTCCCGCTGGTCCGCGAATCTCTGGCCAAAGGCGCGGCTCAGGCAGAAATGGTCGTCGTCTCAGCGACCCCCGCGGAAGCGCTTCTGCGCGAATGGACCGAGCATGGCCTGATTGAGTATATGACGGTCATTGCCGGGCAGGAAGTTGGCACCAAGAAAGAACAGATCCGGGTCGCGATGTCCGGCCGCTATGATCCGGCCAAGGTGATCATGATTGGTGATGCCATGGGTGATCTGGAGGCAGCCAAAGCCAATGGGGTCTTATACTATCCGATCAATCCAGGCGCCGAAGACGCCTCCTGGTCCCGCTTCTACAACGAAGCCTTCGACAAGTTCATCAACGGCACCTTTGCCGGTGAATACCAGGATGCCCTGATCGAAGAATTCAAAACCTATCTGCCGGTGACGCCCCCCTGGGAAAAATGAGATCTCGTTCGACCCTTTCCCTCCATGGGAAGCAGGAAAACCGTAACAGAACGACAGTCAAGATTGGCCCGGTTTGCTAAGCTAGAGGCAAAGCAATCCAATAGGTAGATCGGAGAATCCCTATGAGCAAGCAAAATATCGGCATGATTGGCCTGGGCGTCATGGGCAAAAACCTGGCTCTCAATATTGAAAACCACGGCTTTACAGTCACGGTCTACGATCCCTGGACCGACCGGGTGGACGAATTTGTCAGCAGCCTCCATGGCGAGCGAATCATTGGAGCCAGGAGCATCGAGGAATTCGTCAATTCCCTGGAAACCCCGCGCCGGATCATGATGATGATCAAGGACGGCAAGCCGGTCGACGACATGATCGCTTCCCTCAAGCCCTATCTCGACCAGGGCGATATCCTGATCGAAGGCGGCAATTCCTTCTTCAAGGATACCGTCCGCCGCAATCGTGAACTCGAAGCGGAAGGCTTCCGCTATATTGGTTCCGGCGTGTCAGGCGGTGAGGAAGGTGCCCGCAATGGTCCGGCCCTGATGCCAGGTGGCCAGCCGGACGCTTACGAGCTGATCGCTCCGATCTTCAATGCCATAGCGGCCAAAGTCGACGGCGAACCCTGCAGCACCTATATCGGGGCTGACGGCGCTGGCCATTATGTCAAGATGGTCCACAATGGCATCGAATACGGCGACATGCAGCTGATCACCGAGGCCTACTTCCTCCTGAAGGAAATTCTCGGTCTGAACGCCGCCGAACTGCATGAGGTGTTTGCTGACTGGAATACCGGTGAGCTCGACAGCTACCTGATCGAAATCACCGCCGATATCTTCACCAAATACGACCCGGAGACTGGCAAGCCGATCGTCGATATCATCAAGGACGCTGCTGGCCAGAAGGGCACCGGCAAGTGGACCAGCCAGAATGCCCTGGACCTTGGTGTTGCCGCTCCGACGATCGCCGAGGCGGTCTTTGCCCGCTGCATGTCGGCCTTGAAACCTGAGCGCATCGCCGCCAGCAGCCAGATCCAGGGGCCATCGGTGACCTTCACCGGCGACCGGGCCACTTTTATCGAGGCCGTGCGCAAAGCCTTGTATGCCAGCAAAATCTGCTCCTATGCCCAGGGCTTCTCCCTGATGAAAACGGCTTCCGCGGAATATGGCTGGGATCTCAAGCTGGGCAATATCGCGATGATTTTCCGTGGGGGCTGCATCATCCGGGCCCAATTCCTGCACCAGATCAAGGATGCCTTTGCCGCTGATCCTGAGCTCAAAAACCTGATGCTGGCGCCGTATTTCAAGAACACGCTCGAACAGTACCAGGGCGCCTGGCGCGAGGTGGTCGCCACCGCAGCCATCCATGGTGTAGCCGTGCCGGCTTTCTCCAGTGCCCTGTCCTACTTTGACAGCTATCGCACGGCGACCCTGCCAGCCAACCTGCTCCAGGCGCAACGCGACTATTTCGGTGCCCACACCTACCAGCGCGTTGACCAGGAAGGCACATTCCACACCCAGTGGTTCTGACCCGGCAGTCACTGCCAGAACCTGGGCACCCTGACCCCGTTCAACCGATGACCCCATTTAACTGAGAGAAGGTGACCGCCATGGTCAATGTATCGATTCGCGCCACTGGCAAGCGTATTTCCGATGAACAGCTGCTGGAAGCTCTGGCCAAGGCCATAGAAGGCCAGAAAATAAAGAAAGTCCTGCTTTTGCCACCGGATATGACCCGCCTCCATTCCTATGCCGGGAAAATCACAGCGATGTACTACCAGATGCTCAAGGAGACCTGCCAGGTCGACATCATGCCGGCCCTGGGCACCCATGATCCGATGAGTGAAGCCGAGTGCCTCGAGTTTTTTGGCCCGGAGGTCCCGTATTCGGTATTCGTCCCGCATCGCTGGAAAGACGATATTGTCAAGATTGGCACCGTTCCGGCTGAGTTTGTCCGCGAGGTGAGCGAAGGCCTGATCGACGAGCCGATCGATGTCGAGGTCAATCAACGATTGCTCGATCCCAGCTATGATTTGATCATTTCAGTTGGCCAGGTGGTGCCGCATGAGGTGGTCGGGATGGCCAATTACAGCAAGAATATTTTTGTCGGCTGTGGTGGCAAAACGATCATCAACCGGTCCCATTTCCTGGGTGCCGTCTTTGGCATGGAACGTGTGATGGGCAAGGATTTTTCACCGGTCCGCAAGGTTTTTGACTATGCCGAAACCCATTTCATCCAGAACATGCCGCTGATGTACATCCTGACCGTCACGACGGTGGATGCCGGCGAGGTCAACCTCGAAGGATTGTATATCGGCCGGGAACGGTTCCTGTTTGAGAATGCCCTGGCGCAAAGCCAGCAGAGGAACCTGATTTTCCTCGATCGTGCCCCGAAAAAGGTCGTTGTCTACCTCGACGAACGCGAGTTCAAGAGCACCTGGCTGGGTAACAAGTCCATCTACCGGACCCGGATGGCCATAGCGGACGCTGGCGAGCTGCTGATCCTGGCGCCCGGCGTACGCAAATTCGGAGAGGACGGCGGAATCGATGCCTTGATCCGCAAATACGGCTATGTCGGCCGGCTGAAGGTTCTCGAGGCTTATAAGCAAAATGCAGACCTGCAGGACAATCTGTCGGCTGCCGCCCATCTGATCCATGGTTCTTCCGATGGCCGCTTCTCGATCACCTATGCCGTTGCGAACTTGACCCGGGCAGAAGTCGAGGGGGTCAACTTCAATTATATGCCGCTGGAAGATGCCCTGGCCCGCTACAATCCAGCCGTGCTCCAGGATGGCTGGAACATTCTGCCGGATGGCGAGGAGATTTTCTTCATCTCTAATCCAGCCATTGGCCTTTGGGCGGACAAGAAAAAATTCAACGCCTGAGCCAGAGCGGAGTGGCCGTGCACCTGGCATTGCCTAAGAATCCTCTTGCCTGTTCTTCAGATCGCCGGGGCTGTCCTGACTGGACAGCCCCGGTTTTTTTGTATGCTCCACAGCCGGTCATGCGATCGAAGCATCCGATTCCCCACCGGGAACGGCGGCCGGGAGCCGCGCAATTTTTACCAGTACTGGAGCAAGAATTCGTGGCCGGACGCAACAGGCGCTCAGTATAATTTGAATAAAAGAGATCAGCTGATGGACTCGGGTTTCAGACAAGATAACGATGATTTGCCACAATCAAACATATTAGGCCTGTCAACCCTATTCCGCTGATCAGGATTTGAGAGGAGGATACTTATGTCTAGCCAGACCAATCGGACTTACAAGGGTGAAAACCTGACCGGATGGCTGTTCATCGGCCCCAGTCTGCTCGGCTTTATCGTGCTGGTTTTCATCCCTGTACTGTTTTCGCTGTACCTGAGTTTCAATGACTGGAACTTTCTGGAAGGATTCGGTGCCATCACATTTACCGGTATCGATAATTTCAGCAAGATGCTGAAGGATGAGTGGTTCACCAATTCATTTTTCAACAATATCTTTTTCACGGTGGTCACCATTCCGATTACGACAGCTGTGTCCCTGTTCCTGGCCAACCTGATCCATCGCTATATCTATGCGCCGACTATTGTCCGGGTCATGGTCTTCATTCCCTATATCGCCAGCATCGTGGCTGTCTGCGCCGTCTGGCAGGTCCTGTTCCAGCCCAGCTACGGACCGATCAACTATATTCTGCGCAGCCTGGGCGTTGCTAATCCGCCGCAATGGCTGGCTGATTTCAAATGGGCCCTGCCATCGATCATGATCATCTATATCTGGCAGCAGATCGGTTATTTTATCGCCGTCTACAATGCCGGCCTCAAGGGTGTTTCCCATGAATTATACGAGGCGGCCCGGATCGATGGTGCCGGCGAAGTCCGCCAGTTCTTCACCATTACGATCCCGATGGTATCACCGACGACCTTCTTCCTGGTGACCATGGGCATCATTGGCTCCTTCAAAGTATTCGACCATATCAGCGTCCTGACCCAGGGCGGGCCGGGCAGCTCGAGCTCGGTCATGGCCTTCTACATTTACCGCACCGCCTTTGAGAACTTCCGCATGGGTTATGCCAGTGCACTGGCCTGGGCACTGTTCGTCCTGGTTTTCGTGGTCACCCTGGTCCAATGGAAGTCCCAGAGCAAATTCGTCAACTACGATTGATGCCTGATTGAAAGGGAGCCTAAGCGATGCCTACGCTGACTAGAAAATTAGATTTCGGGAAATTATCCCTGACGATTCTGATGCTTCTCTTCTCATCCACGATGGTCTTGCCATTGATCTGGATGATCTCCACATCATTCAAAATTGAAGCCGAAGTGTTTGAATTCCCCTTGCGCCTGATCCCCCGCCAGTTGAATGTGATCCAGAACTATGCCGAGGTCTGGGGAGAAAAGGCCCGCTTCGGGATGTACTACTTGAACTCGATCAAAGTGACTGTCCTCACCACTTTCTTCCAGGTGTTCCTGTCCGCCCTCGGTGCCTACGGCTTCTCCAAGGTCTACTTCAAGGGCCGTGACAAGGTCTTCCTGCTGTATCTGGCCACCATGATGATTCCGGACCAGGTGACCATTGTTCCCCGGTTTGTCATCCTGCAGAAAGTGGGTCTGTACAATACACATTTGGGCCTGATCGTCATGGGGTCCCTGAGTGTCTACGGTGTCTTCCTCTTGCGCCAGAATATGATTGCCATCCCTGAATCGCTTTCTGAATCGGCACGCATTGACGGAGCCAATCATTGGCGGACCTTCACCCAGATCATCCTGCCCATCGTCAAGCCCGGCCTGGCGACCCTGGCCATCCTCAAGTTTGTCTGGACCTGGAACGATTATCAGAGTCCTCTGGTCTTCCTCAACAAGGTGGAGCTGTTCACGATCCAGCTGGGCATGCGCCAGTTCGCTTCCGAAGCCGGCATGTATTTCTCCCTGGTCATGGCCGCCGCCGTGTCGGCGATCATCCCTCTGATCATCGTCTTTATCGCTGGCCAGCGCTGGATTATCGAAGGCATTGCCGCCGGTGCTGTCAAAGGCTGAGACACGATAGAAGCAGAATTTTTCGCCAGTCAATATACGACTATAGATAGCATGAAACGGTTAAGTGTATAGCAAGAAATGCAAGTTTAATATCAAGATTTAATA
>CAZCMX010000069.1:0-7158 GCA_964499985.1 uncultured Mageeibacillus sp.
GGAAGGCCATGCCGACACCATAGTGGCCTTCAGGCGGCAGTTCAATGCCAACCTGGGGACAGACCGAGCGGAAAAACTTGTCCGGGATCTGGAGCAGAATACCGGCGCCATCGCCTGTATTATCCTCACTGCCGGCACCGCCGCGGTGAGCCAGGTTTGAAAGGACTGTCAAAGCCTGGCGGACAATGGAATGGGACCTTTGTCCCTTGATGTTGACGACAAAGCCGATGCCGCAAGCGTCATGCTCGAATTGCGGATCATACAGACCTTGCCTCTGGGGCAGCCCCAGATTTTGATGCTGCATAAATCGTCCTCCTGTTTCCGAGCCATCGCGATCACAAACAATCCCGCAATGGTCGGGATGAAATAGATCGCCGTTGATCTTGCAAAAATAAAAAGGACCGTTCACGTTATGTTGCCATAAATGAGGGTCCTTTAAGTATAACACCGGATATTTTATGCTTCAATTGATTTTTGCGAAAAAGCAATATGCAATAAATATTTTTAATACTTGCATAATCGACAAAAAATGGGTGAATGCGAGCCGCAGTCCAAGCCTGGGTCAGGCGAGATCGAAACGCAGGCTGATGTCGAGGGCCTTGACGGTATGGGTCAATGCGCCGATCGAAATCAGGTCAATGCCGGTGGCGGCCAGGGCAGCGAGGTTTTTCTCGCCCATATTGCCGGAAATCTCGATCCGGGCCCGGCCGGCGATCCGGGCGACAGCTGCTTCGATCCCAGCCTGGTCCATATTGTCGAGCATGATGATGTCCGCCCCGCAGGCAATGGCCTCGTCCACCTGGTCCAGGTTTTCAACTTCAACCTCGATCTTGAGGGTATGTGGGGCCTGGCGGCGGGCCATGGTCACCGCAGCAGTGATGCCGCCGGCAGCCTGGATATGGTTGTCCTTGATCAGGATGCCATCGGCCAGGTTGAAACGGTGGTTGGAGCCGCCGCCGGTGCGGACCGCGTATTTCTCGAGGACTCTGAGGCCGGGCGTGGTTTTCCGGGTGTCGCAGATCGAGGCATTGGTGCCCTCGACCTGGTCAACGGCCCAGGCTGTCTTGGTCGCAATGGCCGACAGGCGCTGCAGGAAGTTCAGCGCGACCCGCTCACCGGTCAGCACACTGCGGGCCGGGCCTTCAATACGGGCGAGGCGATCACCCTTATGAATGCGCTGGCCCTCAAATACGGAAAATTCCACCTTGACACTGGCATCGAGCAATTCATAAACCCGGGCAAAAACCGGCAGGCCACAGATGACACCAGCCTCCTTGGCCACCAGGACCGCGGCTGTCTGTTTGTCAGCCGGGATCGTGGACAGGGTCGTGATATCACCGGTACCGATGTCTTCCGTCAGGGCGCGGGTGATGATCTCATCCATCAAAAAAGGTGTAAGCATGGTCAAGTCCTCCTTCGGGGTTCTGCTTTGACCGGATTGGACCGGTTCTCGTCCATCCGGTAATGTGCACCTATGCTGTGGCGGCGGCGCAATGCCGCCTGGACAATGGCTTGGCCGGTGACCGCCATCTGGGCAGCCTCCAGCTCAACCAGCTCATGGACCGGGCTGAGCTCACGGCGGGCGTGGATCGCCTCGAGGCCATGCAGGGCCGTCTGGAGGCCTTCCTTGCTGCGCAGGATGCCACAGTAGCGGGTCATCAGCTGGCGTATCTGCTGGCGATCTTCAGCTGCGGTCGAATCGGCAGCCACAATCCGGGTGCCAGCGGCCAGTGCCGCTGCCTGCCGGCCCGAATCGGCTGCCTGGGCCCGGGCGAAAGCCGTTGCCAGCCTGTCCATGTCTGCCAGTTCGCGGCCTGGCTCTGCGCTGATGCTCCGTGCTGCCCGGCGGCCGAAAACCAGGCACTCCAGGAGGGAGTTGCTGGCCAGGCGATTGGCGCCGTATATGCCTGTATTGGCGACCTCGCCACAGGCATAGAGATTTTCCAGGGTGGTCCGGGCGTCCAGGCCCGTTTTGACACCGCCCATGAAATAATGCTGGACCGGGGCCACCGGGAGATAATCCCGGGCCATGTCCAGGCCTCGCTGCAGGCAGGTCTCGTAGATCATCGGGAAACGACGCTGCAGAAATTCAGCGGACTGATGCGTGATATCCAGGTAGACATAGTCCGAATCATCCGTCAGCATCTGGCGGAAAATCGCCTGGGAGACGACATCGCGTGGGGCGAGATTGCCCAGGGGATGGGCCTTTTCCATGAAAGCCTCGCCATGGACCGAGCGCAGGATGGCACCCTCGCCACGGACCGCTTCGGAGATCAGGAAGCAGCGGCCATTCTCGTCCGGCTCGGGCAAGGCGGTCGGGTGGAACTGGATGAACTCCAGGTCACCGGTTTCGGCCCCGGCTCGGAGCGAGGCCGCCAGCGCATCGCCCGTTGCCGGCCGGGCATTGGTCGAGTGCAGATACAGCTGGCCAATACCGCCGGCAGCCAGGACCAGCGAACGGGTCCGGTAGAATCGGAAATCATCCTTGCACAGCGAATTGAGGGCGATTGCCCCAGCAACCGCGTTTTTATCGTCAACCACAAGATCGACCAGGGTCCAGTTGTTGTCGATCCGGATATTGGCCCGCTCCCTGACCAGTTCGACCAGCCGGCTGGTCATATGCAATCCCGTGGCATCGCCATGGGAATGGATGATGCGCTTGCGGCTATGGGCGCCTTCCTGGCCGACCGCCAGCCTGCCGGCCGTATCAAGGTCAAAGGGCACGCCCCAGGACTGGAGAATACGGATGTTTTCCGGCCCTTCATCGACCAGCACGCGCAGGGCGTCCCGGTGGCACAGATTGGATCCGGCCGCCATCGAGTCAGCAAAATGCAGGTCGGGGGAGTCATCCTCGGCGACTGCCGCGGCAATACCGCCCTGGGCATACATCGAGTTGCTCTGGTCAAGGCCAAATTTGTTCAAAATAATAATGTCCAGCGAGGGATCGAGCTGCAAGGCCGTGTACAGGCCGGCCAGACCGGCACCGACAATCAGGACATCGCAATCTTCACGGGGCAGGTCCAGCAAGGAACCGCCATACAAATAGCGTCTCATCAATTCATCAACTCCACAAAACCTTCTCGTGACCGGCGGGACAGATGGCCCGGGGCTTGCCTGATGGTGCCGAAGCCGGTACATGCAAAGGGTATTGCCGACCGCATAGCTCCCGGAGAGAGTCCTGGAAGTTGACGGATGCCGAGGCGACGGAGGTCCGACAAGAAGTCTGAACGCGTGCCCGGGCTCAAATGGGGTGATTTTTAATTTACATCGCCGGGGCGACAGTGTCAATCAGGCCGGCACAAGGCCTTCACCTGTTGCAACAACCCCGTTTAGTATGGTAGGCTACGATTCCGCGCAAAATCTGTGTAAAAGCTGTTTACATGACCAGCTGGCAGAGATACTATATATAGTGTTTGATAATTGCCGGCACCACTAAATGTGGTTCCGGCAAATTTATCCTCAGCGAGACATCGCCTGACCCCCGCCTGGTCGAACCGACTTGGGGGAATTGCACAGAAACGATATTCCAGCCAGATCCGATCATCCATCAGGAGGTTGTCCCATGCCTACTTTGCCGTCACTGCTCGTCCGCTATTTCACCAGGGAACTCGAACAGAACCCGGAAAAGACCGTCTATGACCTGTTTGACTGGGACCGCAGTGATGTCCTGATCAAGGACCACAAATCCGGCCGGATCCTCACCGATATGAAGGACCTGGAATTCCCGGTCCACTATTCCCAGAACTCACGCGACATTATCGCCTCGAAATATTTCCGCAAGGCCGGCGTCCAGGACTCGCCGACCGGCGGTGAAACCAGCATGCGCCAGGTGGCGCACCGCCTGGTCCATTTCTGGGTTTCCTCACTGATGGACGGGGGCATCCTGACCGGCGAAGAGCAGGCAAGAATCGTCTATGATGAGCTGGTCTTTGCATTCCTCAACCAGATGTACGCCCCCAACTCCCCGCAATGGTTCAATACCGGCCTCAAGCTCTCCTATGGCATCCAGGGCGGCAAGAGCGGCCTGTTCTATTATGATGAGGCCAAGGGCGAGGTTGTCGAATCACAGGATGACTATACCCGCACCCAGGCTTCGGCCTGCTTCATCCTCTCGATCGAGGACAAATTGCTCGGCCCGCACTCCATTTCCGAGGAATACGTCACCGAGACCCGCCTGTTCCGCGGCGGTTCCGGCACCGGGACCAATTTCTCTTCGATCCGTGCCGAGGGTGAGCGCCTCTCCGGCGGTGGCGCTTCGTCCGGCCTGATGAGCTTCCTCAAGGGCCTCGACCGCAATGCCGGGGCGATCAAATCTGGCGGCACCACCCGCCGGGCGGCCAAAATGGTCTGCCTGGACATCGACCATCCCGAAATCGAAGATTTCATCACCTGGAAGGCCAAGGAAGAAGACAAAGTCATCGCCCTGGCCAAGATGGGCTATGATGCCGATATGGACGGCGAGGCCTACCAGACGGTATCCGGCCAGAACTCGAATAACTCGGTCCGGATTTCCGATGACTTCATGAATAAAGTCGTCCGCCTCGAGACAGATCCCAATGCTGAGCTGCTGCTGCGCGGCCGGATCGACAACCGGGTAGACAAAGCGATCAAAGTCGCAGACATCTGGCAGAAATTCAATGAGTCGGCCTGGCGCTGTGCCGATCCGGCGCCACAATTCGATGACACCTTCAATGCCTGGCATACCTGCCCCAATGGCGAGGACGGACAGACCTGGGCCAGGCATAACCGGCTGAATTCGACCAATCCCTGCGGCGAATACGCTTTCCTCGATGACACCAGCTGTAACCTGGCCTCGATCAATATCCTGCGCTTCTACGATGCGGCGACCGAGCGTTTTGATCTCCAGGGCTATGAGCATATGATCACCCTGGTCCAGCTTGTCCTCGAAGCCTCGATTCACTGGGGCCATTTCCCGACCGCCGATATTGCCAGGAAGACCTGGCTCTTCCGCAGCACCGGCCTTGGCATGGCTAACCTGGCCTCGCTCCTGATGGAAATGGGCCTGCCCTATGATTCGGCAGAAGCACGCGCCCTGGCGGCTGCCCTGGTTGGCATCCTGACCGGCCGCAGCTATTACCTGTCAGCCCTGATGAGCGAAATGGCCGGACCGTTCGCCAAATATGAGCTCAATCGCGAGCCCATGCTGCGGGTCATCCGCAACCATGCCCGGGTCGCCGGGGCCCGCACCGATGAACTCGAGGACTTAGCCTATACCCCTCAGTTCGTCAACCATGAACTGCTGCAGACCCTCGGATTGGCTGACATCAGCCGTTCGCTCCGGGAATCGTGGCAAAATGCGGAAAAAGCCGGAGCCCAGTTTGGCTATCGCAATGCCCAGGTCTCCGTCATGGCCCCGACCGGCACCATATCCTTTGCCATGGACTGCGCGTCGACCAGCATCGAGCCGTTCTTCTCGCATGTTTCCTATAAGAAGCTCTCTGGTGGCGGCTTCATGAAGCTGGCCAATCCGAGCATCGGCGCCGGCTTGAAAAAGCTGGGCTATACGCCGGACCAGGTGACCGACATCATCGACTACATCATGCGCGAAGAGGACGGGATGATCGTCGATGGCAAGATCGAAGGCGCTCCCCACCTCAAGGACGAGCATCTGGCTGTTTTTGACACGGCCAACCAGTGCGGCAGCGGCGTCCGCTATATCCACTACATGGGCCATGTCCTGATGGTTGCCGCCCTCACCCCCCTGCTTTCCGGTGCCATCTCCAAGACCGTCAACCTGCCCAGGGAAGCCACGGTCGAGGCGTTCAAGGAAGTTGTGATCAAATCCTGGCAGCTCGGTGTCAAAGGCATCACCTTGTACCGCGATGGCTCTAAATTCGCCCAGCCGCTGAATCTGCGCCTCGACGCCATTAGCCAGGATGTCGAACTCAAGGACCTCAAATATGCCCAGTTGCTCGAGTTTGCTGAAAAAACCCGTGAGCGCAATCGCCGCCTGGAAAAGCAGGTGGCCAACCCGCATGCCTCCCGCCGCGACAAACCGATCGGCATCCGCTCGGGCCACACTCACCCGGCGCAAGTTGAGGATGTCAAAATCTATACCACGGTCAATCGCAGCCCCAACGGTGAGATCACGGAAATCTACATCACGACGGACCGTGAAGGCACCCTGATCATGGGCCTTCTGAACTCGCTGTCGAAGACGATCTCCGTCATGCTCCAGTACCGCATTCCGCCGCAGAACATCTCCAAAATGCTGCGTGGCCAGAAGTACGAACCGTATGGCTTTGTCACGCGCCACCCGTACATCAAGTATTGCACCTCGATTTCCGATCTGATCAGCAAGATCATCGACATCGAAATCGGCGATTATTCGCGCTGCCAGGTCAAGCCGGAAGGCGCTCTGACAGCCATTCCCCAGGCGCCAGCCGTCGCATCTGCCATCTCCAGTGCCCTGGCGCTGCCTGTTCTCGACAGCAGCGAATCCGAGGAGGAGGAAGACGAGGACAATGGTGAAGTCAATCCGCAGTTCCCGAACCTGCGCGAACCGGAATATTCCACCGGAATCCAGAATGAGCCCTCAGCTGATGGGACGGTTGAACTGACCGGCGAGGCCTATGTCCACGAAAGCGCCCGCGAGGCTGCCCGCACCGGTGAAAAGCTCTATGACGGCTCGACTTGCCCGACCTGCTCCAGCACCCGGATGGTCCGGAACGGCACCTGCAAGGTTTGCCTCGACTGTGGAACGACAACTGGCTGCTCCTGATCGCAGCCTGGCCGGCCGGAAGAGCTCCTGCAGCCACCCGGCCGGCCTGGATTTGCAGCAAGCTGAGACCTGAAAGGACAGGATATGAGTGTGACCCGCGAACCGATCTACCCGACGCCGGAGGAAATCGAAAAAGCACCCGGGGTGACCCCCCTGGCCCGCCAGATGGCCCACCATCTGGAAACCCCGCAAACCGGCCTGATCCACATCTATACCGGCAATGGCAAAGGCAAAACCACAGCCTCCGTCGGCTTGACGATCCGGGCCCATGCCCACGGCCTGCGGGTTCTTTTTGTCCAGTTCCTGAAAAACGGTCTCTCGGGTGAAATCGGCATACTCCGCCAGCTCGCCAATGTCCGCGTCCTGTCCGGCCAGGCCGACATGAAATTCACAAACCAAATGGCAGAAGACGACAA
>CAZCMX010000069.1:7258-10177 GCA_964499985.1 uncultured Mageeibacillus sp.
GGGATCGACTACTGAGGTGTGCGGGGCTGCTTTTCAAAGCAGCCCCTTTTAATTTTTTGAAAATCCGATAAACTGGCAATATCAGTTCAGTTTCTTCATTTCATTTGATCAAATACTCGTTCAATGAAAAGGGGAATCTTGAACTATGACCAGAAAACCGAGAGATTTTCATCCCGGCGGGATATACCACATCACCCATCGCGGCCACAACCATCAATATATTCTGGCAGACGACCTCGATAAAGTCATTTTTCTCGACAAGCTGAAGAAGATCCTACAAGAGCATACCGGGCATCTGCTTTACTATGTCCTGATGAACAACCATTACCATCTCCTGCTTGAAATGCAGTCGACCCCAATTGACTTGATTTTGCACCGCCTGCACACAAGTTACGGCCGCTATTTTTCTCTCAAAAACCATTCAACAGGGGCTGTTTTCGAAAATCGATATCAATCTCAAACGATTGACCATCAGAAGTACCTTTACGCGGTCATCAAGTACATTGCCCTGAACCCGATTCGGGCTGGATTGACTGAAAGAATTAATGATTACCGCTGGAGTGCGCATCTCGATCTTGCCCAGAAAATGCCAGGGTTTGTCAACAAAGGCCGCCTATACGAAAAATTGGGGGCAACGACAGAGACCGGTAGAGCCATTTATCTTGAACTCATACAAAATGCGCTCAAAGAACCTTTGACGCATTTGAATCCAGGCGAATACCAGTTCAAGCGCAAAATCAGCGAACTTGAAAACCTGCTGGCGTCCTTTTTACATCACCAAGGCTATACCTTGACAATCCAGCAGATTCTTTCTGGCAAAAGGAGCAATGCACTGATAAGAGCCAGACAAGAATTTGCCAGAGAAGCGAACCAAAAAGGTTACTCGTATATCGAAATTGCCGCTGTTCTTCAGGTTAGCACCCGAAGTGTTCGATATTGGTGTCAAAATGGTTCTGATAATGATGACGTCAAATCATGAATCAGAATGAAAGCAACTACCCGAATGATGTGCTGGCGCAATCCCTGGCCCCGAATCGTGAAACTTCCGCCCATGGGGCCACCCTTCGCGCGACCCCTGGCACCGATGTGTGCAATTTCATCATCCCGGGCCAGGGTGGTATTTGACACATATCCTGACACGAACCTCAAACCGCTTGCGGCTGTAAGGTCAGAAGGTTTCCGTATCTGAACTTCCGGGAAACTACCCCGACCTGAAAATTGAAATTTCAAAAACGAGGTCGGGGTCAATTTCGTGCAACAACGAAACATCAAACCTCAGAGAGCCTGCGGCTGTAGCCTTTGGCGCCCCAGAACTACGACATGTCTGAATGTACAGGGTGGCCCCGATTCGTGCAATTTCCACCCAAAGTGCCACCCTTCGCGCGACCCCTGGCCCCGGATCGTGCAATTTCCGCTCCGGGTGCCACCCCTCCACCCCTCATACTTCGCCCCCCACGGTACCTCCTTGCCCGGTCAATGTCCCAGCCCCGGCAAAGAGCCGCCCTCGCGAGGGCATTGCGAAACCGTCACATTCCATGCTAGAATAGATCGCCTGAACGCATAGGACGATTTGGCTCGATTCGGGCGAAGTCGTCTTTTTTTCATACTCAAGGAGGTCCCTATGAAAAAGGCCTATCTGATCCTCGAAGACGGCAGTGTTTTCCCGGGCGAGCGCTTTGGCTCACCACGCGAAGTGATTTGCGAGATGGTATTCAACACCGGCTTGACGGGCTATCTCGAATTGCTGACAGATGCCTCTTACGCCGGCCAGGGGATCGTGATGTCCTCGCCGATCATCGGTAATTACGGCGTTTTCACCGAACAGAGTGAGTCAGACCGGCCTTGGGCTGACGCGCTGATCGTTCGTGACTTGACCCACATCATCGGTGACGCCCGCGATGCGGAAGATCTCAACGATTATCTGGTTCGCAACGACATCCCCGCGATCAGTTGCGTCGACACCCGGACACTGACCCTGACACAGCGGGAAAAGGGCACCATGAATGGCATGATCACGGCTGGTGAGGACTACAACCTGGCGGACTGCCTTAAGCGGATCCACGCCCATACCAACCACTGCCCTGTCGCCCGGGTCAGTCGTAAAACTGCCAAAACCTATCCAGCAGGTTCTTTCGGCCGTATCAACCGCGAGCCTGGCATGAGCCGCCCGGCGGACGCCCTCAACGAGATTCCCTTCGAGGTCGATGCAGCCATCCCGGCGAGATACCGCATCGCCATGCTCGACTTCGGCCTCAAGCAGAACATTGTCTGGAACTTGACCCAGCGCGGCTGTGAAGTCACGGTCTATCCCTGGGACACTCCAGCTGCCACCATCCTCGCAGCCAAGCCAGATGGCATCATGCTGTCGAACGGACCCGGCGACCCAGTCGACTGTGACCCGATTTTGCCCAATATCCGCGCCCTGTATGAGTCCGGCGTGGTCGTTTTCGGCATCTGCCTGGGCCATCAGCTGGTCGCCCTGGCAACTGGTGCCAAGACGAGAAAGCTCAAATACGGCCATCGCGGCATCAACCATCCGGTCAAGGACCTCGCGGCTGACCGAGTTTACATCACATCGCAAAACCATGGCTATGTCGTCATCGACGATACGGTCGATCCGGCGATTGCCACCGTCAGCCACATTCATGTCAATGATGGTTCCAACGAAGGCCTGCGCTATACGAAATACCCGGTCGCGACCGTCCAATACCACCCGGAAGGTGCCCCAGGCCCGCAGGATTCGGAATACCTGTTTGACGAATTCCTGTCCCGGATCGACCAGCTGCGCGGCCGCGCCTGAGCGCTGACCATGACTGGCCTGTTCCGGTCCCGCCTGACCATTCATGAACGCGCGCGCGCCAGCCTGGCCATCCAGGTGGGCCGCGCGCTCACTTTTCTCCTGCGCAGTCTCGGTCGAGG
>CAZCMX010000070.1:0-10127 GCA_964499985.1 uncultured Mageeibacillus sp.
CATGGATGAGCAAAAACAGGCCCCCTGCCCACTTCACATGGAGGTGGCAGGCGTAGACCGGATCAATTATGCCCTGAACCAGAATAAGATCCCCGTGATCCGCCAAGTGACTCTGGTCAACCGGGCGGATTGTGACCTGCAAAATGTGATCCTGAAAATCCAGGCCAATCCGGCCTTTGCCCTGCCACTGGAAAAGGTGATCCAGCTGATCCCCACCGGCCAGACATTGGTCCTGGATGAAATTGACCTGGTTCTCGAGACCAGTTTTCTGAGTGCATTGACTGAACGCCTCCTGGGCACCTTGCAGATCGAGCTGCACCACCAGGGTGAATGCCTGGTGGCGATGACCCGGGGAATCAGCATTCTCGCCTTTGATGAATGGCAGGGCACAGGAAATTATCCCGAACTGCTGGCTGCCTTTGTCACACCCAATCACCCCCTGCTGGCAAAAATCCTGGTCCGCGCGGCGGATCTGCTCGAGCAATGGACAGGCAATCCCGCCCTGAATGCCTATCAGAACCAGAGTGCCAATCGGGTCCGCCTCCAGGCTGCTGCCATCTATGGCGCCCTGCAGGAGCAAAACATCATCTATGCGGTCCCGCCCGCCAGTTTTGAACAGGCCGGGCAACGGATCCGGCTCTGCCATGCGGTGCTCGAACAGCATCTGGGAACCTGCCTCGATCTGGCCCTGCTTTTTGCCGCCTGCCTGGAAGCCATTGGACTTCATCCCCTGCTGGTCATGCTCCAGGGGCATGCCTTTGTCGGGCTTTGGCTGGAAGACCTGACCTTTCCCGAGACCATCCAGGATGATCCATCGGTCATCAGCAAACGTCTGACCGACGACATCAGCGAAATCACCGTGATCGAATGCACCCTGCTGACTGCCGGCAAGTCTGCCAGCTTTGAACAAGCCGTCCAGTCTGCCGCCGATACCTTCTTGAATCCCCAGGCCTTTGATTTTGTGATCGATGTCAAGCGAGCCCGGATGAGCGGGATCTGGCCGCTGCCTCTGGCGATCACTGCGGATGGCGGCTGGTCAGTCGCGCGAGATTTGCGAGACGAGTCAGACCTGACCTCGGCGCCGGCGCCGCTCATGCCTGCGGTGGCAGTGGCGGAAGGCTCCGGGGCTCCCCTTTCACGCACCCTGCAATGGGAACGCAAGTTGCTGGACCTAAGCCTGAGGAATTCCCTGCTCAATATGCACCTGACCCGGCGCCTGGTTCCCGTTCTGGCGGAAAACCTGCATAAACTGGAGGATACCCTTTTCTCCGATGCTGATTTTGCGATCCTGCCCCGGCCTGAGGAATGGGCGCACCGCTCAGATACCCCGTTTACCTTTGACAATGTCCATGACCTTGGCCAGTTCAAAGACCTGATCCGGACCGAATTCCAGAACAAGCGCCTGCGCTCCGTGCTGTCAGAGTCCGATCATGTCCGGTCGATCGTCGAGCTCTATCGTGCGGCCAAAGTTGCCCTCGAAGAAAACGGTGCCAATACCCTCTATCTGACCCTGGGCACTCTGCGCTGGTACGAAAGTGCGGCCAGTGAAAAGCCGCGCTATGCGCCGATCGTCCTGCTGCCGATCGAAATTGTGCGCAAGTCCGCCCAGAAGGGCTATGTCATCCGGCTGCGAGACGATGAACCCCAGGCCAATATTACCCTGCTCGAGATGCTCAAGCAGGATTTCGGCATCACTGTTTATGGACTCGATCCTCTGCCCCAGGATGAAAAGGGCATCGACTTGCGCAGTGTCTTTGCGACGCTGCGCCGGGCGGTCATGAACCAGGCTCGCTGGGATATCATTGAATCCTCCTTTATTGGGGTGTTCTCCTTCACACAATTTGTCATGTGGAATGATCTGCGCAACCGGTCGGATGCACTGCTGCAAAACAAGATTGTGCGAAGTCTGGTTGAAGGTCGCCTGGCCTGGCCGGCGAGCCGGGTGGATCTCGGGGAAAAGGTTTCCGAAGATGGCGTCCTGCTGCCGATTGCTGCGGATGCCTCACAACTCCAGGCCATCCATGCTGCATCCCAGGGGCAAAGTTTCGTTCTGCATGGCCCTCCCGGCACCGGCAAATCCCAGACCATTACAGCCATGATCGCCAATGCTCTGGCCAACGGCAAATCAGTCCTGTTTGTGGCGGAGAAAATGGCCGCCCTGTCCGTCGTCCAGTCTCGCCTGAAAGCCCTCGGACTCGACCCCTTCTGCCTGGAACTTCATTCCAGCAAGTCACATAAGAGGGATGTGCTGGAGCAGCTCCGCCAGGCCACAGAGGTCACCCGGCTGGCGACAGCAGCCAGTTTCAACCAGCGGGCAGAGCAGGCCAGAGCGCTCCGGCAAGAGTTGGACCGCTATGCTTTGCATCTGCATGAAAAGCGGGCTTGCGGGTATAGCCTCCATGAGATGATCAACCGCTTCGAATCCATGGGACCAATCGCTCAGGCCATTCATTTCAACCAGGAATTCGCCCTGTCGCTTCGCGCAGGGGACATCGAACAGCAAGAAAGACTGCTCGAGCAGCTTCTGGCCGCTGGCCAGGCGATTGGACACCCGTCCAGCCATCCCTTGCGGACCATAGGCCGCTCCGATTATTCCCAGCAGTTGCGTACCGAATTACCTGAGCTGCTAAAGGCCTACCAGGCTGAGCTGGTCAAACTGGCCGCGGTTGCCCAAGACACGGTAGCTACGCTCGCTCTGGGATTGCCCCGTCGCATGCAGGATTGGCTGACTCTGGCCAGCATCACCGAAGAGCTCCTGATTTGGCCGGAGCTGCCGGTCAGCTGGAGCCGGCAGGCAGACCTTGATGCCTACCTCAATGGGGTCCGGAGCTGGGCCGGGCATGCCAGGACAGCCGCCCAAATCAAATCTGAACTGGGACAAGATTGGACACCGGATTTCCTCAGGCAAAATGGAGTGGAGCTGGAAGACCGCTGGCGAGCCCTCGAAAGCCAATGGTTCCTGCCCCGATTGCTGAATCGCCGTCGGCTGGAAAAACAACTCAAACCTTTTGCCCGGCGGCATTTGCCACCGGAAAAACTGGCCCTGGCATTCAACCTTCTGCGGCAATACCAGGCGGAAAGCCAATTGCAGCAACAATTGCTGCACCCCTTCGGCGCCGAATTGGGCCGGCTGGATCAGGGCGAACAGACGGACTGGGATTTTATCCTGGCCTGTTGCAGCCAGGCCGAGGCCAGCGCCCACAGTCTGGCTGCATTGCCCGGCGGGACCGAGCTGCGCCTGGCCAAGGCGGCAAATCCGGCCGTTGCTGCCGCAGTCCAAGCTTTCACCGAGCAGTGGCAGCAAACCTTATTGGAACAACAGCGCCTGGATCAGGCCATCTCTTTGCGGCCAGACGTTCTGCCAGACAGCGACTGGCTCGCAGAACAGCAACAGATGTGCTCTGACATTCTCAACCAGATGAATGCCTTGAAGTCCTGGATGCTGTATCGAGGAGCTGCTGACGAGGTTGAAGCAACGGGGATCAAGGCCGTGATCCAGACCTATGAAGCCGGTCTTGAACATGATCGAGTCTTGCCCACCTATCGGCAGGCGGTCTACCGGGCCTTGATCATCGCCACGGTCGAAAGCGAAGATACCCTCAACCGGTTTTCCGGACCGATCTTCAACCAGAAAATCGAGCAATACAAAAAACTGGATGCTGAGCTGACGGAAATCACCCGGCAGGAAATCTACTGCCGCCTGGCCGCCAGGGTGCCTGATTTCACGACCGAGGCAGCCAACAGTTCGGAGCTGGGCATCCTGCAGCGGGCGATCCGCAGCAATGGCCGTGGCACCAGCATTCGCCACCTGTTTGAACTGATTCCCAATTTGCTGCCGCGCCTTTGCCCTTGCATGCTGATGAGCCCGATTTCCGCAGCCCAGTACCTGGATCCCAAACGAGCGCCCTTTGACCTGATCATTTTCGATGAAGCATCCCAGATTCCGACCAGCAAGGCGGTGGGCGCCCTCGCCCGGGGACGTGAAGCGGTCATCGTCGGTGACCCGAAACAGATGCCACCGACCAGTTTTTTCATGGGCAGCAATATCGATGAGGAAAACATCGAAGCGGAAGACCTCGAAAGCATCCTCGATGATTGTCTGGCACTGAGCTTCCCAGAGTCCCATCTGCTCTGGCATTATCGCAGCCGCCATGAGAGCCTGATTGCCTTTTCCAATAGCCAGTTCTATGAAAACAAATTATTCACCTTCCCTTCAGTCAATGACCGTGAGTCAAAGCTCACCTTTGTTGCAGTGGAGGGCTGTTTCGACCGCGGCAAAACGAGACAAAACAGGGCTGAAGCCGAAGCGGTCGTGGCTGAAATCGTCCGGCGGTTCGAGTCTGCCACAACGCCAGCCCAAAGCATCGGTGTCATCACCTTCAATATCAACCAGCAGAACCTGATCGATGACCTGTTCACAGAAGCCTGTGCCAGAAACCCCGCCCTGGAGGCCTGGGCGACCGAAACCGGCGAGCCGCTGTTCATCAAGAATCTCGAGAATGTCCAGGGCGACGAACGCGATGTCATTTTATTCTCGATCGGCTTTGGTGCAGACCAGGGGGGCAAGGTCTTCATGAATTTCGGGCCGCTCAACCGCGAAGGCGGCTGGCGGCGGCTGAATGTCGCAGTATCCCGGGCCCGCCATGAAATGATGGTCTTTTCCTCCCTCCTGCCTGACCAGATCAATTTGTCAAAGACAAGTGCCAGAGGGGTTGGCGCACTGAAAGCCTTCCTCGAATACGCCAAAAGCGGCACCCTGGCGGTGAGTGAACAAGCCAGCCTGGCCAGCAAAATCCATCCTGCCGGAGTCATCGATACGATTTGCCAGGCCTTGCAGAAGGCCGGATACCGGGTCGATATGGCGATTGGCCATTCGCACTACCGGATTGATATTGGCGTCATCGATCCGGCAAATCCGGACCGTTATATACTGGGGATCTTGCTCGATGGCGAGAGCTATGGCCAGGCCAGGACGACCCGGGACCGGGAAATCGCCCAGCTCAAAGTTCTCGCAGGCCTGGGCTGGACCATCCACCGCATCTGGTCGATGGACTGGTGGGACAATAAAGAGCAGGAAATCGCTGCCCTCCTGGCCAAGCTGGACACACTGATTCTGCAGCAGAAAGCTGCTGCTTCAGATCGACCGGCCCAGGCCATTGCCAGTCTGCAGAGCACCGGCAAAGGTGAGCCCAGCGATTTAACGAATTCAGATCAGAAAGCCGGTGCGGCACTCGAACTGCCCATCCAGGCCAATATGGCAGTCCGTCAGCCGGAGGAAGAGACTAAAGCCGCAGCCGGATCTGCCAGTCCTGCCCAGACCTATGTCGCAGCCACCCTGAACCTGCCAGTCCTGACGCCGGAGGATTATCTCAGCCCGGGCAGGTCCAAAATAATCCTGCAGGCCTTCGAAAGGGTGATCGCAGCCGAGGCGCCGATCACGGAAGCATTGCTTACGCGCCGAGTCCTGCAGGGCTTTGGTATCACGAGGGCGGGTAGCCGGATCCAGGGCAGAACGCAGGCCATCCTCAATCAGTTGAACTGTCGTCGTACCGCCCAGGGCAATACGGTCCTGTTCTGGCGCCAGGACCAGGACCCGGCAGCCTTTGCTGAATATCGGCCTGCAGGGACTGGTATCCATGCTCGCGAGGCCGGTGATGTTCCCCTGGTCGAAGTAGCCCAGGCCGTGAGCCAAGTCCTGGCGGAGCAGATCGGACTGCCCGAGGAAGACCTGATCCGCGAAACGGCCCGGAAATTAGGTTATGCGCGCAGTGGCAGCCAAGTGATCGCCATGGTCAAGGGAGGCATCCAGGTCGCCGTCGCCCAGGGCAAGGCGGTCCAGGACGGACGGGGAAATTATACGAAATAACGCCCATCACACCTCGACCCACCAGCGCTGGTCGTAAACCAGGACATAATCACGATGATCGGACCGGATGACATAGCGCATGCCGGTCTCGTCGCTGTAGTCCTTCCTGGACTTGATCGGCTGGGCGGACAAGATCCGTTTGACCGGGATCCGCTGATCCTCGGCGATCACCTCCAGGGGTTTCACCTGGCCATCATAAGCTTCAACAATGACTTTGACTGAAATCCGCTGCATGCTTCGCACCCCCTTGTACGATCGATTATAGAACATTTGTTCTCTTTGGCAAGTGGCCCGGGCTACATTCTGACGAGTTGAACTTATCAATTAATTGCTCTTTCAATGTCAACCATTCACGCTATAATGATGAGAACGATTTCTATCCGAATTGGCGGTACCCATGAGTTATTACGATGTCCTGATGTCAGATTCCGAATTGCAGCGCAAGGCCAACCAGACCCTGGCCCAGACGGATTTCACCCCATATACATCTGTCACCACAACGATCCTCCAGACAGCCAATGAAGACAGTCAGAAAATCCTGGCCCAGCTCCAGGTTGGTGACCGGTTGAAGATCATTCACAGTGTCTGCCGTGGCCAGCAGACCATCGAGGTTTTCACAGCCGCGGCCAAACTCCTCGGCGTCCTGCCACAGGGTCTGGTCGACACCCTGACCATCAAAGAACCGGCAGACAGCCAGAGTGCCAGCAGCTTTGAAGAAACGCGGCATTATCGGTCCCTGTCTGGCTTCGCAATTGTCCGCACACTTTCAGGCGGCAAACGCCAGCGCTATACCTGCGAAATCGATTTGTACTATCAGCTCCAATAACCCATTCACCGGCTTTTTTGCCGGTTTTTGCACCGACCGTCGACCTTGGCAAACAGCAGCTGGCATTGTACGCTAAAACCAGCAGTCAGACTTAAAGCTTGTGAACCATGACTGGTCTGGGATGGAGGTCGGTCTATGCCCTTTACAATGATTCGCCAGGACATCACCCAAATGTCAGTGGATGCCATCGTCAATGCTGCCAATACCAGCCTTCTGATGGGCGGCGGTGTCTGCGGCGCCATTTTCCGGGCAGCTGGACCAGTGGAACTGCAGGCGGCCTGTGACAAGCTCGCCCCGATTAAAACAGGCGAAGCAGTGCTCACACCCGGGTTTCGCCTGCCGGCCAGGTTCGTCATTCACACTGCGGGGCCGGTTTATCGGGGTGGCCAGCAGGGCGAAGAAGCGCAGCTGAGGGCTTGCTACCGCAACAGTCTGCACCGGGCGGTGGAACATCACTGTAAAAGCATCGCCTTCCCGCTGATTTCGAGTGGAATCTACGGCTACCCCAAAGACCAGGCTCTCCAAATCGCCACGGAAGAGATCAGAGCCTTCCTGCAGACCCATGATCTGGAGGTCTATCTGGCCGTTTTTGACAATGAGGCCTTCAAGGCCAGCCAGCAGTTGCTCGGCGCGGTGGCCAGCTATATCGACGAGCATTATGTCGAGGCCCGGACAGACCTGCACCGGGGCCGACAGCTGCTCGATATCGAGCAACAGAGCCTTCGTCCAACCTATTCTCAACCGGATACCGGAACCATCGCTGCCATGGGTGAGGCAGCTGCCTCGCGCGCTGAATCTGCCGCAGCCAGCCTTGACGATCTGGTCGACAATCTCGATCAGCCCTTCTCGGCCACCCTCCTGCGCCTGATTGATGCCAAGGGCAAAAGCGATGTTGAGGTCTATAAGCGGGCCAATCTCGACCGCAAGCTTTTTTCCAAGATCCGCTCCAACCAGGACTACCTGCCGAGCAAACGCACGGCCATCGCCCTGGCGATCGGACTCGAGCTGACGCTTGTCGAAACCGACGACCTGCTTGAACGGGCTGGCTACTCCCTCTCTCCCAGTCAGAAATTTGACGTGATCGTGGAATATTTCATAGTCAATGGCCAGTATGACATTTTTACGATCAACGAGGTCTTGTTCCAGTACGACCAGCCCCTGCTTGGCAGCTGAGTATTTGTCGCTTCCGAGGCGACCTGCTGTTTGACCGAACAGGCTAACCTCAAGTCAACACAAAGAGCTTGAGGAGGGCAAACACAATGAAAAAAGGATCGACCGAGCTGGTTTTCATTCTCGACAAAAGCGGTTCCATGAGCGGACTGGAGGCTGACACCGTCGGCGGCTTCAATGCCATGCTCGACAAGCAAAAGCAAGTCGATGGCGATTGTCGCATCACGACCGTCTTATTTGATCATCGCTATGAACTGCTCCATGACCGCATCAATATCCAGGCAGTCGGGCCGATCACAGGCAAGGACTATTGCGTCGGCGGCACGACAGCCCTGCTCGATGCGATCGGCCGCACCATCCATAAGATCGGCAGCGCCCAAAAGCATACGGCAGAGGAATTCCGGGCGGAAAAGGTGCTATTTGTCATCATCACTGACGGTGAGGAAAACGCCAGTCGCGAATATCCAGCCGACCTTGTCAAACAAATGATCGAACGCCAGCAGCTGCTTTATGGCTGGGAATTCATCTTCCTCGGCGCCAATATCGATGCCGTGCAGACAGCCGCCCATTTTGGCATCGCCCCAGATCGGGCCCAGACCTTCCACGCCGATCATACCGGTGTCGAGCTGAACTTCCAGGTCATGAGCGAAGCCGTGGCTTACTTTCGCACCTCCGAAGCCATGCCGGACAATTGGCAGGCCGACATCGACCGCGACTACAAGCAGCGCGCGAAAAGACGCAGTTAAGCCAAGGCATTTGCCGGGAGCTAGCGGGTCACCACGCTGGCCAGGTGGCCCGGTGATGAATCACCAGGCAACGAGTCATATGGCTGTATGAGAAGGAACTCATCCATCAGGTCGACAGCCCCACAGTAGGATCTTCCTGCCACAGGCCGAAAGGATTGCCCTCGGTATCGATACAATTGGCCAGGTAGCCAAAGCCGGGGACCGGTGTCCGGGGCAGGGTTACCTGGCCGCCGAGTGCCGAGATTTTCTCGCAGCATACATCGATATCCTCGACCCCGAAATAGACGGTGATCCGCTGCGACGGTTCACCGCGCCGGCCCAGGCCACCACCGACACCTGGCTGACCGATCAGATCCGTCGTCTGGATCAAGTGGAACTCCCCCATGCCCGGCGGACTGAACATCTGCCAGCCAAACAGGGATTCGTAAAATGCCCTGGCCCGCTCCGGCACATCCGCTGCGACATCAAAATGGACGATCGTCGGCATAAAAGCCACTCCCCTTTCGCACATCCGCTGCAACTATTTGTGTGAGGTGGATTTTGTTCTGATTTAATTATACTACCGGATGAAATGATGTATTCTTAGGAGTGTGCTGGAAATGGTCAAGGTGAAAGGTTAACATCGAAAAGAGAAGTCTCAAACTAATACTTTTCCAATCCGAACTTTGCCATCTAACTCAATCAGCATACCTTGATCAACAAGTCGGATATATGCTGTGTTCATCGCTGACTCGATGTTTCCTCCAGTTCGATTGAATCCGAAAAGCCGGGCGGTCTCCACGATCAAATCCCGCTTCTGGATTCCAATAGAAGCTCTGACAATTGCCAACATTGCTTCGTTAATTTCCTTCGGACTAATATATTTGACTTGGCGTTTTCCAACATCACCGTTAGGAATCCGGACACTGATCTGTGAGTTTTTTAAATAACAGAACTCACTTTGAACCACAATTTCATCAACCAAGTATTGTTTCAAATTCCTTTTCACAATATCGACAATTTTTGATGTAGCTTTTTGGTTTCCATAAATAGGCGCCATGCGCTGACTCAGCAGCTCAATATGTATTGGGGACTCATGAGTGACAACGTATAAAATGGCCGCTTCATCTGCAGTTCTTTTATCGTCGTTCTTATATCCATCCCACGGATTGACCTCCTTATAAACTGGAAACTGTAAATCGCTTTTTTTTGTATCTTCTTCCGAAACTTCTTCGAGATACCCCTCATTTGTTTGATTGTTAATAGATTTCGGTTTAACATACGTGTCGCCAACTGAGCTTTTTTCAATCAGGTCTTCTTGAGATATCTCACAATCATTTTCTGATTCGAGATCACCTTGTTGAGAAATATCCAGTGTCACATTTTGGGGATCAGGTGTAGCTAATAAATCATCCGAAAAATCTGACAATGCTTGATTGATGGCTTGGATCAAGCGAAGACCTTCTGTTGTTGGGTCCTTGATCCAATCTGTTGACCAGATGCGATAGATTTTCCAGCCGATTTTTTCCAAGATCTCCTG
>CAZCMX010000071.1:0-7473 GCA_964499985.1 uncultured Mageeibacillus sp.
ATTTCGGCCACCATGCGCTCGGCATTGCGGCCAACGCCCATCATCAGCATGGCCGAGAAGACTGCCGGTACGGCGATGCCGGTCATCAGGCCGAAAAAGACGACTGGATCAAGAATGGAGAAGCTCAGGAGCTCACCGGTCTTATTGCGGACGATCTCTTGGTAGGCGGCCAGCAGGGCGATGACGGTCAGGCCCGCAGCACCGATGGCAAAGCCCTTGGTGATCGCCTTGGCCGTATTGCCTGCCGAGTCGAGCTGGTCGGTGATTTCCAGGACATCATCGCCGAGGCTGCCCATTTCAGCCAGGCCGCGCGCATTGTCGACGATCGGGCCATAGGCGTCATTGGAGATGATCATGCCGACGATCGACAGCATGCCGATCGCGGCCAGGCTGATCCCCAGCAGGGCATAGCCGTCACCCAGCGGTTCGGCCACCTTGTATGAAGCGACTGCGGCAATGGCGATGCCGAGAATCGAGGGGAAGGAACTGATCAGGCCATAGGAGAAGCCGGTGATGATGGTGAAGGCCGGCCCGCTCTGGGAAGCTTCTGCCACCCGGGCGACTGGTTTTCCCGTATCGGAGGTGAACAGCTCGGATGAAAATCCAATCACCGTACCGGATAGCAAGCCGATGAAGGTTGCCAGCCAGAGCCGGATTTCAAACTGGAACAGCAAAGTGGCCGCCAGGGTCAGGACGGCAAAGATGGCGGTTGTCAGATAGGTGCCGTTATTGAGGGCCTTGCCGGGGTGGCCACCGGGTTTGACCCGGACAGCCAGCACGCCGATGATCGAGGCCAATAGGCCGAGGCTGCCAAAGGCAAAGATCAGGTGGACCTGGCCCAAGGGCGCGGCGAGGACGATCGCAGCCGCGATCGAGGCGATATTGGAGTCAAACAGGTCGGCACCCATGCCGGCGACGTCACCGACATTGTCACCGACATTGTCAGCGATGACAGCCGGATTGCGTGGGTCATCCTCGGGGATCCCCAGCTCGACTTTGCCGGTCAGGTCGGCGGAAATGTCGGCGGTTTTGGTGAAAATGCCGCCACCGGCTTTGGCGAACAAGGCCAGGGAGCTGGCCCCAAAGCTGAATGCCAGGACGATCTCGGAGTGGCTGGTCAAAAGGTAGAGGATGCTGGCGCCCGACAGGCTGGTACCGACAACGGCCAGACCCATGACAGCGCCGCCGCGGAAGCCAGCCATGAAGGAGGTCTGCAAGCCCTGGCGAGCTGCGGTGGCTGCTTTGACATTGGCGATGGTGGCAATGCTGATGCCGATCCAGCCGGCGACGGCAGACAGGACGGTGCCCGCGATATAGGCCAGGGCCATGATGATATTGTCAAGCACCTGGCCCTGCCAGATCGGCGCTGGATAGAACAGCAGGATCAGGACAACAACCGCACCGGCAAAACGGAGCAGGACCCGGTATTCGGTTTTCAGGAAGGTGTAGGCGCCGGCCCGGATCCAGTCGCCGATGGTGCCGAGGTTGCCTTCAGCGGTCGGCAGTGCCTTGACCCAGCGGTAAAAGTAGGCAGCGACCAGGAACGAGAGTAAGGATACGATGAGTGCGAAGATTTGCCAAAACATGTGATACATCCCCACTTTCTGTCAATTAACAGGCCAAAATCCCGTCAATAGTCATCATATCACAAATGCTCAAGCCTTTTGTCAATCTATTTTCAGTGGATCAGCCAGCGAATGGCGTCTTCCCGGTTGTCGTGAACCGCGAATTGGCTGCCATGATTGGACTCCTGGATAAATTCCAAGAATTTGCCTTTGATTTTCTGCTCCGGTGGCCTGACCAGTGCCAGGCGGACCTGGTGATTGGCCAGTTTTTGCAGAATCGCCCCGGCGAGGCCGGTTTTCAGCCGGAAAAAATCATCGTGAAACAGATTGGCCGGGGCGAGAATCCCTTGGGCCTGGTGTTCCATGCAGAGGGTCAGCAGCTCATGTGCATCCTGCTCCGTAGCGATGACCGGTCCGGGCACTGTCCCGGCTTTCGCCAGCTCCAGGATGGGAAGCTCTGCAATATCCAGACGATGGACGATCAGCTGCTCAAAAATTCGCCCAGCCAGTGGATAGGCGATCGAGGTGTGCATCTCCTGCTCCAGCGGATCTTTGGGCAGGCTATCCGGATCCTTCCAGCCGGCCTGGACCTTGACCAGGTCCAAGAGCTGGTTGACCAGCAGGATTTCTGCCTCCAGCCGGGTGATTTCATATTTGAGCGCCAGCTTATTGCTGCTCGCGGCCAGGTCATCCGGACCCGGTTTATGGGATTTGGTTGTATGCAGGCGCGGTACTGGCATGTTTTTATACAGCACCAGGCGGTCAAAAAGCTCCTGACGGAATTTTATGAGAATCTCAAACCAATCCTTCGGCTTCAGGTGATCGGCAAACTGCAGTTTGACCAGTAATGGAAGTTCGGACTGGGCAGGTTTGACATCCTCATAAAGCCAGTGTTTCAATATCGCCCGGCCTGGATTGGTGATTTTGTAAAGCCTCTTATTGGGCGCCTGGTACTGGATCACCGTCTCAGACTCGATGGCGCCCTGATTCTCCAGCTCTTTGAGAGATTTGTAAATCTGGTTATTATTACCGCTCCACGGCAAAAGGGGGTGGGCCGCAATGGCTTTTTTCAAATCATAGCCCGTCATGTTGCCCGTCGAAAGATAGCCGAGAATGATGTATTGTATCGCCATAAATTTCACGTCCTAATCTATGTTAGATTGACCCTAGGTTAATTCTAACATAGGTAATCATGCGCAAATACTTCGAATCTATTGTCACTCCCCGGAGCTCTTTGCCCGGAGCGCTTCACCCCCCGGAGCGCTTTGCCCGGAGCGCTCAACCCATCCTGGTGACAGACAACCCCCTCGTGATTTTGATAGAATGGAACTGCAATTTCGCTTTTATCTGTGCAGGAGGATCTGGGCATGGCCAAATTGATCAGCTGGAATGTCAATGGCTTGCGGGCCGCAGAAAAGAAGGGGTTTCTGGATTTCATCGCCAGGGAGCAGGCGGATATTTTCTGTCTGCAGGAGGTCAAGGCGATTGAGGGCCAATTGCCACCCACGCTGCGCGATGTGCCAGGCTACAAATTCTATATCCATTCCGCAGAACGCAAAGGCTATAGCGGCACAGCGATCTATACATGCCGCGAACCGCTGGCCGTGACCCACGGGTTTGGCGTACCCGGTTTTGATCACGAAGGACGGACACAGATCGCAGACTTTGGCGATTTTGTCCTCTACAATATCTATTATCCGAATGGCACGGCCAATGGTGACCGGCTGAAATTCAAGCTCGATTTTTATGAGGTCTTCCACAAGCATGCATTAGACCAGGTGGCCTCCGGCAAATCAGTCATTGTCTGCGGTGATTTCAATACGGCCCACAAGGAGATCGACCTGGCGCGGCCAAAAGAAAACGCGACAGTCTCCGGGTTTTTACCCGAAGAGCGCGCGTTTCTCGATCGCCTGGTAGCGAGCGGTTTTGTCGATACCTTTCGCCAGTTCGAAACGGGCGGCGGGTACTATTCATGGTGGGATCTGAAGTCCCGCGCCCGCGACCGCAATGTCGGCTGGCGCCTCGACTACTTTTTTGTCAGTCCTGATCTGGTACCGAAGCTCAAAGGCGCCTCGCTGATGATGGACCAGATGGGCTCAGACCATTGTCCCGTGGTGCTGGAGATTGACATCTAGCCGGTCGTCGATCAGGTGTTTTCCCGGATCCATTTCAGGACCGCTTCGCCATGACCATCGGCCTTGACCTTAGGATAGGCTTGGATGATCGTACCGGTCTCGTCGGCGAGGAAGGTACTGCGGATGATCCCCATATAGGTCTTGCCATAGTTCTTCTTCTCGCCATAGGCACCAAAGGCCGTGGACAGGGCATTCTCAGGGTCGGAGAGCAGGGTGAACCCGAGGTTGTACTTGATCTTGAAGCCCTCATGGCTCTTACAGCTGTCCGCGGAGATGCCGATCACCGTCCAGCCGAGGTCCGTCAATTCCTTGCGCACGCTTTCAAAATTGATCGCCTCGGTCGTGCAGCCGGGGGTGTTGTCCTTGGGGTAGAAATAGAGAATCAGCTTCTGGCCGGAAAACGCAGCCAAGCTGGTCGGATCGCCATAAGCATCGAGAACCTGGATATCGACTGGGATTTGATCACCAACAATTAGCATGATGAGCCTCCTCGGAAGTAAATAAGTTTTATGCTCACGATTGTAGGGTTATTGTCCTGATGATCACAAGTCAATTCGTTACCAATTTCGCAACCGCAAAAAAGGACCCTCGTCTGAAGGTCCTTTTGCATTCGTGGGAACAACTGTATCAACTCTGGGTGCCTGGCGCCTTACTGCTTTTTGCTGTTTTCGTAGGAGGCATTGACGAAGCCAGCGAAGAGGGGATGGGGCCGATTGGGGCGGGATTTGAATTCGGGATGGAACTGGCAGGCGACAAACCAGGGGTGGTCGGGCATTTCGATCATCTCGACGATCCGGTTGTCGGGCGAGGTGCCGCTGATCAGGACGCCAGAGCTGGCCAGCTCGTCGCGATAGACATTGTTCACCTCGTAGCGGTGGCGATGGCGCTCGTGGATCAGATTCTCCTGATAAACGCTGTATGCCTTCGACTTCTCATTGAGGACACAGGGGTACTGGCCCAGACGCATGGTACCGCCCAGCTGTTCGACATCTTTTTGTTCCGGCATCAGGTCGATCACGGCATGTTTGGTGTTCGGATCGAATTCCGCACTGTGTGCATCGGCATAGCCAATGACATTGCGGGCAATCTCGATAATCGCGATCTGCATGCCGAGGCAGATACCGAAATAGGGGATCTTGTTGATGCGGGCATAACGGGCGGCAGCGATCTTGCCCTCGATGCCGCGGGTGCCAAAGCCGCCAGGGACAAGAATGCCATCGACATCCGAAAGCAGCTCGGCAGCGGTTTCGTCGGTGACTTCTTCAGAATCCACCCACTTGATCTCGACCTCGGCATTGATCGGGGTGCCGCCATGGGTCAGGGACTCAACCACACTGAGATAGGCATCCCGCAGGGCAGCGTATTTGCCGACCAGGGCGATGCGGACAGTGACCTCGGGATTGACCAGGGCATCGACGACCTCGAGCCAATGGGTCATGTCGGGCTGCGATTCCGGGAAGCCGAAGCGGCGCAAGACGATCCCCGGCAGGCCTTCCTTTTCGAGGGCCATGGGAACTGCATAGAGCGTCGGCAAGTCCAGATTGGCGATGACGCAGTCGCGCGGAACATTGCAGAACAGGGCAATCTTATCCTTGAGCTCGCGGCTGATTTCGATCTCGGAACGGCAGACGATGATGTCCGGCTGGATGCCGTAGCTGAGAAGCTCCTTAACGCTGTGCTGCGTCGGCTTGGTTTTTTGCTCGTGGGAGGCGGAGATATAGGGGACCAGGGTGACATGGATGAAGAGGCAGTTTTCACGGCCGACATCAACGGTGAACTGGCGGATGGCCTCGATGAAAGGCAAGCTTTCGATGTCGCCGATCGTGCCGCCGATCTCGATGATCGCCACGTCATAACCCGTTTTGCCGCGTTTGATGCGGTCCTTGATTTCGTTGGTGATGTGGGGGATGACCTGGACGGTGCCGCCCTTATAGTCGCCTTTGCGCTCCTTCTGGATCACCGACCAGTAGATCTTGCCGGAGGTGATGCTGGAGTTCTGGGACAGGCTCTCGTCGATGAAGCGCTCGTAATGGCCCAAATCGAGGTCGGTCTCGGCGCCGTCGTCGGTGACAAAGACCTCGCCATGCTCAAAGGGATTCATCGTGCCTGGATCGACATTGAGGTAGGGGTCGAATTTCTGCATCGTGACCTTGATGCCACGTGCCTTGAGCAGGCGTCCGAGCGATGCAGCCGTGATGCCTTTGCCGAGGCCTGAGACCACACCACCAGTGACAAATATGTATTTCATGCGGGTTCCTCCAAACTGTTTCCAGGACTACAAGCTTGATATTTTACGCGATCCAGTGATTCTTGCATAGGGGGCCTGGCATAAAAAATAACTTTCAAGGTATTATACCGCTACAGGTATCCTGTTTCCATCTCTTGGATCCGCTGGTAAAAGAATGCATTGGCCGGGGCTGGGACCTGGTGCCTGGCAGCTAACTGCAGGACGGTTCCGGCAAAGAGCTCCACCTCAGATTTGCGCCTGGCCAGGGCATCCTGGCGCATCGAGGGGCAGCTATCCGGTTTGAGCGTCTGCAGCACGCTGATATAGTGTGCGAAATCCTGCTCAGTCAGGTGAATCCCTTCCTTTTCAGCGATCGTGATGACCTCGTGCATGGCTGCTGACATGACCGTAAAGATCTGCGGCGTGTTCAGGGCGCCGCCAAACGTGGTCTCATAAACCATGCAGGCCTGGTTGATCCCGACATTGAGCAGGAACTTACCCCAGAGAGCATGCAGGATATCAGCTTCCACGGAATACGCCAGCCCAGCCTGGTCCAGGAACTTGCACAAGGCTGCCAAGGCTGGTTTTTGCTCGTCCTTGAGGATGCCAATCTGCAGTTTGCCCTGATTGGCATAGCTGAGGGATGGGCCGTCCCGCATGGCATCCATGCCGATGGCCACACAATGGACCAGATTCCGGTCGCCAAAGCGGGCGGCCAGGATCTGCTCGCTGCTGATCCCATTCATGACGGAAAGGATGATCGTCTGTTCAGCGACCAGCCCTGCCATCACATCCAGCGCTGATGCAAGACCACTGGCTTTCGTCGCCACGATGACCAGGTCCACTGGTGTAGCTGCGGCTGCATCCACGATGGAAAAGTCTTGCGGCACGCCATTGACTGAGTATGTATCCGTTTGGTGGCGGCGATAACGGGCTGTATCCATCACGAAACTGAGGGGGCCCTTGCCCAGGGTCTTCAGGATCTGTTCACCGTACAGCAGGCCCAGGGCGCCCATGCCGACGATCGCTGTTTTATGGATGTTCATATGTGCGCCCTCCACAAAAACGCGATTTACTTTCTTACTGGTATTCAGGCCGCCACAGCATTGGCATTGACCTGATCGATCACAAGGCGAATCGCATTCCAGAGGGACAGATCGGTAAACACTTCGACGACGCTGCCGCGATCCGTGAAGGGGGGTTCCTGGAGAACGGACAAGTCTTTCAACAGGCCATTATGCACGATGTATTCCACGATCTGGTTGACGAAATAGATTTGCCCGCTGTCCAGGTTTGTATTGTCGAGAAACACCGCAAAAGCCGACTTGGCCGCTGCCATGTCCAGGCCGACAATCTCGCGAACGAATTCACCTAGTGGTTTTTGACCGCAGGCTGCTTCATAATCCTGACGGGTGCCAATCTCGCTCCAGAGGATATTTTCCAGCGTTTTCAAATCCTCCAGGGACAGCGGGACATTCGTTTTCAGCTTGGCAATTGCGGCCTGGTCCTGGTGCTGACGGATGTAGAACTCGGCTTTGGCCTTGTA
>CAZCMX010000071.1:7573-10076 GCA_964499985.1 uncultured Mageeibacillus sp.
TCCCGATTCAAAGCCTGAACGCTGCGCACCAGGTCTGCGACCAGATTTTGACGGAAGGGAATCAGATCTTTCGTCTGGAAGGCGAGGTCCTGCAATTTGGAGATGATCTGAGCCTTGAGATGGAAAATGGCACCTTGCAAAGCCAGCATATTGGCGGTGGGGCGTCCCTTATTCATTCGGAAAAATTCAAAGTTGCCGCAGAAATCGAAGATGTAGAATTTCTGTTTGTCTTCGCCGTCGAGCAGGCCTGGACACAAGCGAGTGCCGCGACCGATCATCTGCCAGAACTTGGCCTTGCTCAGAACTTTCTTGAAAAACACGAGGTTAAGCACCTCAGGTACGTCGATGCCGGTATCAAGCATATCCACTGAGATTGCGATCTGGGGCAGTTTGTTGGCCTCGGAAAATTCGTCGATGGCACTTTGGGCATAGGTCATGTAGGTGTCGATGACTTTGGCGAAGTTTGGCAAGTGGGGGTATGCCCGGCCAAAAACCGTCAGAATCTTTTCGGCATGCTCGTGGTTCTTGGCAAAGATGATGGTCTTGCCGAGCTTTTGACCGTAGTCGATTTTGAGTCCATCGGTCATCAAGACATGGAGAACCTGCCGGATGGTATCTTCATTGAAAATCCATTCATTCAAGGCGGAGGACGCAATGGATTCCGGTACCTCACCGTTTTCATCCCGGAATGTCTCCTCATAAATGGCCTTCTCATCTTCGGACAGTTCGTCGTAGATAATGCCCTGCTCAATAAACTTCAGCGAAGTTTCCACAGACAGGAAATCGACCAGATAGCCATCCTTGACCGCCTGAGCCAGCTCATAGCCGTAGGTAGGCACGCCATTTTCCAGCTCAAACACATCATAGGTATTTTTATCAATCTCATCTTTGGGTGTGGCTGTCAGGCCCACGAGTGGCGCATCGAAATAATTGAAGATGTCCCGGTATTTGTTGTAGATCGAACGATGTGCTTCGTCGCAGATAACCAGGTCAAAATGTCCGCAGGTGAACAGCTTGCCTTCGTCATCCTTGATGGCGTCGATGCTGTTCATCATCGTCTGGTAGGTGGAAAACACACAGTGGGCATTGTAGTTGTTCTTGTCCTCGCAGAGATTGGTGATGGACAGGTCAGGCAGCAGATTGGTGAAGCTGCGTTTCGCCTGTGTGACCAGCGAATTGCGATCGGCGAGGAAGAGGATGTTTTTCACCCAACCGCCATGCAGGAGGACATCACAAAGGCCAATGACTGTTCTCGTTTTGCCCGAGCCGGTGGCCATGACCAGCAGGGCTTTGCGGCGGTTGCGCCCATCGAGACTGTCACAGACGGCCTTGATCGCAGCCTCCTGGTAATAACGACCCGCGATGTTCTTTTTCACCCGTGCGTGCTTGAGTCTGGTCCGCATCGTCTGCAAGTTGAAGAGCTTCTCCAGATCGCGCTTGGAATAGATGCTGGCAACCTTTCGCTCGGGATAACGGTTGTCCACCAGACGTATCTCAAAACCATTGGAAAGAAAAACGACCGGGCGGCGATGGTGCTTTTGTTCCAGCAAGTCGGCGTAGAGCTTGGCTTGCTGCCGGCCCTTGGCGACATCGACACAGGTACGCTTAGCTTCGACCACTGCCAGGGGCCTGCCATCGTCACCATAGAGCACATAATCGGCATAACCAACCTCAGATGGATTGGGCATCCCGGGCAGCTCGACCTCATTGAGCCAGTCGCGGCCCTCTGTCCAGCCAGCGTCCATCAGCATGGCATCGATGTAGATCTTGCGAGTTTTGTACTCGGACAGCTCCAGAGGCTTGGGCACATAGGTCTGCTGCTGCATCTCGCGCCGAGTTGTCAGTTCGGCTTTGAGGGCGCTGTTTTCCGCGATCAGGGCCTGGAGATCGACCTCCGGAGCAGCGGCGGGAACAGGTAGCGTTTGCGCTAGATTCGCCCGGAGAAGAGAAGGATCAAAAGTACCTTCGGTGTAGTTTTCGCCATAGCAATAGGCCACAAAGTCGAGAAAGACGAACAGGTTCTCCAGGCAGAGCTTGGCCTGCTCCAGAGTCACTTTTTTACTGGTATGCGCGGCATTGTTGCCCATCTTGCGGATGAAATCCATACGCCGCCAGATATCGACACCGACGACCGTGCGAAATTCCTCCGTGTTCATCAGGCTGACCAACGTGTCCTGGTACGACGCGACCAGGCTGCTGTCCACGGAATACATCCATTTGACAGCAAACTCCATCGCCCGGCGGCAGTTGATAATACTGGCCTCGGCGTCAATCAGCAAGATGAGCTCTGCCGAAACCGCCACATCCGCAAAGGATGCGAACCGCGGGTCCGACTGGAGGAAAGTGAAGTTAGTCATCGTGTGGCTACCTCAGATCAAATAATCGTTTAGCCAATATTGTAAAGTTAGCACTTATAGTGTATCAAGTTTTTAAGGCTCTTTAGACATACAAATTTCGATTTGTCTACTTGTTGGACAAAGGTAGCAAAGCGATTCTGCTCGGA
>CAZCMX010000072.1:0-9880 GCA_964499985.1 uncultured Mageeibacillus sp.
ATACGATGTCGGAATACCTGGTGACGCCGAAAAAGCTTGCCGGTGCGGCCGTGAGTGATATGGTCGCGTTGCAGGGCGATGGCATGAAAAAGCCGATGACCGGTTGGATCATCGGCGGGTTGGCTGTGCTGGTGCTGGCGGGCGCGGGGGTGGTCGTGTGGAAGAGGAGACGAGTGGGGTGATGGGGGGAAATGGGTTGTGATTGGAGGAGATATACACAATCGGCTTTTGGTTGTGTGATAGATTTTCTTATCTGTTTTCGCAGATGCATATTTGACACGGTTTATAATTATATTTTTTATTGTTAATTTACTGTTAGTGAAAGATAAGGTCCAAATGTTTCGGAAACCCCATTTGATTTTATAGTAACCGAAAATGCTAGATTTTTTCCATTACCACTAGGGGCTGTAAGCTTTATCTTTTTTCCATTACTTGCAGGATCATCAACAAGTGTCCAACCAGTATAACTATAATTAAATTGGTAGGATCCGTCACCGCCACTTGCAGTCAAAATATACTCACTCGTTGTGCCTTTTGTCACATTTGATGGAATACTGGGATCAATGACCAATTTAATTGGAGCAGGAGTTGGTATGGCAGTAGTTGGTGAGCTTGTGGGTGTTGTTGGTTCAGATGTCGGGGTAGAAGTAGGTGTTGTGGAAGATAATGCAACCGGCAATTGATAATAGATCTGGTTTCCATTTTCATTGTTTGTAGTCGATATATTTTTCATGACAACTGAGCTACGAATGGTGTAATCACTTTTGTTTTTTGTTCCATGTAAAGAATAGTTTATTATGAATTCACCGCCAATCCCTGCTATGTCGACAGAAAAATCGGCTGGATCAAAAATGTCACTTGATTTTTCAATAGCTGTCCCACCTGCCGGTTGAAACATCAATTTATTATCTTGAATATATAGCCGGTTATAAAGACTAGAATCGGATGGTGTCGCAACTGATACTTTTGTCGCATATCGCAATTCTTTGGAAATAAAATCAGATGCTAGTCGAATTTCTGTCTGAATCTGTGATTTGTCGGAACCGTGTGAATAAGTTGAGGTCTGGAAAAAGAAAAATGAAAAAATGGCTGCAAAAACAACACTAACTAAAGCAACTGTGACAATGACTTCAACTAAAGTAAAACCCTTTATTTTTAAAGTTCTATTGTAAAAATTATCTCTATTTTTCAAAAAACCAGTCCGAATGTGATTCATGTTAGCTCTCCAATTGTATCTTTAATTATCTGGTATAAAAATGTCAATTGACAAATCTCTTCCATCTTCATTTGCAGTCAGTCGAGCTGCTTCACCGCTGACCGATAAAGGGCCACTCCTTGGAAGCTCGATTTGCATTGAATAGCCAGGTGTCGGGATCGGACTGACATTAGGGTGTTCTGTACTTATCGTTGCTGTTGAATAATATTCCTCAGCTGCCTCCTGTAATTCAAATCCAGTTTCACTTCTTCTGCCAGACATGGATATTGTTGAAAACCCAGAAGTAAACATGTAAAGGAGCGAGGTTATCACAGCAACTAAAATTGTGACTGAGAGTACAAGTTCAATAAGTGTAAAGCCACGATTGCGAGGAGCGAAGCCAAGAGCTGGCTGTTTCATATTACTCATTGTAATGACTCCCAAAATCATTCATTACGCCATTGGCCAGTGTAATAACCAAGCGTGTCAAAACCCATATCTTCAGGATAGACTTCAGCCGTTGAGCTATCATAGCTTGTTGATCCGCCTGACTCGATCGACAAATTTCTTGCAACAATACCACCAAAATTATCCATATTGGCTTTGATCGTCAGATCAGCATAAGGTGCATAAATATTGCCTTGAAAATCAGCATGTCCAGTTTTAAACTCAAGTGTTCCTGAGTTGAGTATATAAAGAACAAATTTAACGCTGGAATCACAAGTCCAGTCACCTTTAAACGAGATATCATTGACAAACAAATGGAGTATCCCCCCCGGATCTCCATCAACATGAACCGTGACATTATTTAATGAAATTGAATCGATATAATATTCTTTGCTTTCATCAGATACATCAAAAACGTAATCATAAGATCCTGTCAGATCTTCAAATTCATCTATCTGAGATTCATCTGCATCTGTACTGGGGCTTGGAAAACTCATGGTTATCGGAGGTAAAATCCCACCAGTAATATTCTCTAGACCTGTATATCCGGTAACTGAAGCGGTAGAGCCACCTTGCGTTACCGGAACAACGGTACCATATACATGACAATTTGGTTGCGTGACATTTAGATTCTGAGTAACTGTGACTGCGGCATCAAAATACGTCCTTTTTTTTAAATCAAGGCTGATTTGTCGTTCACCCGTCTTATATTGACCCTTACTATATATGACAGGCCTGATTTTATCACCACCAAAAAAGACATAAAAATTACCTTCACCAAATGAAGTAGGAGCGGAATCATTTAAACGGTTTTCATTTACGACAGTTTCAACGTCGTCAAAATCTGCGGTATCCAGCCATTTTTTCGTTCCGTCTATTCCTGCTTGAGCAATATAATATGCACGGAGCCTGTTTTCTTCACGAATCGCAAAATTAAATTCATTTGAACTTAAAAACAGCAATGCTGTCCCCAGAATAATGGCAACTGCAATGAAAATTACCAGCAATGCCAACGCATATCCGCTACTATTACGTTTAAATTGCATATGATCACCTCACTACAGTCCAATATTTCAGATATTTATTGATAATACATATTATAAATTATCTCACGCAAGCTACTTTTTATCAATTATCTAGGGCTTTTATTACAATGCCCAACTCCCCGCCGCTTCTCAGATCTTCCCCTCATCCTTCATCGTATCGATCAGCGCCTGGATCTTCGGCCCGCAGCGCTGTCCCCGGCATGGCCCAGATCCTGATCCCACTGCTGCATTCACATCCTTGACGGTATGCGCCCCATCGAGGATGGCCTTCTTGATCGTGGCCCGGGAGATGCTTTTGCACAGGCAGACCTTGGTGATTTTATCCATGACAGCTTCATTGACTTCGCTCATTGTTTCCTCCGGATGATTCGACCGCACGATGGCGGCACAATTGGATTCTTGCTTATAATTTTAGCAGGTCTGCCAATTTACGCTGACATCAGTTGTTACATTTCAACTGCTTTCGCTATAATCTATCGTGACAGAAACAAAAATGGCTGGGGAACGGGCCTTTAGCCCAGTACCAGCCTGTCCGTCCAGGAGGCAATCATGACGACTGAAAATCCGACCCTTGATTTTATTTTCTCCCGCCGCAGCATCCGCAAGTTCACAGATGAGGCGCTGACGGCTGAGCAGATCGATCTTTTGCAGCAGGCCGCCCTGGCTGCGCCCAGTGCGATGAACCGCCAGCCCTGGCGATTTCATTTCATCACCCGGCCGTCGGTGCTTGCGGCGATCAATGAGGCAGCCCTGGACAAATACCGTGAGGACGGCAATCTGGCCGTGATTGACCGCCTGAAAAGCCGCGGTTCTGAAAGCCTGTTCTACGGCGCGCCGCTGGTCGTGATCCTTTCGGTCGACCAGACGGAGAAATCCGGCTATCCATTGATCGATGCGGGAATCGCGGTGGAAAACATTGCCTTGGCCGCCCAGGCCCTCGGGCTGGGTTCTTGCATCATCGGTCTGACCCAGGCCGCCTTTGCCGGGGCTTCACGCGACGCGATCGGTCGCCTGATCGAGCTGCCGGAAACCCATGACTTTGCCATCTCCATCGCGGTCGGCCACCCTGCAATCGGCAAAGAGCCTCACGAAAAGCTGCCCGGCCGTCTGGTCACCATCAAATAACCGGGCCAGGTTCAAAGCCTGAATGTACGGTCAAAGGGCACCCCAGAGTCTGCTGCTGGCCTCACCATTTCTCCAGAACCAGGATATGCCGGTCTTTCCGTGACTTGCCCTGTTCTTCCTTGAGCCGGAGCCGGCCATAGCCGCGCAGGGAAATCACGTCGCCAATGGCCAGTAGACGGTCCGGGCGGGTTTCGGCGCGCCAGTTGAGCTGGACCTGGCCGGCGCGGATCCATTCGGCCATGTCGTTCCGCGAAACGTTGAATCCGGCGGCGGCGATTTTGTCAAAGCGCATCGAGGCGGCGGTGATCCGGACCAGGTTCTGTTCGCGCTCAGGGATCATCAGACCAGCCAGGGGCACGCGTTCGATCGTGACGGCATGCGAGCCAACGGAGCTGAGCTCGAGCTGGATCAGCGGCACGATCCCCGGCAGAACCAGCGCCGTCGCCTGGCGGTCATCGACCAGGATATCGCCAATCTGGTCGCGCCGGATCCCCAGTCCGAGCAGGCTGCCGAGATAGTCGCGATGGCCCGGCAAAGACTCCGCACGGCCGCCCAAGCTGCGATGGACCGCCGGCTTGAGCAACAGGGCAGTCAAAAACGATTCTGGTTCAATCATCTCAGCCGTCCAGCCGGTCGGCAGGAAGATGCATGCACGGCGTTCGGCCCCCTCGTAGCCGCCCAGCCAAATATGGGCAATTTTGCGGGCTCGTAAAAAGGCCGTCGCCTCAGTCTGTTCAGCGGGGGTCAGAAAAGCGGTCTGGGTCGGAAAATCGTGCTGGTCGGCCTGGCGGGCCAGGTCTTCGAGCCGGTTCAGGGCCATTTTGTCTGGAATCATCGCTGTACTTGTCCTTTTGCTGGCTGATCTTGCAAAGCCTGGCCGGTCACAGCTCCGTGCCGCGGCAGACCGCGCAGAGCTTGGCCTTGGTGAATGCCACCAGGTCAGGTGGCGCCAGCAGCATCTGGCAGCCGCGCACCCCGGCGCTGATCGCCACGATCGGCTCGGCCAGCACGGCCGATTCGACAAAAGTCGGGAATTTCTTTTTCATGCCCACTGGCGAACAGCCGCCGCGCACATAGCCGGTCACAGCCAGCAAGTCCTTGGTCGGGATCAGCTCAACACGCTTGTCACCGCTGGCCAGGGCCAGCTTTTTCAGGTCGATTTCAAGGTCGACCGGGATGATGCAGACCAGGTAGCCGGTCTTGTCCCCGCGGGCAACCAGCGTCTTATAGACCTGTCTGGCCGGCAGGCCGACTTCGGCAGCCACCGTGACCCCGGACAGGTCATTTTCATCCACCGGATATGTTTTCAGTTCGTAGGCAACACCGGCCTGGGTCAAAAGGCGCATCGCATTGGTTTTCTGGATATTCATGTCCCCAGTATAACTGTTTATTTCACGCCTTTGAAGCATTGGTTCAGATGGTGTTCATCGATATCCGGGCGGGTCAGAAGGCCGGCAATCAGCAGGGCCAGCGCCGACAGGGGCACGGCGATGACGACCGCATCGACCATGGCCAGGCCAGCCAGGGCGGTGCCGGCAAACAGGTGTGGCCGGCCAAACAGCAGCTGGCAGAGGCCGATCGTGGCGGCATTTTTGCCATGGACAAAAAAGATCCAGAAAAAGCTGGCCAAAGAGCCGGTCAGGACACTGATCACGGCAGCCTTGCGGGTCAGGCGGCGGACAAAGAGTGCCCCGATATAGACCGGCAAAAAGGCGGCGGCGCAAATGCCGAAAAAGACGGAGGTCGCCTGGGCGATCAGGCCGATGTCGAGATGCAGCTGATTGCCGGCATAGGCCAGCAGGGCGCTGGCGAGAATCGAAATCACGACGCCAATCCGGGTGACGGCCAGGGTATGCCCCTCGATCCGGAGGCTTTTTTCAAACAAATCGCGGCCGATCGAGGTGCCGACGACATGGTATTGTGAGCTCAGGGTCGACATGGCGGCTGACATCAGGGTCAGCATGAAGACGGTATTGAACCAGCTGGGCAAATAATTTTTCAGGAACAGAGGAATGATATTGTCGATGACCCCGCCGGCTGCGGCCACGGAGGTCAGGCCGAGGTCACGCACGAAAAAGACATTTGACAATGAGCCGACCACATAGGCGACACCGGCCATCATCAGGATGAAAACGCCGCCCGAGGCGACGGCCCGGTTCAGCTCGCGATTGCTCTTGACGGTCATGAAGCGCACGACCAGCTGGGGCTGGGCCAGCACGCCAATACCGACCCCCATGACGACTGAGGTGATGACCGTCCACCAATAGGGCGAGTTGAAGACCGGCATCGCGGTCCAGCCGGCAAAGCCATTGGCCGCAACCTTGGCTGTCTGTGCCTGGACCTGCGGATCCTGCATCAGGTTGGTCAGGGCCAGGTGGGCATTGGTCACCCCGCCGAGCTTGGCATAGACGAAGATCAGCAGGAACAACATGCCGCCAAACATGATCGAGCCCTGGAAGGCATCAGTGTACATGACGCCCTTCATGCCGCCCATCGCGACATAGAGGGCGATGATCATGACATAGAAGAATAAGGTGACATTGTAGTCGATATTGAACTGGGTCGCCAGGTAGCCGACCCCGCCCTTGAGGACCGCGGCGGCATACAGGGGCATGAAGACCAGGATGACTGCCGCCGAAAAGCCCTGGATGAAGCGCGATTTGAAGCGCACGCCCAGAAGCTCCGGGAAGGTATGGGCATCGAGGTTATGGCCCATCTGGCGGGTCCGTTTGCCAAAGACCAGGAAGGCGATGAATACGCCGACGAAAATATTGAGAAAGGTCAGCCACAGGAGCGACATGCCGAACAGCCCGGCATTGCCCCCAAATCCGACAATCGCCGAGGTGCTGATGAAGGTGGCACCATAGGACAGGGCCATGACCATCGGATGGATCTGGCGGCCGCCCAGCAAATAGTCCTTGGTCGTTTTCGTACCACGGTAGGCATAGATGCTCAGTGAGGCAAGGATAAACAAATAGATGACAGTTGCGATAATGGTCAGGGGCATGGCCAAATCCTCCAGGATGCTCGTTCACCAGGGGCTGCTTGCTTACAGGTTCTCTTCGACTTTCTTTTCGGATTCTTCCCAACTGGCCTCTTCCGAAACCTGTTCAGGCTCTTTTTCCATGCCGCGGTTCCAGTTGACGACGCCATAGATGACACAAGCAGCAGCACTCAGCACGCAGAGCAGGAATGCGCTCCAGATCCAGAAATCAGGGATACCGAGGACCATAATGATTCCGCCTTTCCAAAATCCGCAGCGGCGTCCCAATGACGCAGTCACTGCCAGAGACGTCTTGACTTGACGCGGCTCTTTTCCCATCGTAGCGAATGCCCGCAATCCCTGCAATGAGTCCGAACCACCCGGCAAAAAAAAGTGATTTTCAGCAATATTTATGACTATTTTTGCAATCATTTCTGATTGACCCGGCCAGTCAGGCGCAAAACAGTTGCCGTGTTACCGCGCCAAGGCTGAAAAAAACCTACAATGAAGCCATCTTCATAATTTCAACATATCCTCTGGGTAAGGTTGGATTCGGTATAGTAGTGCAACAAGGAGTTGTCCATGCAGCAGCATCAGATTCTGAAAATCACAGGCATGACCTGTGCCTCCTGTTCGGCCCGGGTTGAAAAGGTCTCGAGCCGCCTGCCCGGTGTGGCCGAGGCGTCTGTCAACCTTGCCACGGAAAAGCTCAGCATCACCTTTGATGATAGCCAGCTCAGTCTCGAGAAAATCCAGTCGGCGATCCAGAAGGCGGGTTACCAGGCCGAACCGGAAGTCACGGTCAAGGAGGTCACCGTTCCCATCGCGGGCATGACCTGCGCCGCCTGCTCGGCCCGGATCGAAAAACAGGTCGGCAAGCTTGAGGGCGTATCCCTGGCCAATGTCAATTTCGCCACGGAAAAGGGCGTTTTCACCTATGATCCGGATAAGATCCGGCTCTCCCAGATCAAGGCAGCGATCCAGAAGGCGGGCTATACGCCACTGGAAATCGAGACGGCCCAGGCGGTGGATGAGGACCAGGCCCGCAAGGAACGGGCCATCCGAGTCCTCTGGACTAAATTCATCGTCGCGGCGGCTTTTTCCGTTCCCCTGCTCTATCTGGCGATGGGGCATATGCTCAGCTGGTGGAAGGCGCCGATTCCTGCCCTGCTCGATCCGATGCGCTATCCCTTGAACTTCGCTCTCGCCCAGATCGTTCTGACCCTGCCGGTCGTGATTGCCGGCTACCGGTTCTATACGGTCGGTTTCAAAAACATCTGGCATCGTTCGCCGAACATGGACAGCCTGATTGCGATGGGCACCTCGGCCGCGATCCTGTACAGCCTCTATTCGACGGCTCAGATCATCGGCGGCGATCATGCCGCGGCTGGGCATCTCTATTTCGAGACCGCCGGCGTCATTATCACCCTGATTCTGCTTGGCAAATCTCTCGAAGCCGTTTCCAAGGGCAAAACGTCGGAAGCGATCAAGAAGCTGATGGGCCTCAAGCCCAAAACCGCCCGGGTGGTCCAGGATGGCAAGGAGATCGAAATTCCAGTCGATGAGGTCGAGGTGGGTGATATCCTGCTGGTCAAGCCGGGCGAGAAAATCCCGGTGGATGGTGAGATCATCAGCGGCCTGACTGCGATTGACGAGGCCATGCTGACCGGCGAGAGCATTCCGGTTGAGAAAAATGTCGGCGATCCGGTCTATACGGCGAGCATCAACGGCAATGGTGCGATCCAGTTCCGGGCCACCAAGGTCGGTAAGGACACGGCTCTGGCCCAGATCATCAAGCTGGTCGAGGATGCCCAGAGCAGCAAAGCACCGATCGCTCAGCTGGCGGATATTGTCTCCGGCTATTTTGTCCCGATTGTCTTTGCCATCGCTGTCCTGGCGGCCGCCGCCTGGCTGATCGCCGGCCAGACTCTGGTTTTTGCGCTCTCGATCCTGATTGCCGTCCTGGTTATCGCCTGCCCATGCGCCCTCGGCCTGGCCACCCCGACTGCAATCATGGTTGGCACCGGCAAGGGTGCGGAAAACGGGATCCTGATCAAAAGTGGCGAGGCGCTCGAAATCACACATAAGGTCAAGATGATCATTTTCGATAAAACCGGCACGATCACCGAGGGCCGTCCCTCGGTCACCGATATTTTGCCCGTGGCCGCCGGCCTTTCGTCCGATGAGCTGCTCGCCCTGGCCGCTGCCGCAGAAAAAGGCTCCGAGCATCCGCTGGGTGAAGCGATCGTGCGCGGGGCAAATGAGCGGTCCCTGGTCCTGGCCGAGGCCACTGATTTCCAGGCCATTCCCGGCCATGGCATAGCCGTGGTGATCGGCGGCCGCCAGGTTCTGCTTGGCAATGCCCGCCTGATGGAGCGAGAATCGATCGCCGTCCCGGGGGATGTCCATGGCCAAACCGACGCTGACCGTCTGGCTGGCGATGGCAAGACGCCGATGTTCCTTGCGGTCGATGGCCGCTATGCGGGCATCATCGCGGTTGCTGATACGGTCAAGCCCTCCAGTGCCAAGGCGATTGCCCAGCTGCACAAAATGGGCATCCAGGTCGCCATGATCACCGGGGATAACCGCAAAACCGCCCAGGCCATTGCGGCCCAGGTCGGAATCGACCGGGTTCTCGCCGAAGTCCTGCCGGCGGACAAAGCGTCCGAGGTTAAAAAGCTGCAGGCCGAAGGCCATGTGGTGGCCATGGTCGGTGATGGCATTAATGATGCGCCTGCCCTGGCCCAGGCCGATGTCGGGATCGCCATCGGTTCCGGCACCGACGTCGCCATGGCATCGGCGGATATCGTCCTGATGCGCTCTGACTTGCTTGAGGTCGCCACCGCGATCCAGCTTTCCCGGAGCACGATCCGCAACATCAAGCAGAATCTATTCTGGGCCTTCGGCTACAATGTGCTCGGCATTCCCGTTGCCGCCGGTCTGCTCTATGCCTTCGGTGGCCCGACCCTGAACCCAATCATCGCGGCTGCCGCGATGTCGATGTCCTCAGTCTCCGTGCTGACCAATGCCCTGCGCCTGAAAACCTTCAAAGCCTATCGTTGATCAGGTCTCGCCCTCAGGTCG
>CAZCMX010000073.1:0-9226 GCA_964499985.1 uncultured Mageeibacillus sp.
TGCCGCTGTAGGTCCAGGTTTCGGTCAGATCGAGCTTGCCATTGGTATTGCTGTCTCCACCCCTATAGGCTGGGACAGGGCTGACATTCGGATCACTGACAGTGATGCCGGTCAAGGTGACATTGCCGGTATTCGTGACGGTAAAGGTATAGGGCACGACTTGGCCGGCCCGGTCAATCAGCGTAGTCGTGCTGCTCTTGACCACAGTCAGGCCCGGCATGCGCTGGATCGGGATCGCCAGGCTGTCGGTCTCCTCGTCAGTCTCATTCGAGTCTGCGGTCACCGTATTGTCGAGATCGCCATCGCCACCGCCATTATTGTCCATTTCCGCCTGGGTCACGGTATGGCTGCCGGTATAGGTCCAGCTTTCACCGACACCCATGATGCCATCCATGCCAATATCACCGCTGAGATAGGTCGGGCCTATTGTGCAATTCGGGTCATTGACCGTAAGGCCTGTGAGACTGACATTGCCTTCATTGGTCACAACAAAGCGGTAGGGCACCACTTGGCCAGCTGCGGTGATCAGCGTCGTCGTGCTGGTTTTTGCAACGCCAAGATCGGCTGCGAAACCAATATGGATGAAATGGTCATCGGTGTCTGGGCCAGTCTCGTTCGAGTCCGCCGTCACCGTATTGTCGAGGTCACCATCCCCGCCACCATTGCTGTCGATCTCAGCCTGGGTAACCGTGTGACTACCAGTGAAGATCCAGATCTCATCGACCTCCATTTTGCCATTGGCATTGAGGTCGCCGATTTCCAGCACAGGCGCGCTGTCACAGTTCGGATCTCTGACCGAAACCCCGGTCAGTGTCTGATTGCCCGTATTATAGACCGTGAAGGTATAGGGGACGACTTGGCCGGCCTGGTCAATCAGGATCGTGTTGCTGTTCTTGACCACCTCGAGGGCCGGATTCTGGTCAATCGGAATGGCATGGATATCCGTATCTGGTCCGGTCTGATTCGAATCGGCGGTCACCAGATTGTCGAGATCACCGTCGCCACCGCCATGGCCATCGATTTCGGCCTGGGTCACGATGTGGTTGCCGGTATAGGTCCAGCTTTCGCCCACGTCGAGCTGGCCATTGCCATTGTCACCACTGGCATAGGCCGGGGCAGGGCTGACATTCAGGTCGGAGACGGTGATGCCCGTCAGTGTGATATTCCCCATATTCGTGACGACAAAGGTATAGGGCACTACTTGACCTGCCTGATCAATCACGGTTGTTGTGCTGTTTTTGACGACATTCAGGGCAGGATTGTACTGGATCGGGATCTGGTGCTCATCCGTATCCGGTCCGGTCTGGGCTGAATCAGCGGTTACGGTATTGTCCAGATCACCATCGCCGCCGCCCCGGCTGTCCATTTCAGCCTGGGTCACCGTGTGGCTGCCGGTATAAGTCCAGCTTTCGCCGACGTCCAGGATACCATCCAGGCCGATATCGCCGCTGCTGTAGGTAGGTCCAGTCGTGCAATTCGGGTCCGTCACAGTAATAACGGTCAAGCTGACATTGCCGGTATTGGTGACCACGAAGGTATAGGGCACCATCTGGCCAGCCGCGGTGATCAAAGGCGTAGGGCTGCTTTTTTCGACATTCAAAGCCGGGCCCTGGCGAATCGGAATCGCGTAGTCGTCAGTAGCCGGACCGGTTTCATTGGAATCCGCTGTGACGGTATTGTCGAGATCGCCATCGCCACCGCCATTATTATTGATCTCGATCTGGAGGACGGTGTGGTTGCCGGAATAGGTCCAGGCTTCACCCATGTCCAGTTTTCCATTGCCGTTATCGCCACTGGCATAGGCCGGGGCGGGACTGATGTTCGGGTCGCTGACTGTGATCCCAGTCAGGGTCGTATTGCCGGTATTGGTGACGACAAAGGTATACGGCACGATCTGGCCGGCAACCGTGATCAAAGTCGTGGTGCTGCTCTTGACCACAGTCAGGCCAGGCGTACGACTGATCGGAATCGCATGACTATCGGTATCAGGTTCGGTCTGGTTCGAATCAGCCGTCACCGTATTGTCGAGATCGCCATCACCGCCGCCATTGTTGTCGATTTCTTCCTGGGTGACCGTATGGCTGCCAGTATAGGTCCAGACTTCGCCAATATCCATCTGGCCATTGGTATTGGCATCACCACTGATATAGGCTGGCGCCAGGCTGACATTGGGATCAGTGACAGTGATCCCTGTCAGGGTGACATTGCCCGTATTGGTCACCACAAAGGAATAAGGCACCACCTGGCCCGCATGGTCAATCAGCGTCGTCGTGCTGCTTTTGACCACATTCAGGCCGGGGGTACGGCTGATCGGGATCGCCAGGCTGTCCGTCGCGGGACCAGTCTCATTCGAATCAGCTGTGACCGTATTGTCCAGATCACCATCGCCACCACCATTGCTGTCGATTTCCGCCTGGGTGACGGTATGGCTGCCGGTAAAGGTCCAGCTTTCGCCCACATCAAGTTTGCCATTGCCATTGTCGCCACTGATATAGGCTGGAACGGGGTCGACATTCGGATCGCTGACGGTTATGCCGGTCAGAACAAGATTGCCCGTATTCGAGACCACGAAGGTATAGGGCACCACTTGGCCGGCGTGATCAATCAGGGTCGTGGAACTGGATTTTGCCACAGTCAGGCTTGGATTCGAGTAAAAATTGCCAAAATCAATCGAGCTGGCTGACGGTTGGCTGGCATCGAGTGTGACGTCCCAATTGATCGGATTGCCGGATGAATCCTGCGGATAGGTCTGCTGATAGCCAGGCTGGAGTTGTTCGAAAATCTCCCAGTCGGCATATGACATATCGGGGAAACTGTAATGGCCGTCACCGTCGGTTGTCGTTTCCAGGGTGAAGGTCACACCGCCGTAGGAAATGGTGGCTTTGATCGTCCAGCCGGCGATACCTGTATCCCCGGCATCGCGGTCGCCATCGCCATTGACATCCAGCCATTTGGTCCCGCTGATGGCACCAGGCGGTGATTGCGGAACCGGCAGCGGCACGGTCTTGTTGCCGAAGGTCTCAAGCTGGGCATGGCCGGAAGACCCGCTGACATAACCGGAGCCATCGGGATGGCTGGTGTCTTCGCTGGCATACTGGTAGCCACCCCAGGGGGCCGTGAGGCCACTGGCCAGGGCCATATGTAAATTGGTTTTCCAGAACAAGGTCCGGGAAAGATGCAACTGGAAATAGATCACGATCGTGTCAGCGGACCCAAGACCCGCGCCGACCAGGTTTTCCCGCTCGATGACGATGGTGCGGCGATCAACCGTATAATTGTCGGGATCACCGGGCAGGACACTGTTGATTTGTGGATCATAATCAAAGCTTGCGACATTTTTCAGCAAAGTGAAGCCAGCCCACTGATTTTCAGCCGCAAGATCATTTTGTGCAGCCTCTAAGGCAGAGCGCGTGCTCACGCTTGTCCCTGGGTAGGCTTGAGAGTCCGTCAGTTTTACGCCACCGACTTGAATGGCTTTGACCATGTCGATGAATCGGTTGCCACCATTGGTGAAGTCGTAGGAAATCACCAGCTGGTCATCGTACTGCGACATACCCAGCAGGTTTTCACCCCAGGCAGTCTGGACGCCCGTCAGGACGAGCTGGTAGGGCACCCACTCGCCCTCGGCATAGGTGGATCCGAGGTTGCCGGTCGTCCAGCCGCCGCCACCATCGACGCCCCCTTTGAATCCCATGAAAGTCGCACTGGGATCGCCATAATTGGCCGTTGCCTCGAGAGCCAGCGGGGCAGCCAGCGCCAGTCCAGGGTCTGTTGGTTCACTGCTTTCATTGGTTTGCGGTTCGCTCCCCACAGGATCGCCGGTTGAACCGGGTTCTGAACTTTCCCCCGTTTCCTGCTCCGGTTGAGAGCCTTCCGTCGTTGGATCAGTCGAGCTTTCCAGCGGTTGTGTGCTGTCACTGTTTTCCGGCTGTGACGCAGATGTCTCCGCAATCGAGGACGGATCTATGATTTCACCGGTTGCTGTTGTCGATTCATCTTGCCCGATCTCAGCTGAGACGTACAAGCTGGGGGTCAGGATCAGGAGAAGAAACGCGATGGTCACTAAAATCGATAACTTGCCAAGAATCGCCTTGGTGAAAATTCTGTCGCCTGACATTGCAACCACTCCTTATACCTGAGCCGATGGCTCATTCTCTCTTCGTCAAAGGCGATCTCTGATTCATGAATCGACGCTGATTCTGTCTCCTGCAACTTCCGGATGCTCTCGAATGCGAAAACTCTGCCTTGTGCCAAACCACTCGCTAAGCTATTTCGTCAAATAAAAAAACCGGCTGGTCAAGCCGGTTTCGCTATTTGCTCCTGTCTGATCAAGCGTCCAAATACAATCAGACAATCACAGCATCTTTCATACTGATGTTTTGATTCGCTCTGTTTTCAAGGTACTGGTACTGTCATTTTAGCACAAGCTTTTCTGACAATCACTATTTATTGACAAATTAACCCGGTCAATGAAACAATATTCAGTTGCTAGCCCAGCTGTGCGGCGCCGCCAAGAAATTCAACCAGAGTGGCGGGGTCGAGACGGTACTGGGAGCCGAGGCCTTCATAAAAGCCATGTGCTTCAATCATGTGGATATTCAGGTCAGACCAGCGCATGACCTGGCCGGTAGCCAGGTGGCGCACGGTCGTGATCCGCTTTTCCGCCTTGAAATTGTCGCGGAACGGACAGGGCAAACGGCCCATGAACTCGTCATCGGTGGTCTCATAACGGCCATCGAGCTCGACGGGCTTGCCCAGGCCGGTCTTGGCGGCCTCGGTCAGGCGATGCATGGCAGCGGCAATCGCCTGGTGCGTCACCCCCAGGCGCGAGACTGTCTGCTGGTCGGCCTGGAGAATATCTGTCAGGCTGCGGTTATCTGTGCCCAAAAAACCTTCAGCGGACAAGGTACCCGGCTTCATCGCCTCCTGGATATCCTGGAGATTCGGACTTTGTTTCATTGTGGTTGCACCTCCCGTCTGGTCAGGCGAATTTGTCGTAGTAGATGCGGTCTTCGGTCACACCATTTTTAGTCAGGACCTGGATACAGGCATTGATCATGCCCGGGCTGCCACACAAATAGGCTTCTTTGCCTTCGCCACTGCCGATATGGCGGCCGACGACATCAGTGATCAGGCCAACCTCCCCTTCCCAGTTGTCTTCCGGCAGCGGTTTGGATAAGGCTGGCACAAAATGGAAATTGGGGTGGCGGGCCTGCAGATCGTAAAGTTCATCCAGGTTGAACAGATCCCGCTTGGTCACGGCTCCGAAAAAGAAAGTCATGTCCAGATCAAGCTCTTTTTCCAGGATATCGAGCACCAGCGAACGGATCGGGGCCAAGCCGGAGCCGCCGGCGATCATGATCAGGTTGCGGTGCTGGCCATGCAGGTGGAATTCACCATAGGGCCCGCTGACGGTGACCGGATCGCCTGCCTTGAGCATGGTGTGGACATAGGTCGAGCACAGGCCCTCCGGCACGAGGCGGATGATCAGCTCGATCGTCTGGTTGTCTGACGGTGCCGAGGCAATCGAATAAGCCCGGAAAACACTTTCCTTGACCTTGGCATAGGGCTTCGAGTAGAAATTGACATACTGGCCAGCCTTGAAGATGATGCTTTCGCCCGCTGGCAGCTTGAGCCGCAGGCCCTTGATGTCATGCGTCAGCTGGGTGATCGATTCGATGGTGGTATTGAATTCACGGATATTGAACAGCTCGTCGGGCACTTCGATCTCGAGATTGCCTTTGACCTTGACCTGGCAGGCCATCCGGTAGCCCTGCTGGCGCTGCTGGAGATCGAGATAGGGCTCCTCGGTCGGCAGCAGGGGGCCGGCACCAGATTTGACCAGCACCTTGCACAGGCCGCAGGTTGCTTTGCCGCCGCAGGCTGAGGGGATGAAAATTTTCTGTGCTGCCAAAGAGCTTAAAAGCGTGGCGCCGCCTTCGACTTTGAGCACCTTCTGGCCATTGTTGATGTTAATCTCGCATTCGCCATAATTATTGAGGAAATGCTCGGCCAGGATGATGACCAGAGCCAGGACTGCGGAAATTGCGCTGACACTGAGGATGGTGGTCAAGATCGCCATTGTTTCACCTGCTTTCAGGAATATCCGTCCAAAGGTTTGGCCGCCAATCGGCTGTTACCGCCAAAGCCGTTACGAGATGGTGAAAATGCCGGAAAAACCGATGAAGGCCAGGGCCATGATTCCCGTGATGATGAAGGAAATGCCTGGTCCATCCAGGCCGCGGGGCAGCTTGGTCTTGGCCATCTTTTCCCGGATCGCCGCCAGGGCGATGATCGCCAGCCACCAGCCGATGCCACTGCCCAAGCCGAAAAACAGCGACTGGACAAAGGTGTACTGGCGGATCACCATGAACAAAGTGACCCCGAGGATGGCACAATTGACCGTGATCAGGGGCAGGAAAATGCCCAGCTTGATGTGCAGGTCCGGCAGGAAGCGGTCCATGACCATTTCGATGATCTGGACCAGGGCGGCAATGACCATGATGAAAATGATGTATTGCAGATAGACCAGGTCGAGAGGCACGATGACATAGCGGTAGACCAGGTAATTGATCGCGGTGGTGAAAATCATGACCAGAGTCACCGCTTTGCCAAGGCCGGAGGCGGTCTTGAATTCGCTGGACACGGACAAGTAAGAGCACATGCCGAGGAAATTCGACAGGATCATATTACTCGTCACAATCGATGCAAAGAAAATGACCAGGGGGTTGATCTGCTGGATGGTCATGGCTTTTTCCCTCCGCCCGGTTTGGCCGCAGCTTTGGCGGCCGCGCGATTGGATGTGAACCAGATCAGGGACCCGATGATGAAAAACGCGGCAGGCGGCATCACCATGATGGTCCAGGTATCCAGGCCGAGGACATTGACCGGGAAGCCGAACAGGGTGCCAAAGCCGAAAAGCTCCCGGATGAATGAGATGATCATGAGCACACCGGTATAGCCGATGCCGGCGAACAGGCCATCGAGCATGGAGAGCAAGGGTGGGTTTTTCTGGGCATATGCTTCAGCCCGGCCCATGATGATGCAATTGGTGATGATCAGGCCAACATAGGGGCCCAGGGCCTTGCTGATCTCCGGCAAGGTCGCCTTGATGAAGATGTCGACAAGAATGACATAGGAGGCGATGACCAGGGTCTGGACAATCATCCGGATGCGGTGCGGGATCCAGTTGCGCATCAGCGACAAAGTCAGGCTGGACAGTGCTGTGGCAAAGGTCAGGCCGAGGCCCATGATCAGGGAATTGAACATCAGGTTGGTGACAGCCAGGCTCGAGCAAATGCCGAGGATCTGGCGCAGGACCTGGTTTTCTTTCCAGGTATTGCGGGCCACCACTTGTTTAATCGATTCTTTCACCCGGAAATCACCTCCAGCTGGCTGACTGTCTGATCGATCAATTGATTGAGGATTTTCAGGACGGAATTGGAGGTGGCCGTGGCCCCGGTGATGGCATCGATCACCTGACCATTATGCTCACCAAAGGCCAGACCGGTGCCCGGCTGGATCGCAAGACCGCGGAACTGGTCACGGAACAGGGGTTCCTCGATCCGGCCGCCGAGACCGGGTGTTTCATTTTGCTGCGTGAAAACCAGGCCGAGGATTTTCGTGCGGTCCGGGCTGATCCCGAGATAGCCTTCGATGGTCCCCCATAAGCCGGGTCCGGCAAAAGGAACCGCATAGCCCTGGACCTGGCCGCTGGCATCAACCTGGGCATAGATCGTCAGGTCGCCAGCCTTGGCCGTACGGATCGACTGGTCAAAGCGGCTGAAAACAGCGGGTGCTGAACCGCTCGTATCGAGGGCAAAGACATCCAGGATCGCCCTTCGTTCCGCGAGCAGGGCGTTTTCCTCGATCATCGGCAGGGCAGCCGCATTGGCAGCGGCCAGAATAGCCGTAAAGATGATGCTGACCACCAGGATGAAAGCGACGGTATAAGCATAATTTTTCAGTTTGCCTTTAGATTTCTTCTCATCCGTGCTCATGTGTTCACCTTCTTCCTGCTGCTCAGGAGCTTGACCTGGCGGTCGATCAGGGGGGCGAATGTATTGGCGATCAGGATGGCGAACATGATGCCCTCGGTAAACAGGGAGAAGGAACGGATGACCAGGGTCGCCAGCCCGATCAGGATGCCATAGATCCATTTGGCGGTTTCGTGCGAAGGCGCGGACACAGGGTCGGTCGTCATGAAAACGGTGCCGTAGAGGAAGCCGCCGGACAGCAGCATGAAAACAGGGTCTGCCTCAACGATGCCGCTTGTATAGAGGATCGTCCCACCGATCAGGAAGCTGGCCGCAGTGCCAGTCATGATCTTCCAGGATGCTGTCTTGGTCACCAGGAGATAGATGGCAGAAAGAAGAATCAGAAGGGCGCTGGTCTCACCGAGCGAACCGGGGATAAACCCAGTGAACAGGGGCAGCGTCTGGGCCCGGATGCCCTGGTTGTTCAGGTCCAGGATCGGTGTCGCCATGGTCATCACATCGACGCCGCCAGAATACTGGATCAGGCCACCCGGGAAGCCCGTGAAAGGCTTTGACCAGTTAACGGTCATATAGGTGGGAAAGGCGATGTAAATCATGCAGCGGCCAACCAGGGCCGGATTGAAAATATTTTTGCCAAAGCCACCAAAAGCAGCCTTGCCAAAAATGATGCCAAAGGCAATGCCAACCATGGCCACCCAGTAGGGGGTCGCCGGCGGCAGGCTGAGTGTGAACAGCAGGCAGGAGACTAGAACGGCCTCCGAAACCTTGGTCTTGTCGCCCGTGACGAGCCGCATGAAAGCGTATTCACAGGCAATGCCAGTCAACAGCACGGCTGCCAGCAAAAACAAGGTCCGATAGCCAAACAGATAGATGGAGAAGAAAAGAAGTGGCAGGAGGCTGATCCAGACACGCGTCATCAGCTTTTGCCGCTGGAAATAGGGAGAAAGTCTGATCATAGAACCTCCAAGTCGATGCTGTTCAGCAGTCAAACCCAAGAACATAGCCGGGAGTCCAAATCCAAACCTGTTTTTATGATCCATGAAAGCAAGGCAGTCTTGCCCATCCAGGGGCTTCCTTGGAATTATTCTAAATAACTTCCAGCCGCTTGAAAAGAGTTTGTGACAAAATCACCAAAAATCGCCACCGGAGCGGCTCCTCCTTGATGGCAGTCTGCCTCTTAAGTTGTCCCCCGCGGTGTATAATGAAGGGGAACGGAGATGATGAAATGG
>CAZCMX010000074.1:0-9188 GCA_964499985.1 uncultured Mageeibacillus sp.
GCGATGCCAGCCTCGGCCACTGGGGCCTCGACGATCAGCTCGTCATGGACCTGCAGGACAAGACGCGCCTGGAGGCCTTCCTGGATAAACAAATTGCGTGCCCGCACCATGGCCATCTTGATCAAGTCGGCGGCTGTACCCTGGATCGGTGTATTCATCGCCGCCCGCTCACCGAACTGGCGCAGGTTGCGGTTAGCCGACTGCAATTCCGGCAGGTAGCGGCGCCGGCCAAATAACGTCTCGACATAGCCTTGCTCATAGGCCTGCTTGACGAGACGGTCGAGGTAGGCCCGGACCTGTGGGTACTGGCTGTTGTAGCCGGCGATGTACTGGTGGGCTTGTTTGACCGTGACACCAAGGTCGCGGGCCAGGCCGAAATCACTGATGCCATAGACGATGCTGAAATTGACGGTCTTGGCTACCGCCCTCTGGGCAGAGGTTACTTCACGGTCTGAAACGCCAAATATATGGCAGGCGGTATTGGTGTGGATGTCTTCATTTTCGTTGAAGGCTTGTTGCATCGCCGGATCTTCGGCCAGATGGGCCAGAAGACGCAGCTCGATCTGCGAATAGTCAGCATCGAGCAGGACATGGCCAGACGAAGCAATAAACGCGGCCCGGATCCGGTTGCCTTGTTCACTGCGGATCGGAATATTCTGCAGATTGGGCTCGGTGCTGCTCAGGCGGCCTGTGGCAGTCAGAACCTGGTTAAAGGTCGTATGGACGCGGCCATCGGCCGGATCGATCGCCTTGCGCAAGCCTTCGACAAAGGTCGAACGTAATTTGGCCAGCAGACGATGCTCAATGATTGGGGCGATCACTGGATGCTGGTCGATCAGTCGTTCCAATTCCTCCGAATCAGTTGAATAATTGCCACCGCTGCGCTTTTTGCCAGTGGCCAGGCCGAGATGGTCAAACAGAACTGTGCCCAGCTGTTTCGGTGACATCAAGTTGAAGGTCTTGCCACTCAAGGCAAAAATCTGCTCCTGCAGGGCATCGATCCGCGCCTGCATATCCTGTGACAAGTCAGCAAGAATTGCCTGGTCGAGGGCAAACCCGGCCAGTTCCATTTCGGCCAGGACACCCGCCAGGGGCAGTTCCACCTGGTATGCCAAGTGCTCGATCCCCCGCTCGGCAATGGCTTGCTTCTGGGCCTGCCAGAGATCGGACAGGGCAGCGACAGCCAGCGGTGACTGTTCGAGGGTCCAGGACTCCCAGGTTTGCTGGGCATCGTTAACGGTGGCAGAGGGTTCCAGTGCAGCAAACAAGTCCTGCTGCCGGCTGGCTCCGGCAGAGGGAGCAGTGCCCGATCCGGCACGAGCACGCTCAGGGCCCTGGAAAGGCCAATGATGGCCAGTGACCCGGCTGTACAAACGGGTGAAGTCCGGTTTGCCATCGAGCTGGTTCAACAGATACGCAGCAACCAGGACATCCCGGACCAGGCCCGGCAAAGCAGGCAAGCGAAATGTGCGCAAGGCTTTCTTATAATCGTAGGTCAATGTCGAAACTGCTTCCTGGCCGAGAATTGACCAGGCCTGGACCAGATCCTGTGCCGGCAGACCCTGAACGAGACAGGTTTCTGTTTCAGGCATCGACCAGAGCAGTTGGCCCTCCGGTCCCAGGATAAACGCCAGGCAGCCATCGGGCTGTTTTTTGACGGTCTGGATGGCGGCCTTGAGATCAGTAATCGAGCCTGCTGTATAGGCGACTGTAGTCGTCTGTTCCAGCGCCTCTGGCAGAGGCTCAGACTCCAGTCCGAGCTTGGCAACCAGGCTGCGGAAATCAAGCCGGGCCAGCATCTCCAGCAAAGCCGGGCGGTCTGGCTGGAGAGACTTGAGCTCAGCCAGGGACACCGGCAATGGCACCTCACAGTCGATCTGCGACAGCTGGCGTGACAGATAGGCCATCTCGCGGTTTTCCGCCAGTTTGGTGGCCAGATTGGGCTTGATTTCAGCGAGGTGCTCATAGATCTGGTCGAGGCTGCCAAAGCGGGAGACCAGGTCGAGCGCGCCTTTTTCCCCAATGCCTTTGACACCGGGGATGTTGTCGGATGGATCACCCATGATCGCCTTGAGGTCGACGAATTGCTCGGGGCCGATGGTGTATCGCTCGCGAACCGATTCCGGGGTATAGATCTGGACCTCAGTCTTGCCGGTCGTCGTCACGGGATGCCAGATCGAGACGTGCTCATCGACCAGCTGGAAGCTGTCTTTGTCACCGGTCAGGATCGCCACGTCCGAGCCGAGAGACTCAGCCTTGCGAGCCAATGTGCCCAGGATGTCGTCGGCCTCATACCCAGGCACCTCCACCCGGCCCACACCCATCAGGTCGAGAAGTTCCTTGAGGACAGGCAGCTGGACAGCCAGATCATCCGGCATCCCTTTGCGCGTCGCCTTGTAGCCGTCAAACATCTGGTGGCGGAAGGTCGGTTCCTTGCGATCGAAGGCGGCCACGATCTGGTCTGGCCCATAGTCGGCCTTAAACCGCAGGAACATATTCAGGAAGGCATAGAGGGCGCCGGTCGGGGTGCCATCCGGTGCCGTGAGGCGGTTACGTCCGGCCAGACCGAAAAAGGCCCGGTTGATCAGGCTGTTGCCATCGATCAGCATCAATTTTTCAGGCAAAATCAAGTTCCTCCAAATTCAAGGATCAGGTACTGGCAGTCAGGCTGTTGCAAGGCCTGCCAGGCAGCAGCGGCTTCGGTGGTGAGCCACTCGTTGAGCAGCTGATTTGCTTCGTCTGCCGAGACAGTAGCCAGGCTGACCGTTGGCGCGAGGTCTGCCACGGCAGCAGCCACTGCATCTGCCAGGTTCTCATCAGCTGCCCCAGGCCAGGCTGCGATCAGTCGGTCGGGCTCGATCCAGATGGCATCGCGTGCCCCAGCCAGGATTTCCCCGGCCAGGACAGGCACGCCGGGAGTGGACAGGCGCTCGACCGGCAGGACGAAATCTTCGCGGATGGCGTACCAGGCCTGCACGGCGGTCGTAAAGAGCCTGGCCTCAGCGACGGGGGCGGATTCTGTCCCCGGTTGTGGTTCCACCAGGCCTTTTTCGCTGCCAGAACCACCCGCGGCGGTGACATCGGGTGCCAGGGCAGCTTCCGGAATGGCACTGTCTGAGGCTTGGTCGAGCATCGCTGCTGCCGTTGTTTCAGGCAACTGTGCAGTCGAACGGGCTGGCTGATTAATCAAAGTATAAACAGACCACAAGCCAGCTAAAACGACGAGGGATGCGGCAACCAGGCCGAGGCGGCGCATCGGGGCAGGTCTGGGTAAAAGAGCCCGGGTACGTACAGTCTGTTGTGAGGCCTGGTTTGTCTCATGCCGGATCGACTCGAGCAGGCGAGCCGAGAATTCGGGGGAAGGATCTGTTGTCGGGATCTGCTGCCGGGCCTTAGTCCGATAGGGCAGCCAGTGGCGCAAGTGCTCCAGCTCTTTGCGGCAAGGTGCACAGTGAGCCAGGATGCGTTCCAGTTCGGCTTTTTCTTCATCCTGGATATCGTTCTCCAGATAGCGGATCAGCAGGTCTTCGCTCAGGCGTGCTGGCCGGTATCGTCTGAAATGGATCATCCCTACACCTCCCTTCCGCGCTTTGGACGGGTTAGAGCGTGGATTTGTTCCGGTTGGCCAAATGAAGACCCCGGTGATCCTCCAGACTGGCCATGACCTGGTTTCTGGCCCTAAACAGGCGCGATTTCACCGTGCCCTCGGATAGCCCCAGCCGGGCGGCAATTTCTTCGTAGGACAGTCCCTGGAGGTCACGCAGGATCAGGACCTCGCGCATCGCTGGCTTGAGCTGGCTGATCTGGTACAAAAGCGTGCGCCCGAGCTCGTGGTTGATCGCCTGCTCATCGGGCAGCGGACTTTTGTCCGGCAGCTGGATGAAACAGTCCCCTTCTTCGTTTTCCTGGTCGATCGAGGTGGTCGGATGGCTTTTTTTACTCCGCTGCAGATCGTGACAGACATTGACAGCGATCCGGTAGATCCATGTATAGAAAGATGACCGGCCCTGGTAGAGGGACAGGGAGCGATAGGCCTTGAGGAACGTCTCCTGGGTGCAATCCTCGGCATCGTCGCGGTTGCCGAGCAGGCCGAGGCAGACATTGAAAACACGCGCCATGTGGCTTTGCACCAGCAGGCCAAACGCGTCCCCGTCACCTTTCATCGCTTGTTCGATCCATTCTTTTTCATTGTTGGCAAACATACCGCCATTATATCATTTCATCCAGCCGGGAGGCGATTTCTTTATGTCTCCGGGTGGTATAATAGGCCTGCCGGGAGGTCCGTTATGCTTAAACGATTTTCTATTTCCCGTGAAGAAATCCTGCCCAAGTACGGCATGCCGCTGGATGCGGCAACCCAGCAGGATCTGGGAGCAGCCATCTACTCAATTGTCTTTGGCATGGCTTATTTCATCATCACCGGCTATCCGGGTGCATCCCCCCTTTTTACGTCTTTTCTCAAGGATTACCTCGGGGTCAGTGACAGTGCCTATGGCCTGATCCTGACCTTGCCCTTCATCACGGTCCTGATCCAGGTTCCGTTCACGATCTATGTTGCGCGCCGGGGCCGGATCAAACAATCCTTTCTGGTGGCTGGTGCCCTGGCCAAGGTCACCTTTCTGACCCTCGCCTTCCTGCCCATCCTGGGGAATCGGCTCAACAGCCAGGCCGCATTCCTGATTGTCGTGGCGACGATTCTCCTGACCTCCACCTTCAACTGGATCGCCGATTCGGCGATCAACACCTGGTTTGGCTCCCTGATCCCGACCGAGATCAAGGGCCGCTATTTCTCCACGCGCCAGATGATCTTCACCATCGCCATGCTGTTCTACGCCCTGACGATGTCCCAGCTGCTCCAGCTGCTGCGCGACTGGCGCTGGAAATACACCTTGTTCTTTGGCCTGGCCGTCCTGTTTGGACTGATCGACATCCTGTTCTACACCAAGGTCCGCCCTCCGGAAAAAGCCTATTTGCCCTGGTTTCACACCAGTCCAGAGCAAAAGGTCCAGACCTTCACTATGCACCAGTTCCTGATGCCACTGCGCGACAGCCGCTATCGTGCCTATCTCCTGTTTACGATCAGCTGGAGTTTCTCGATGCAGATTTCCGGGCCCTACTACAATGTCTACATGTTCAACGACCTGAAATTCTCCCTCGGCCAGATGACGCTTCTGAGCCAGATCATCCCGGCCATTGCCACGATCCTGTTCCTGCGCCGGATCGGGCGGGCCTTTGACCACTACGGCTTCAAGCCGATCCTGATCCTGTCCTGCGGCGTCTCCCTGGTCCTGCCCGTTTCCTGGATGTTCGCCACAGTTGACTCCAACTGGTTCGTCTACCTGTCCAATGTCCTGTCCGGTATTTTCAACATCGGAATCGACCTGGCGATCATGAGCCTGGCAATTTTCCTCGCACCACATGCCGAGCGCAGCGCATACCTGGCCATGAAAAGCATTGCCATGGCCCTTCTGGGCTTTGTGCCAGCGATTATGATCGGTGGCTTCCTGTCGGACCTGCTGCGTCCGGTCCTGCTCGCTGCCCAGCTGCCGTTTTTCCGTGGCCAGGTCATGAATCCATTCCACGTCCTGTTGATCCTGACCTTCTGCCTGCGCCTCACAACCCTTCTTGTCTTTACCCATTGGCTCCATGAACCGACCGCCATGTCGTTCTCTGATTTTGTCGCTCATGCCAATGCCACCCATCTCGCCCAGCTGCGGCGCCAGCGCGTCCTGTTGCGTGAAAAAAGGCGCCGTCTCAGACAGCGCCTCAATCCCAGGAAAAAATAAGCAATACGAGCGGTCCATCTGGCACAGCAGATAGACCTTTTTCATTCAGGAGCGACTGGGGGCGATCAGATCTCCGCCACCAGCTCGATTTCAATCCGGGCTGATTTGGGCAAAGCTGCCACCTGGACTGTGGAACGGGCAGGTTTGTGGTCGCCGAAAAATTCGCCATACAGGCCATTGACGACGGCAAAATCGGCCAGATCGGCCAGGAAAATGGTCGTCTTGACAACCTTTTGCGGACTGGAACCGGCCTGATCGAGAACGGCAGCCAGATTGGTGAGCACCTGGCGGGTCTGGGTTTCGATGTCCTCACCTGCCATGTCATTGCTGACTGGATCGAGGGCGATCTGGCCGGAGGTGAACAGCAAACCGTTGCTGACAACAGCCTGAGCATAGGGTCCGATGGGTTTGGGAGCATTGAGGGTGTAGATCGTTTTCATCAGCAATTATCCTCCGCGAGCTTTTTGGGTTGTATTTTCCGGCTGGATGGGTCGGTGATGTGAACTTCCACCGGCATCTGGTGCTGGTGGAAAGCGGTCGAGATCATCAGTTTGATCCGGTTCAGCTGGTTGACCTCGCTCGCTCCGGGATCGTAGTCAATGGCGACAATATTGGCATCCTTGAACTGGCGGCGCAATTCCTTGATCATGCCTTTGCCGGTCACATGGTTGGGCAGGCAGGCAAACGGCTGGGCGCAGATGACATTGGGGGCGCCGCTTTCGATCAGCTCGATCATTTCGGCGGTCAAAAACCAGCCCTCGCCGGAACTGTTGCCGAGCGACAGGACCTGTCTGGCCTTCTCGCCCAGCTCATGAATGGTGACAGGCGGACTGAATTTGCCGCTGGTTTTCTGGAGGGCTTTGACCATCGGCCGGCGGTATAATTCCAGCACACGGACCAGTGTGTCACCCACCAGTGCCGACTTGGCACTCGTGCCCAGTTGCTCGTGATTCCAGCGCGCATTGGAGAAGGAATACAGGAAAAAGTCCAGAAGACCGGGCAGGACTGCTTCGCAGCCTTCGGACTCCACCACGCCGATGACGTTGTTGTTGGCATCGGGATGGAACTTGACCAGGATTTCGCCAACAATGCCGACGCGCGGTTTGTCGCGCTCCGGCCGGATCGGCAAGGCGTCGAAGGTCTGGACGATCGCCTCCACCAGGCCCTTGAAAGCGATTTTTTTCTCCAGCAAGGGTGAGTAGCCATCACCCTGGAACCATTCCCGTGTCACCTGGTCCCAGTACTGATACAAGGCATTGGCACTGTGCGGTTTGGTTTCATATGGACGGACCCGCAGCAGGACGGTCTGCAGCAAATCGCCCAGTACCAGGGCCTGGGCCGCCTGGTGGAGAAGTTTGGGTGAAAGGGTGAACCCTGGATTCTTCTCAATTCCACCCGCACTCATCGCGATGACCGGGACCTGGGGGAAGCCAGCTTCGCGCAGAGCCTTTCTCAGGAAGGCGACATAATTGGTCGCGCGGCAGCCACCGCCGGTCTGCGTGATCAGAACCGAGCAATTATCCGGATCATACTCGCCCGCCAGCAGGGCGTTGACCAGCTGGCCGACCACGAGGATGGATGGGTAGCAGGCATCATTATTGACAAACTTCAGACCCGTTTCGATATCCTCGCTGGAGGCGTTTTCGAGGATGCGGGTGCGATAGCCACTGCGATTGAAGACTGCCTCGATCATGCGGAAATGGATCGGGGACAGCTGCGGAGCGAGGATGGTATGGTTTTTCTTCATCTCGCGGGTAAAAGGAATCCGCTCGATCACATGCGAGGCCAGGCTTACTTTGCGCGGGCCGTTCTTTTCCCGTTCATCCATCGCCGCTTTGAGCGAACGCAGGCGGATCCTGGCTGCACCGAGATTGCTGACCTCATCGATCTTGAGCAAGGTGTATGTCTTGCCTTTGGCGGCGAGGATTTCCTGGACCTGGTCAGACGTGACCGCATCGAGGCCGCAGCCAAAGGATGTCAGCTGGACCAGTTCGAGGCGGGGCTGACCGGCCACAAACGCGGCCGCTTCATAGAGCCGTGAATGGTAAGCCCACTGGTCGACCACCCGCAAGGGCCGCTCGAGATCGCCCAGTCCAGCCACACTGTCCTCTGTCAGGACAGCCAGGCCGAGTGTATTGATCATTTGCGGAATGCCGTGGTGAATCTCCGGATCCACATGGTAGGGACGTCCTGACAGGACGATGCCTTTGCAATCATGATCAACCAGGAATTGCAGCGCTTCCTGGCCCTTGGCGCGGATGTCGTCCTTGACCCGGTCCAGTTCGGCAAAACCTTGGGCGAGAGCGGTTTTGACCTCCTGTCTGGTAACCTTCCAGTCTGCGAAGACTTCGACCAGACGTTGGGCGAGTTTGTCTTTGTTGTGCAGGGACAGGAACGGATTGATCAGCCGAACACTGTTTTCCGCGATTTTCTCGACATTGGTCCGGATGACTTCCGGATAACTGACAACAATCGGGCAATTAAAGTGGTTGTTGGCTTCGGTGTATTCCTGCTGTTCGTAGGTGATGTCCGGATAGAAGATCTGGCGGATCCCCTTTTCGATCAGGTCCGTGACGTGGCCATGGGCCAGCTTGGCCGGATAGCAGACACTTTCCGAAGGGATGGAATCCATGCCCTTTTCAAACAACTTGTGGTTGGATCGCCCTGACAGGACAACCCTGAATCCCAGCTCGGTCAGGAACGTGTGCCATAGCGGGTAATTTTCAAATAAATTGAGCGTGCGGGGAATGCCGATTACACCACGGGGTGCTTTTTCCAGAGGCAGCGGCGTGTAGGCGAACAGGCGCTTGTATTTGTAGTCAAACAGATTGGGCAGCGTGACCTTGTAGATCTCCTCTCCTTCCCCCCGTTCGCACCGGTTGCCGGAGACATAACGCTCGCCATTGGAGAAGCGTGAAATCGTCAACTGGCACTGGTTGGTGCACAGCTCACAGTGGGTCAGTTCCGTCTGGACCTCGAAAGCCGCCAGCTCCCTGGCTGCCATCAGGCTGGTAGCCTGGCCGGCAAAACGTTCACGGGCGATCAGGGCCGCGCCATAGGCACCCATCAAACCGGCGATATTGGGCCGGATCACTTCACGGCCAGCAACCTGCTCGAAACAGCGCAAGATGGCATCGTTGAGAAACGTACCGCCCTGGACGACCACTTTCTGGCCGAGCTGGGACGGATCTTTGATCTTGATGACCTTGTACAAGGCGTTGCGCACCACCGAGTAGGACAGGCCGGCGGAGATGTCGCCGACGCTGGCGCCCTCTTTCTGGGCCTGCTTGACGCGCGAATTCATGAACACCGTGCATCGCGTGCCCAGGTCGACGGGATTTTGTGCCTCGAGCGCTTCAAGGGAGAATGTATGGGCATCCATATGCAGCGTTTCGGCAAAGG
>CAZCMX010000075.1:0-9171 GCA_964499985.1 uncultured Mageeibacillus sp.
GCGATGCCAGCCTCGGCCACTGGGGCCTCGACGATCAGCTCGTCATGGACCTGCAAGACCAGGCGGGATTTCAGGCCAGACTGGCGGAACAAGTTGCGGACCCGGACCATCGCCATCTTGATCAGGTCTGCCGCCGTACCTTGGATGGGTGTATTCATCGCTGCCCGTTCGCCAAACTGGCGCAGGTTGCGGTTGGCCGACTGCAGCTCAGGCAGGTGGCGGCGCCGGCCAAACAGGGTTTCGACATAGCCCAGCTCATAGGCCTTGGCAACCTGCTGCTCCAGATAGGCCCGGACCTGCGGATATTCACTGTTATAGCCCGCGATATACTGGTGAGCCTGCTTGACCGTCACGCCCAGGTCGCGGGCCAGACCGAAATCACTGATGCCATATACAATGCTGAAATTGACGGTCTTGGCGATCGAACGCTGGGCTGCGGTCACCGCTTCGGCCGGCACATCGAAAATATGGCAGGCCGTATTGGTATGGATGTCCTCATTTTCATTGAAGGCCTGCTGCATGGCCGGGTCCTGGGCCAGATGGGCCACCAGGCGCAGCTCTATTTGCGAATAGTCGGCGTCCAGCAGGACATGGCCCGGCGCAGCTATAAAGGCCGACCGGATCCGGTTGCCCTGCTCACTGCGAATCGGAATATTTTGCAGATTGGGCTCGGTGCTGCTCAGGCGGCCGGTCGTGGTCAGAACCTGGTTGAAGGTCGTATGGACACGGCCATCCTCCGGATTGATGGCCTTGCGCAGACCTTCGACAAAGGTTGAACGCAGCTTGGAAAGCAGGCGATGCTCAATGATGGGCGCGATGACCGGATGCTGGTCCAAAAGCCGTTCCAGCTCTTCGGAGTCGGTCGAATAATGGCCGCCGCTCCGCTTTTTACCGGTGGACAGGCCCAGATGGTCAAATAAAACCGCCCCCAATTGCTTGGGTGACATCAGGTTAAAGGTTTTGCCGCTCAGGTCGAAAATCTGGGTCTGCAAGGCATCGATCCGGGCCTGCATTTCTTGTGACAAATCGGCCAGAATGTTCTCGTCAATGGCAAAGCCCTTCAGCTCCATTTCGGCCAGGACCGCGGCCAGGGGCAATTCGACATCATAGGCCAGATGTTGGATGCCTCGTTCTGCGATGGCTTTTTCCTGAGCACGCCAGAGCTCGAAAAGGGCAGCCACGGCCACCGGTGATTGTTCGAGGCTCCAGCTGGTCGCCTTGCCGGCGACCTGGTCATTGGCCGCTTCTCCTGCCGGCGCCAGACTGGTGAACAGGCTTTGCTGGCGGTCGATAACAGCGGCCGGGGCCAGGGGATCGGCTGGAGCCAGGTCCATGTCCAGGTCTGGAAAAGGCCAGCCCTGTCCGGTAGCCCGGGTATACAGGCGGGAAAAATCAGGCTTGCCATCCAGCTGGTTCAAAAGATAGGCCGCAACCAGAGTGTCGCAGACCTTGCCAGCCAGGGCGGGCAGCCGGAAATTGCGCAGGAGCCGTTTATAGTCATAGGTGATCGTCATCACTGCCGGATCATTGAGAAGTTCCCAGGCCGGATCGCGATCCTGGTCCGGCAATTGCCAGACCCGGTGCGGATCAGCCTGAGGATCCGACCAGAGCAGCTGGCCATCCGGTGACAGGACAAAGGCCAGGCACCCTTCCGGTTCGACGCGGGCTGAGTGGATGGCTGTCTTAAGCTGGTCCAGCGTACCGGCCAGACAGCTGAATGCGGCGGTTTTTTCCAGGGCGGGTGGCAAGGGCTCCTGGTCAAGGCCGAGCTTGCCGACAAGGCTGCGGAAGTCGAGGCGGGCCAGCAATTCCAATAGAGCCTGGCGGTCGGGCCGGAGCGCTTTCAGATCCGTCAGGCTGACCGGTAGCGGCACCTCGCAATCGATTTTCGACAATTGGCGCGACAAATAGGCCATTTCGCGATATTCGGCCAATTTTGCCGCCAGGTTGGGCTTGATCTCATCCAGATGGGCATAGATCTGGTCCAGGTCGCCAAAGCGGGACACCAGGTCCAAGGCACCCTTCTCGCCGATGCCCTTGACGCCTGGAATATTGTCCGAAGGATCGCCCATGATCGCCTTGAGGTCGACAAACTGTTCCGGCCCGATCGAATACCGGTCCCGGATCGCAGCGGGTGTATAGATCTGGACCTCGGTTTTACCGGCGGTTGTGACCGGATGCCAGATCGAGACCTGGTCATTGACCAGCTGGAAACTATCCTTGTCACCGGTCAGGACTGCGACCTGCCAGCCCTGGGCCGCTGCCTGGCAGGCCAGGGTGCCTAGGACATCATCGGCTTCAAAACCGGGAATTTCCACTCGCCCGACGCCCATGCGGTCGAGTATCTCCTTGAGGACCGGCAGCTGAACGGCCAGGTCATCGGGCATTCCCTTGCGGGTCGCCTTATAGCCATCAAACATCTGGTGGCGGAAGGTGGGCTCCTTGCGGTCGAAGGCGGCCACAATCTGGTCCGGGCCAAAGTCAGCCTTGAAGCGCAGGAACATGTTCAGGAAGGCATAAAGGGCGCCAGTCGGCATACCATCCGGGGCGGTCAGGCGGTTGCGCCCGGCCAAGCCGAAAAAAGCCCGGTTGATCAGGCTATTGCCGTCGATCAGCATCAATTTTTCAGGCAAAGTCAATGTCCTCCAAACTCTAGGATCAGGTACTGGCAATCGGGCTGCTCGAGGGCGGCCCAGGCATCCGGCGATTCGCCGGCCAGCCAGTCCGAAAGCTGCGGCTCGATCTGGTCGGCCGATGCAATCGTCACCGTAACCTGGGGCGTCAGGTCCGACAATCTGTCGGCCAGAAGGCCGGCCGGATCTGCACTGTCTGTGGCAGGCCAGGCTGCGACCAGGCGATTGGGCTCGATCCAGATGACCGCCTGGGCCGTGGCCAGGAGTTCACCGGCCAGGACCGGAATATCCGGTGCCGACTGGCGTGTCACCGGCAGGACAAAATCTTCCGTGACCGGAAACCAGGTTCTGGCCACCTGCATGAATAGCTTGGCCTGGGGCGCCGGTCCGGATTCCGTGCCCGGCAGGCTCTGGAGTCCGGCTTCCCCGGCTGCGGTCACTGAGGGTTCGAGTGCCGCCTCGGGTGCGGCCTGGCCGGCGGTCTCAGCCTGGTCCAGGGCTGCGGCCAGCGTTGTCTCCGGCAAAGATGCCGTCGAACGGGCCGGTGGCCTGGACAGGGTGTATACGGACCAGAGGCCCGCCAGGATCACCAGCGAAGCGGCAGCCAGGCCGAGGCGGCGCAGCCGGGCCGGGCCGGACCAGCGGGCAGAGGTTGGCCGGGCAGCGGGCTGCAGCGCAGCGGCTTCCCTGTGGATCGCCTGCTGCAGGCGCGACGAAAATCCAGGCGAAGGCCTTTCGTCCGGCACCTGCTGACGCAGGGCCTGGCGGTATGGCAGCCAGCGACGCAGCTGTTCGAGGTCGTCCCGGCAGGGTGCGCAATGGGCAAGGATGCGGTCCATGGCAGCGCGTTCCCGGGCATCGAGCTGGTTCTCCAGATAACGGATCATCTGGTCTTCGCTCAGGCTGGCCTTCTTCCGGCGATTCATCTGGTTGATCATCCCTACACCTCCCCTCCGCGTTTTGGACGGGAAAACGCCCGGTTTTGTTCCGGATGGCTCTTCGAGCGGCCCGATCCCGTTTCCAGGCCAGCCATCACCTGGTTTCTGGCCCGGGACAGGCGGGACTTGACGGTCCCTTCCGACAAACCGAGACGCGTGGCAATCTCTTCATAGGTCAGGCCTTCGAGATCCCTCAGGACGAGCACCTCTTGCATGGCGGGCTTGAGCTGGCCGATCTGGTACAGGAGGGTCTGGCCGAGTTCGTGGTTGATGGCCTGGTCATCCGGCAGCGGGCTGGGGTCTGGCAGCTGGATGCTCAGCTCCCCTTCACCATTTTCCTGGTCAATCGATGTGACCGGGTGACTTTTCCGGTTCCGCATCAAATCATGGCAGACATTGACGGCGATGCGATAGATCCAGGTATAGAACGATGACCGGCCCTGGTAGAGTGCCAGGGAACGGAAAGCCTTGAGGAAGGCCTCCTGGGTGCAATCCTCGGCATCGTCGCGATTGCCCAGAAGTCCCAGGCAGACATTGAACACACGGGGCATATGGCACTGCACGAGCTGGCCGAATGCTTCCCCGTCACCTTTCAAGGCTTGTTCTATCCATTCTTTTTCATTGTTGGCAAACATAGAGCCATTATATCATTACACCCCGGCCTGAGGGGATTTCTTTCCGGTACAGGATGGTATAATAAGCCTGCCGGGAGGTCTATATGCTGAAACGCTTTTCTTTTTCCCGTGAAGAAATCCAGCCCAGATATGGCATGCCATTAGATCCAGCGACCCAGCGGGACTTGGGCGCGGTCATCTATTCAATTGTTTTTGGCATGGCCTATTTCATCATCACCGGCTATCCGGGGGCTTCCCCGCTGTTCACCTCATTTCTCAAGGATTACCTGGGCGTCAGCGACAGCGCCTATGGCCTGATTCTGACCTTGCCCTTCATCACCGTCCTGATCCAGATCCCCTATACGATTTTTGTCGCCCGCCATGGTCATATCAAGCTTGCCTTCCTTTTGGCCGGCACCTTGTCCAAGGTTGCCTTCCTGACCCTGGCCTTCCTGCCGATCCTCGGCAACCGGCTCTCCAGCCAGATGTCTTTCCTGGTCGTTGTTGTGACCATCATTTTGATCTCTTCATTCAACTGGATCGCCGATTCAGCGATCAATACCTGGTTTGGCTCCCTGATCCCAACCGAGATCAAGGGCCGTTATTTTTCGACCCGGCAGATGATCTTCACGGTCGCCATGCTTTTTTATGCCCTGACGATGTCGCAGCTGCTCCAGATCCTGCGGGATTGGCCCTGGAAATACACCCTGTTTTTCAGTCTGGCGGTCTTGTTCGGCCTGATCGATGTCTTGTCCTATACCAAGGTCCGGCCGCCGGAAAAGGCCTATCTGCCCTGGTTCCACTCCAGTCCGGAGCAAAAAGTGCAGACCTTCAGCGTGCAGCAATTCCTGATGCCTCTGCGCGACACCCGCTACCGGGCCTATCTGTTGTTCACCGTCAGCTGGAACTTTTCCCTGCAGATTTCAGGCCCGTACTACAATGTCTACATGTTCAACGATCTGAAATTCACCCTCGGCCAGATGACGCTCCTGAGCCAGATCATCCCGGCCATTGCCACGATCCTGTTCCTGCGCCGGATCGGGCGGGCCTTCGACCATTATGGTTTCAAGCCGATCCTTATCCTGTCCTGCGGGGTGTCCTTGCTTTTGCCAGTCACCTGGATGTTTGCCACGGTCGATTCCAACTGGTTTGTCTATCTGTCCAATGTGCTGTCCGGGATATTCAATATCGGCATTGACCTGGCGATCATGAGCCTGGCCATTTTTCTCGCCCCCCATGCTGAGCGCAGCGCCTACCTGGCGATGAAAAGCATTTCCATGGCCCTGCTTGGCTTCGTGCCTGCCATTCTGATCGGCGGCTTCCTGTCGGACCTGCTGCGGCCCATCCTGCTCGCGGCAAAGCTGCCCTTCTTTCGCGGCCAGATCCTGAACCCTTTCCATGTCCTGCTTTTTCTTTCATTTCTACTGCGCCTGATGACCCTACTGGTCTTTGCCCGGCGGCTGCATGAACCAACCGCCATGACCTTCTCCGATTTCGTCGCACATGCCAATGCCACCCACCTGGCTCGCTTGCGCCGCCAACGCGTCCTGCTGCGTGAAAAAAGGCGCCGTCTCAGACAGCGCCTCAATCTCCGTAAAAAGTAAATGGGCCAGCCATGCCGCCGTTCGTCCTGTGCGGCTGTTTAGAGGTTAAAGCTGGGCGACCAGCTCGATTTCGATCCGGGCTGATTTGGGTAATGCCGCCACCTGGATGGTGGAACGCGCCGGCTTATGATCACCAAAAAAGTCCCCGTACAAGCCATTGACCAAGGCAAAATCAGCCAGGTCCTGCAGGAAGATCGTCGTCTTGACGACTTTTTCCGGACTCGTTCCGGCCTGCTCGAGCACCGCCGCCAGATTCTTCAGGACTTGCCGGGTCTGGCTTTCGATATCCGGACCGACCAGTTCATTGGTGACCGGATCGAGCGGGATCTGGCCGGAAGTGAACAGCAAACCATTGCTGACAACCGCCTGGGCATAGGGCCCGATCGGTTTCGGGGCATTGAGGGTGTAGATCGTTTTCATTAACAATTGTCCTCCGCAAATAATTTCGGCTTGAGCGTCCTGTTGGCTGGATCTGAAAGATGGACTTCCAGCGGCAGTCGGTGCTGGTGGAAGGCCGTGGCGATCATCAGCTTGATCCGGTTCAGCTGATTGACCTCGCTGGCGCCGGGGTCATAATCGATCGCCACGATATTGGATTCCCGATACTGGCGGCGCAGCTCCTTGATCATGCCCTTGCCCGTCACATGGTTGGGCAGGCAGGCAAAGGGCTGGGCACAGATGATATTGGGAGCGCCACTTTCGATCAGCTCGATCATTTCAGCCGTCAAAAACCAGCCCTCGCCAGAACTGTTGCCAAGCGACAAAATATTCCTGGCCTTTTCACCCAGCTCATGGATGGTGACCGGCGGACTGAACTTGCCCTGGGTTTTCTCGAGTGCCTTGACCATCGGCCGGCGATACAGCTCGAGGATCCGGACCAGAGTGTCGCCGACCAGGGCGGACTTGGCACTGGTGCCCAGCTGCTCATGATTCCAGCGGGCATTGGAAAATGAATAGAGGAAAAAGTCGAGAAGTCCGGGCAGGACGGCTTCACAGCCTTCGGCTTCGACCACACCGATGACATTGTTATTGGCATCGGGATGGAATTTGACCAGGATTTCGCCGACAATCCCGACCCGAGGCTTGTCGCGCTCGGCCCGGATCGGCAATTGATCGAAGGCTTGGACGATGGCTTCGATCAGGGCCTTGAATGACACCTTCTTCTCCAAAAGAGGCGAATAGCCATCGTTGAGGAACCATTCCCGGGTCACCTGGTCCCAGTACTGGTACAAGCCATTGGCACTTTGCGGCTTGATCTCATAAGGACGGACCCGCAGCAATACGGTCTGGAGCAGGTCGCCCAGGACCAGAGCCTGGGCCGCCTGGTTGAGCAAACGGGGCGACAAGCTGAATCCCGGATTTTTTTCGATGCCGCTGGCACTGAGGGCAATGACCGGGACCTGGGGGAAGCCGGCCTCCCGCAGCGCCTTGCGCAGGAAAGCCACATAATTGGTGGCCCGGCAGCCGCCTCCCGTCTGGGTGATCAGGACTGAACAATTGTCCGGGTCGTATTCGCCGGCCAGCAAGGCATTGACCAATTGGCCGACCACCAGGATCGACGGATAGCAGGCATCATTGTTGACAAATTTCAGGCCCACCTCGATGTCTTCACTGGAAGCATTTTCCAGAATCCGGGTGCGATAGCCACCGCGATTGAACACCGCCTCGATCATCCGGAAATGGATCGGCGAGAGCTGCGGTGCCAGGATGGTGTGGTTTTTCTTCATCTCCCGGGTGAAAGGAATGCGCTCGATCACATGCGAAGCCAGGCTGACCTTGCGCGGCCCATTCTTTTCCCGTTCGTCCATCGCGGCCTTGAGCGAGCGCAGGCGGATCCGCGCCGCACCGAGATTGCTGACCTCGTCAATCTTGAGCAAGGTATAGGTTTTGCCCTTGGCAGCCAGGATCTCCTGGACCTGGTCCGATGTGACGGCATCGAGGCCGCAGCCAAACGAGGTCAGCTGAACCAGCTCGAGGCGAGGCTGGCTGGCCACAAAAGCTGCAGCTTCATACAAGCGTGAATGATAGGCCCACTGGTCGACCACCCGCAGGGGACGTTCCAGCTGGCCCAGGCCCGAGACACTGTCTTCGGTCAGCACGGCCAGGCCTAGGGTATTGATCATCTGCGGAATGCCATGGTGGATTTCCGGATCTACGTGATAAGGACGTCCTGACAGGACGACGCCTTTGCAATCATGATCGGCTAAAAATTGCAGGGCTTCCTGGCCTTTGGCCCGGATATCGGCCTTGGCCTGGGCCAGTTCCGCAAAGCCCTGGGCCAGGGCAGCCTGGATCTCCCGGCTGCTGACATTCCAGTCGGCCAAGACCTCGGTCAAACGCTCCGCCAGCTTGTCCTTATTGTGCAAGGACAAAAAGGGATTCATGAGCCGGACGCTGTTTTCCGAAATCTTTTCAACATTGGTCCGGATGACCTCCGGGTAGCTGACAACAATCGGGCAATTGAAATGGTTATTGGCAGCGGTAAATTCGAGCTGTTCATAGGTGATATCCGGATAAAAAATCAGCCGGATTCCCTTTTCAATCAGGTCGGTGACATGGCCATGGGCCAGCTTGGCCGGATAGCAGACACTTTCCGAGGGGATCGAATCCATGCCCTTTTCAAACATCTTATGACTGGAGCGACCGGACAGGACGACTCGAAAGCCCAATTCGCTGAAGAAGGTATGCCAGAGCGGATAGTTCTCGAACAAATTGAGGGTGCGCGGGATGCCGATCACGCCGCGGGGTGCTTTGTCGAGGGGCAGCGGGGCATAACCGAAAATCCGCTTGTATTTATAATCGAAGAGATTGGGCAGCTGGACCTTGTGGATCTCTTCACCGGCCCCCCGCTCGCAGCGGTTGCCGGAAACGAACCGTTCGCCATTGGAAAAGTGCGAGATCGTCAGCTGGCAATGGTTGGTGCACAGTTCACAATGGGTCAGCTCGGTCTGGACATCGAAAGTGGAGAGTTCCCGGGCCGGCATCAGGCTGCTGGCCTGGCCGGCATAGCGTTCGCGGGCGATCAGGGCGGCACCATAGGCCCCCATCAAGCCGGCAATATTGGGCCGGATCACTTCCCGGCCGGCGACCTGCTCAAAGCAGCGCAAAATGGCATCATTGAGGAAGGTGCCGCCCTGGACGACCACCTTCTGGCCCAGCTGGGCCGGGTCCTTGATCTTGATCACCTTGTAGAGGGCATTGCGCACGACCGAATAGGACAGGCCAGCGGAAATATCGCCAACGCTGGCACCCTCCTTCTGGGCTTGCTTGACCCGTGAATTCATGAATACGGTGCAGCGCGTGCCCAGATCGACTGGATTTTGTGCTTCGAGCGCTTCAAGGGAGAATGTATGGGCATCCATATGCAGCGTTTCGGCAAAGG
>CAZCMX010000076.1:0-8973 GCA_964499985.1 uncultured Mageeibacillus sp.
ATTTTATCAATAGTTAGTTCCTTTGCCAATAGCAGGAAGGCTGTCTCGCGCTTTGAGACAGCCTTTTCCTCGCCGTGTGCGAGGTCCACTGTCTATCTTTATGTCGAGGACTTGAACCTGCTAGCCCTAACCGGAGGGCGGGGCTTGGCCTGCTCATCCGCACCAACCATGATACCATCTATTGATAGAATCACTTCTGTCAGTCGGTGGTATTTTTATAACTGGAAGTGGCTCGTGTCAACTTAAAACAAAATGACGAGGACGAAAGATAGATGCTAAAATAACATATGGCCTGTTTGTGGACAGGCTTGGGGGCTATAGATGAGCAAAATCTCTATTCGTTTTTATGACGATAAAGAAGTCTGTGTTGTTTGGGATGATGAAAAAACCAAGTGGTAGTTTTCTGTACTGGATATTATTGGTGTACTCCTACTATTACGAGCAGGAAAATGAAATTATAGACAAGTGACCACTTCGCAATTGGCGGCATTTGCGAAGGTTCAGCTAAAATCATCTAGCATTTTTGTCTGCGATTGCTGAAGTTGAGGATTTTGATGTATGAATCGCCAAGAGCTCATCGACTTTTGTCTGACGTTCCCGGCCAGCTATGAAGACTATCCATTTGATGTGGTTGCAGATGAGCAGGCCACCACAGTTCTGCGGCATCGGGGCAATGGGAAGATTTTCGCACTGATCACACGGCACGCTGACAAGCTGTACCTGAACCTCAAGTGCGACCCCATTGAAGCGGATCTCCTGCGCCAGTCGTTCAAGGACGTGATACCCGGATGGCATATGAACAAGCGGCACTGGAACACGGTGATTATGGGTGGCGATATTCCGGAAGAATTGATCAAGTGCATGATCGAAAACAGCTACGATCTGGTAAAACCGAAAACGAGGACGCGAAAATGATGGCGAAAGAACTTGCCGCACTCCAATCACTGCTTGGCAAGTCGGAAAAGGCGATCACAAAACTGCGTCAGGGCACGTGGCAATATGCCATGCTGGAGGCTAATATCAATGCGCTGCGAATTACCATACAACTCGCAGGCAATGAGAGCGCCGATTTTACTCCCGATGAGTTGGATGCCGCACGGGCTTCCATTGCCGATCTGATGGACCGCACCAAAAAATCGCAGTCCAAATTTTCGGTCGGCACATCCCAACATACGCTCCAGACAAACAGGCTATCTGCGCTGCAGCTCGCATTTGCGCTTATTGAGAGAAGAAAAGGTGAGTTGGAAATCTCGTTTGCCTGTGCTGCAGGCATGGACAGCAGTGCACTGTCTTTGCCAGCGTTTGATCAAAGCCGTCACCGCGATTCAGAATCTGCGCTATCAAAAAAATCTGTAAAAATCAGCCAAAAGAAAATATAGTAAAATATTTCCGGCCGCTTAAGCCGTGTGCACAAAATGACGAGCAAAAATACGGCTTTGTGCTGGCGAAAACTACCTGACAATTCTATTGACCCCTGCATTAGCGCGTGCTATCATTAAAACCAAGAAAGAGTTACGCAAATTTACCTGAAAGATTTCAACAAGCTCCTTATCCGGCGAGGCAACCTGCTGATCCGGATAAAATTTTCCCAGAAGAGTAAATACAGAAAAATACAGAAAAAGATCGAAAAACAGGGAGGTTAAGACAATGAATATCGGCTACATGACCAATGCCTTTGGACTGCTCGTCGGCTCGGGTGGCGGAGTGACTAACATGAAAGACATCGCCTACGTGACACTCGTTGACGATGAAGCTGCGATCCAGAAGATCGCCTCATGCGGATTCAAGAACATCGAAATCTTCGACGGGAACCTGATGCGCTTTGCATCTGAACCAGAAGCGTTCAAGGCCTTGCTCGAAAAATACCAGGTCAATCTGCTCGGCGTCTACGTAGGCGGTCAATTCATCTACCCGGATGCTCTGCCGGACGAACTGTTCCGCATCGAGCAGGTCGCCATCCTGGCCGCTGGCCTGGGCGCCAAGCACCTGGTGGTGGGTGGTGGTTCGATCAGCTCCAGTGGTATCCGCGAGCCACATTACCAGCTCCTCGCCAAAGCACTCAACCAGGTCCAGTCCATCGCACATCGTCATGGCTTGATTGCCAGCTACCATCCACACTTGGGTTCCATGGTCCAGCACCCGGAAGAGATCGACAAGATTTTCGCCCTGACACCGATCAGCTTCTGCCCGGATATCGCGCATCTCGTTGCCGGTGGCGGCGATGCTCTGGAACTCGTCAAGAAGTATTATTCGCGCATCCAGTATGTCCACCTCAAAGATCTGTCCGACGATGGATTCGTCCCGCTCGGCAAAGGCAAGATTGACCTCGCAGCCATCATCGATTTCCTGAAGGCGCAGGGCTATGCGGGTGATTACCTCGTGGAAATCGATGGTTACTCCGGAGATCCGACCGAGGCGTGCCAGATATCTTATGAATACCTCCAGGACAAATTGAACTGATTAACTGCGGGATATCCGCTGTTATAATGAAAAAGAAGGAGAGAACCCCTATGAAAAAGACGCTAGCCATTTTCTTGACCCTGGTCATGGTTGTCGCGCTCGCAGCCTGCGGTAACAGCAGTACGCCATCTGCCACAACAACCGCCGCAGCTCAGGAAACAACCACCGCAGCAACCACTGCAGCAGTGGAAACCACAACTGCCACAGATGGTGCTCCGGTCATCCTGTCCAAAGGTCCCAATGGTGAAGACGCAGTCTCTGCCACGACACTTGGCCTGACGCCGGACGAGATCGCCAAAGTCAAAGCTGGCAATTACACCGCCGCCATTGTCTTCCATTACGGCGGCAATGACTGGTCCACCTCCCAGCTTCAGGGCCTCACAGATACCTTCAACAAGCTCGGGATCAAGATCGTCGCAACCACAGATGCCAATTTCTCGGCTGAACAGCAGGTTTCCGACATTGAAACCGTCATGGCTCTCAACCCCGACATCATTGTCAGCATTCCGACCGATCCGGTCGCCACTGCCGATGCATACCAGCGCGCTGCCGACAAAGGCATCAAGCTTGTTTTCATGGATAATGTGCCGCAGGGATTCACTGCTGGAAAGAATTATGTGTCCTGTGTTTCCGCTGACAACTATGGCAATGGTATCGTTGCTGCCGATCTGATCGGTGAAGCGCTCGGCGGCCAGGGAAAAATCGGTATCGTCCACTTCGACGTCGATTTCTTCGTCACCAATCAGCGCCTGGAAGCTTTTGAAAAGACCATGAGCGAGAAATACCCCAATATCCAGGTTGTTTCTAAAATGGGTTTCAAAGATCCCAATGCCACCAGTGAAGTTGCAGATGCCATGCTGACGCAAAATCCGGATATCCAGGCGATTTTCGCCCACTGGGATGTCCCGGCTGAAGGTGTTCTTTCCTCTCTGCGTGCCGCTGGCCGCACCGATGTCAAAATCAGCACCATCGACCTCGGTAACAATGTCGCCAAGGAAATTGCCGAAGGCAATATTCTCGGCCTCGGTGCCCAGCTGCCCTATGACCAGGGTGTTGCCGAAGCAACGCTGGGAGCCTATGCACTGCTTGGCAAGGATGCCCCGGCTTATGCTGCCGTGCCGGCTCTCCGGGTAGACCAGAACAATATCCTGGACGCCTATAAGCAGGTCTATCAGGTCGAAGCTCCCGACTGGCTGGTTGAAGCGGCCAAGAGCAAATAAGTATCCTGCCAACCTTCCAGAACATTTTCCTCCTCGTCGGCGGCCCGGTTTCGGCCGGGCCGCCGGCCAATAAAAAGAAACGAGTGGTGGTCATGGAACAATACGTATTGGAAATGAAAGGGATCCATAAATCCTTCGGCTCCGTACCTGTTCTCAAGAATGTTGAATTCAAACTCAAACAAGGTGAAGTCCATGCTCTGGTTGGCGGTAATGGCGCCGGCAAGTCGACTTTGATGAAAATCATGACTGGGGTTTACACCCTGGATTCTGGTGAAGTCCATGTCAATGGCAAGCTGGCTCAGATCAGAGACACCCGTGATGCCAAGGCTCAAGGAATTGCCATGATCTTCCAGGAATTATCCCTGGTCCAGAGCATGACGGTTGCTGAAAATATCTTCCTGGGCGAGGAAATCGCTCATAATGGCCTCCGCGACATTCGCAGTATGAATGATCGGGCAGCAAAGCTCCTGGCCGAGCTCGATCTCGATATCGATCCGACGACCCCGGTCTATCGATTGAGTGTTGGTCTCAGCCAGATGGTTGAAATCGCCAAGGCTCTGTCCAAGGATGCGAAAATTCTGGTCTTCGACGAACCGACAGCCTCGTTGTCCGAGACCGAGACGTCAAGACTTTTCGAAATCATCCAGACGCTCAAAGCAAAAGGCGTTTCGATGGTCTACATTTCCCACCGCATGAAAGAGATCCAAATGATCGCTGACTCGATCACCATTCTGCGTGATGGCCAATTCATCCTGCGGGACTCGGTTGCCAATCTGACGATGGAGCAAATCATCTCGAATTTGATCGGTGGCGAATCTTCCAAGCACAAATTTGACTGGGTGCCTCGCCATTATGACGAAAATGCCCCGGATCTGCTTCGTCTGGATGCGGTCAAGGTCAATGACAAGATCAATAACATCACTTTTGGACTCAAACCAGGTGAAATCCTGGGCCTGGCAGGCCTGATGGGCAGCGGCCGGACCGAGATTCTGGAAACCCTGTTCGGCTTGCGCCCGAAATTGGGCGGTGCCATTTTTCTCGATGGCCAGAAGATGGATTACAGCAGCCCCCAAGAGGCCATTCAAGCGGGTTTTGCTCTCGTTCCAGAAGATAGACGAAAGCTGGGCCTGGTCCTGAACCATTCCGTCCGAGAGAACCTGATCTTGCCGATTCTCAAAAAGCTGAGTGGGAACAAGTTGCGATTCCTGATCAAGGAAAAGCAGGCTGACAGCGTCACCGAAGAGAGCGTGCAACAGCTCAATATCGTCACCAGCAGCATCAACAAGACCATCCGTCTGCTGTCTGGCGGCAACCAGCAAAAGGTTGTCATTGCCAAATGGCTGAATACCAACCCGCGCATCCTGATGCTCGATGAACCGACTGCTGGTGTCGACATTGGTGCCAAATCGGAAATTATCCAGATCATCCGCAATTTTGCTGACCAGGGCAATGCCGTTATATTTGTTTCGTCTGAACTGGCAGAAATGCTGGCCATCTGCGACCGGATCATCACCATTTATGACGGTCGGATCACCGGTGAACTGTCCAGAAAAGACATAGGGGTAGAGGAGGAGCTGCAACATGCCATCCAAAGAAGTTAAAAAGCGTGTATCGCTGGGATCCATCCAGTGGAACCGCTACATGGTCTATATTGTTTTTGTTCTCGTATTCATTTTGTTCTCGATCCTCCTGGGCGGAAAAGGGTTTCTCAATCCGAACAACTTGGCGAATGTCTTGCGCCAGACCTCGATGATTTCGATCATGGCAGTCGCTGGAACCTTTGTCATCGCTGCTGGCCAGATTGACCTGACGATCGGTGCAGTCGCGGCGATGTCTGCGATGATTGCCTCTCTGGTCTTGCGCGATCTTAACAATATCCCTCTGGCGGTCCTGGGTGGAGTTGGCTTTGGTATTGTCTCCGGTGCCTTCGTCGGCTTCCTGGTCACCAAGCTTCGTTTGCCGGCATTTCTGGCAACCATGGGCATGATGTCAGTCATCCGGGGCGCTGCCATGTGGGTCACTCAGACCGCTGCAGTTCCGATCAAAAATGCAGCTTTCAACCAAGTCTTTGGCATCGGCATGATTGGCGGCATCTCTGTTCTGGTTTTCTGGACCATCGGTTTCTACCTCGTTGGCTATATCCTGTTCAACAAGAGCATTTTTGGCAGGCACACGCTGGCAACGGGTGGCAATGAGATGTCAGCGATCTACTCCGGTATCAAAACCAACCGGATCAAGGTCATCATCTTCATCCTGTCCGGTGCCTTCGCCGGATTTGCCGGCATCCTCTATGCGGGCCGCATGCAGGCTGGACGATTTTCATTCGGTGATGGGGACGAGCTTTCAGTCATTGCCGCAGTCGTCCTCGGCGGCACCTCGATGGTTGGTGGTTCTGGTTCGGTTATCGGATCCCTCTTTGGCTCGATCCTGATGGGTGTCATCAATAACGCTTTGATCCTGGCTGGATTGTCGATCGCTCAGCAGACCATCATCAAAGGCGCCATCATTGTCCTGGCCGTTGCGCTGAGCAATCTGACCCAAGGCAAACAGAAATAATCATCGATTTAGCAGCTGTCTCGCTTATAACGGGTCAAAGGTGATTCGGCCAACCGGCTTGTATCATGAACAACAACTTAACATCCATTTTAAGACCAGGCGTTGCCCCAAATGGCAATGCTTAGCTCAATGATCTCAAAAAACGGGAGGTTTATATGAAAAAGTTAAAAGTTGGTCTCATCGGCGCTGGATTCATGGGCAAAGCCCACGTGGTTGGATATTCCAATATGCCGAAGTTCTTCTGGCCAGCCCCGGCTGTACCGGTGCTCGACACCGTTTGTGACATTGTTCCTTCGATTGCGGCTGATGCCAAGGATCGCTTCGGTTTCGAAAAATCCTGCACCGACTGGCACGATGTCGTCAATGACCCGACCATCGACATCGTCAGCGTCTGCACGCCGAACGACAGCCATGCTGAAATTGCGATTGCTGCGCTCAAGGCCGGCAAGCATGTCATCTGCGAAAAACCGATTGCCAATACGCTCGAAAATGCCCAGGCGATGGCAGAGGCTGCAGCCGAAGTCCAGAAGGGTCAGACTCTGATCAATATGTGCGCCTACCAGTATCGCCGTGTCCCGGCCCTGGTCATGGCCAAGAAGCTGATCGATGAAGGTTCGATTGGCAAGATCCTGAACATTCGCGCGACCTATCTGCAGAGCTGGTCAGCCGATCCTTCCTCGCCATTGTCCTGGCGTTTCCAGAAAAAAGTGGCTGGCGCGGGCACCCTCGGTGACATCGCCACCCATGTGATTGACATCACGCAGTATCTTGCCGGCGATATCCAGGAGGTCGTCTCCTTCATGGATACCTATATCAAGGAGCGCCCGGTCCAGGAAGGCGGGGTTGACCTGCTTGGCACGGTCAAGCTCAGTGCCGATGCCAAAAAAGAAGTGGTTGACGTTGATGATGAAGCGTCTTTCCTGATTCGCCTTGCCAGCGGCGCCAATGGCAGCATCGAAGCGACCCGCAATGCCTGGGGCCGCAATAACTTCATCACGGTCGAGCTGCATGGCACCGAAGGGTCGATCCTGTTCAACTATGAACGTCTCAATGAACTGCAAGTCTGCTTTGCCAAGGATCCGGACGACCGCCGTGGTTTCAAGACCATCTATACCGGTCCTGCCCACTTCTATGGCGAAGTGACCTGGAATATCCCCGGCATGAATATTGGCTATGGTGAGCTCAAGACGATCGAAACGTATGAATTCATCAAGTCTGTCGCAACCGGCGTCCAGCCCTCGACCACCTTTGCGGAAGGCTTCAAAGTCGCGAAGGTCTGTGATGCTGTTGCCCGATCCGCCGCCAGCGGGAAATGGGAAAAAGTCTGATCGGTTCAATTGCCTGATCAGATCATCCTGACCGCTCGATCCATCTCGATCAGAAATAGCCGCTCCGATTCCTTGATGGATCGAAGCGGCTGTTTTTACATCGTGGGCAGTTGCGGATTTTCGCTGATGGCTTCGCTTAGCTGGGCTGGAGAGCGTTCGTGGAAGACCTTCTGCCAGGATTTGAGCAGATTCTCCGGCGTGATGACAATCGGCTCGACACCGATGAAGGAGGGGACCGGCTTGTTGATCAGGGCATTTGCAGCAGCCAAGGCCATGGCCTGGCCCTGCTCATAGGGTGTCTGGGCGCTTAAAACCTTGACCATGCCACCTTTGGCCATGTTCAGGGCGACCGGATATTCAAGATCGGCTGTGGCGATGGCGACATCGGTATGTCCCAATTCGGTCAATGCGGACATGGCCATCATGGCCGGACCCTCCCAGGAAATATACAGGCCTTCGATTTCAGGGTATTTGCCAAACAATTCCAAGGTGCGGTCGTAGGCGTTTTCTTCACTGGTGAAATAATACGAGGCGACAATCTGGAGTTCGGGATATTCCTCGACCAGGATCTGTTCAGCCGCTTTATCCCGCTGATTGGTGGCGTAGAAATCAGCGCCATGTTTGAGGAGGGCGATCTTGCGCTTGCCGTGGTGGCTCATATAATCGCCCAGCCCTCGGCCGATGCTGCGGCCATAAGACCGCTCATTGACTGAGACACAAGTCACGTAGTCGTCAGTTGTCAGCCCGCTCGGAACATTGGTGATCAGAACCAGTTTGGTCTTGCTCTGGGCAACCTTTTTAAACACGGGCGCTGTTTTGATATTATCGGCGGGCAAAGTGATGATCACATCCGGCTCGAAGGACAGAAGACTTTCCAGCTGCTTGCTCTGCATCTCGGGATCGAAATGGGCGTCGGTTACGGCCAGGATCGAGATGCCCAGTGAACTGAAGACATCCTTGATACCCTGCTCGTGCAGACGCATCCAGGCCTTGCCTGTATAGTGGAACGCAATCGCGGCCTTGTAATGGCCGGACTGGATCAACTTTTTATCGGCGTCGGAAAGCAACAGGACATCCGGTGAAGCGGCTTTTTCCCCAAAAGGACCACGGCCGATGCCGTAAGTGGAATTGCGCACACGCAGCTCGGTTGGCACGGTTTCTGTCCGGTGGATGGGCTTTTTTTTGCCCGGTTCGCTGGGATCTGCGTCTTCGAACTTGATTTGCTCGAGCAGGGATTGGACCGCCAATTCGCCGATCCTGGAGATATCCTGCGCGACTGTGGTAATCGGTGGATTCAAAAAGGGGGCCCAGTCAAAGTCGTTAAAGCCAACGATCGACAGCTCCTGGGGGCAACTGATGTTATTGGCATTGATGTATTTGATCACGGAAAGGATGGTGAGGTAATTGGC
>CAZCMX010000077.1:0-6262 GCA_964499985.1 uncultured Mageeibacillus sp.
GTCCGGAGCAGGTTGTCCCAGATCAGGCCGGTGTCAAAGCCGGACTGCTGCTCGAGCCAGTTCATCAGCTCGAAAGCCGGCTGGCCGGTGGTATGGAACAGGATATCGTCATAGTCTTGGAAAAAGGTCCGCCGCTTGACGATCGGGCATTTGAGCTCAGCCACCATTTTCTGGTGGTAATAGAGGATCGGATTGGGATTGAGTGTTTCCAGCGCCGATGAGTCAACCAGGGTATCCCATTTAAAGCCGAGATCGGCAAAGTGGCGGGTGAAAAAGGTCTCGTGGCGACCGACGGCATCGTTATAGCTCGGCATCGCGGGCAGGTTGTCCCAGTAGGACTGGAATGCTTCACTCTGGACAAAGTGCTTGCGGAAGCCGACGAAATAGGACTGGACATGGACCGGGGTGAAGCCGTAGGCATTGCGGCCGGTCGGGTCGTTCTCATGTTCGCCATGGCGGGTCAGGCCCCAGAAATCGACGTCGCGCGAATCCATCGCGGCGAAGACGTCGCGGAATGGATACAGGGGGCCGAAGACGGTATTATTGGCCAGGATGATTTCGTCATAGGCGGCCAGGCCGGCCCAACCGATCGAGTCGAGACCCGTTTTATAGCCCCAGATGTCAAAGCTCTGGTTCTCGCGTACGATGACCTGCGGCGTGATGGCGAGCAGTTTTTGCTTCTCCTCGACCAGGATCTGGCCATTGACGACAACAACAAGCGCCTCAAGGTTTTCCTTGAGATCGTTCAGGAAGTATGGGACGTAGCGGTCGACGATCCCGTCGGCGTCGTAGAAAGAATAAATTCCGAGACGCCTGGCACCGGTCGGCAAGACGGACATGACTCCTCCTGTGGGGTGGTCTGGGCTTTAAAAACTTTACTTATTCTATCATACTGGTCAAGGCTTGTTGACGGTCTGGGTGATGGCATCGTATGCGCGCTCGATGGACTGCCAGTTGGCGGCCGGGCCATAGGTCGCCAGCGCGGTTTCGCGGGCCTGGGCCAGGATCGGCAGCTGGACCTGGTGGTCGTGGTAGATGGCCTTGATGGTGTCATACCATTGGCCCTGCTGGCAGAGATAGCCGTTCTGGCCGGACTGGATCGCCTGTTTGAAGGCGAAGGTCGGGGTGGCGACAGTCAGGGTTTCGACCAGGGCGGCCTCGAAATATTTCAGCTCAGACTTGCATTCGGTGAAATCATTCGGATAGAGGGGCGCGATATTGACATCGACCTCGGCAATCAGGCGCTGCAAAGTCAGGAAGTCGACGAATTTGTGGAAACGGATCCGGCCCTGGTCGGCATAGGCCTGCAGGCGCGGCGCAAAATTCATATAGCCGGCGACCAGGATCTGGATGTCGGGGAATTCGTCGAGCAGGTCGCACAGTTCGTCAGCGATGCTGTGCAGGTCGAAATAATGCGAGGGCGAGCCGCTGAAATAGCCGATTGTGAACGGCTTCTGGTCGTTGGTCTGGCGCTTTTCCAATAGGCAGGTGGCAGAAAAATCGACTTGCTCGTGATTGAGGAAATTGCGGATCACATGCACCGGTTTTTGAAACTGGGCCTGCAGGAAGCAGCCGAGATAGTCATTGGTCGTCAGCATCGCGTCCGCCAGCTGGGCCGAGATCTGGACTCGGGCGGCATAGGAAAACCAGAAATTCAGCTCGGCATCGGTGCGCTGGTCGATGTTCTGGACATTGGCCAGGGCCGGTACATGGGCCAGGTCAAAGACGAGGTCATCGGTGTCGAAGGCGACTGGAATACCCTGGGTGCGGACCGCGGTGATCAGGGTCTCCAGGGCAAAGGTCCAGCGGAAGCGGGCGATTGTAACCAGCTGGCAGCCCAGGACGGCGGCCTGGATCTGGTCGAGTTCATCGGCAAAGAAAAAGACCGCACGCCAGCGGGCACTCGCCTCGAGGGCCTGGGCCATATTGTAGACCCGGTAGCGGAAGGTCGAGGAGTCTGGCTTCTCGTAGAGGAAGACATTGACTTTGTATCCGGCCGCCAGATGGTTGCTCAGCTTGTGCAGGCGCTGCTCGAGCGGCAATTTCCAGGGCGTGGCCGGGAAATAGTTCCTCGCTTTCAGAGGCTTCATGGCTGGTCCTCCCGGCTGGTCTGGTCCAGGATCAGCGTCAGCTGGCCCGGCCATTGAGTGTCTGCGGGATCGATGAGCAGTCGCTGGCTGGGCGGCAAAAAAGTGGCCAGGGTCTGGTCAGCGGCCGCGGATAAGGCCAGGGCGATTTCCCGGCTGCCCATTTCGAGCCTGAATGGCGAGCGGGAGGCTTGCGACAGGTCCAGGCTGTGGAAGACAAATTCGAGGCGGTGGTTCCTCTGCCCCGAGCTGGCCGGGCTGGCCGGACTGAGGCTGGCCAGGCAATGGCGGGCTGTCAGGGCGGGATCGAGGCTGATGACACGCAAGGCGACCTGCTGCCGGGCGGCGATTTGTGCGAGCGGGGTAAGGATGGCCGCCCGCTGGTCCGGTGGCAGCGGTAGGCTCACGAGCAAATTGAGCCGGATCTTTCGGGACGGACTTTTGAAAAACAGCAATTGATTCAGGGCGGCGTCAAAGTTGTCCGACTGCTTCGGATTGATGGAGCTGGTGGTCTGGGCCGGACTGGTCTTGCGGCCTTTGCGGCGGCGCAGCCAATCCCTGCCGCCTGACAAGACCTTGAAGGCGGCGCGGATCGGCCAGGCCAGCTTCCAGCTGGTCGAGTGGACAATGTCGAGGTAGAGGTGCTCAAAACGCTCCGCCTGGTCGCGCAGGCTCTGGTTTTCCTCAGCCTGCTGCTGGATCAGGGCCACCAGGTCTTCCCTGCTGGCCTGCTGCAGCGGATCGGCGAGGATCGTCTGAGCATCGGCCGGGTGGCTGGGGTGGATCTGGTCCGGGCTGCGCATGGCCGGTGCACTCATGCCTGGGGATGCGTCATATACGCATCGGTCACGGGCTGCATGTCGCCGATCATCTTGATATGGCCTTTTTCCAGCCACATCACATGCTTGCAGAGCCGGCGGATCTGGTCGATCGCATGGGAGACAATGATGACGGTTGTGCCGCCGGACATCATCTCGCGGATCCGTTTTTCGCATTTTTCTTGGAACAGGTAATCGCCGACGGCGAGGATTTCGTCGACGATCAGGATCTCCGGGCTGGTCAGGGTGGCGACGGCAAAGCCGATCCGGGCCACCATGCCGGAGGAATAGTTTTTCATCGGCACATCGATGAATTCGGCCATTTCAGAGAATGCGACGATCTCGTCGAAACGGGAGCGGATAAAATCGTGCGAATGGCCGAGCACGGCGCCATTAAGGAAAATGTTTTCCCGCGCCGTCAGCTCAAGGTCGAAACCAGCCCCGAGCTCAATCAGCGGGGCGATCGTGCCCTGGATTTTGACCGAGCCTGTGGTCGGCTTGAGGATGCCAGAGATGATCTTGAGCAGGGTGCTTTTGCCGGAGCCATTGAGGCCGACGATGCCAAAGACATCGCCGCGCTCGATCGTGAACGTGATATCGTGCAGGGCTTGGAAATCCTCGTAGACCAGCTGGCGCTTCAGAGCCAGGACCACGTATTCCTTGAGGTTGTGCACGCGGTGCTTGCTCATATTGAAATGCATATTGACATGGTTGACTTCGATAATGGTCATCGTTGCCTCGCTTTATGCTCAGATGAAAAGGATGAAGCGGTCCTGGTTCTTCTTGAAAATCAGAAGACCGACGACCAGGGAAACCAGAGCCACCGCGGCGCAGATCACATTGGTGGCAAGGCCGGGGATCTGGCCATACATCGTGACCTGGCGGAAATAATCGACATAGTAGAACATTGGATTGAATTGCATGATGAATTGCATTTTGGCTGGCAGGGCATCATAGGGATAAACAATCGGGGTCAGATAGGTCCAGGCGGTCAGGACGACGCCATAGAGGTGGATGATGTCACGGAAATAGACCGCCCAGCTCGAAAGGACCAGACCGATGCCGATCGCAAAAACCAGCAGATAGAGCGACGGGATGAAGAACAGCAAGGCGCTCCAATGCAAAGGCACGCCCAGGATCAGGTAGATCAGGACAACCGCGATCAGCGAGAACAGGAAATTGACGAAGGCGAACAAGGCCTTTTCCAGCGGGAAAATGTATTTCGGGATATAGACCTTCTTGATCAGCGAGGATGCCTGGAGGACCGAGGACATGCCGGTGATCGTGGCCTCGGAGAAGAAGTTGAACATGACGGCACCGGACAGGTAGTAGATCGGGAAGTTCTCGATCTTGACCCGGAAGATGTTTTCAAACACGGCCGTGATGACCAGCATCATCAGGAGCGGGTTCAAAACACTCCAGAGGATGCCGAGGATCGATTTGCGGTACTTGATCCGGATATCCTTGAGGATCAAGTCATGGAGCAGGAAGCGGTATTTCAGGAAGACCTCAATCTGGCCTCTCATGCTCAGGTTTTCTCCTTGTAATAGGCCTTATACCAGCTGGCAAAGGCTGCAAGGCCGTCTTCGATCGAGGTCTGGGGCCGGAAATCGATGTCTCGGGCCAGGTCGGAGACGTCGGCATAGGTGCGCGGCACATCACCGGCCTGCATCGGCAGGTATTCTTTGTTGGCGACCTGGCCGATCGCCTTTTCCAGGACCTCAATAAAATAGCCGAGCTTCTCCGGATTGTTATTGCCGATATTATAGATCTTGTACGGGGCCGAGCTGCTCGACAGGTCGCCGTCCGCCTCGGTCCAGTCGGGGTTGGGCTGCGGGATTCGGGCCGTCAGGCGGGCGATCGCAACCACAATGTCATCGACATAGGTGAAATCGCGTTCCATCTGGCCATGGTTGAAGACCTTGATCGTCTTGCCGGCCAGGATATCGCGGGTGAAGGAAAAATAAGCCATATCCGGGCGGCCCCAGGGGCCATAGACGGTGAAAAACCTCAGGCCGGTGGTCGGGATGCCGTAGAGGTGGCTATAGGTATGGGCCATCAGCTCATTGGCCTTTTTTGTGGCGGCATAGAGACTGACCGGATGGTCGACATTGTGATTGGTCGAAAACGGCACGATGGTATTGCCACCATAGACGGAGCTCGAGGAGGCATAAAGCAGGTGACGGACCGGGAAATGGCGGCAGGCCTCGAGGATATTGAGGAAACCGGCCAGATTGGAATCGAGATAGGAATAAGGGTGTTCAATCGAATAGCGCACCCCCGCCTGGGCGGCGAGGTGGACGACATAGTCGGGGCGCAGGCGGCGGAACAGCTGGTCGAGCTCGTCCTTGTCCTTGAGGTCAATCCGGGAGAACTGGAAGGCCGGGTAATGGGCCAGGTTGTCGAGGCGGTCTCGCTTCAGCTGGGGATCATAATAATCGTTGAGGTTGTCGAGGCCATAGACGGCATAGCCTTGCTCCAGCCAGTAGCGGCTGAGGTGGTAGCCGATGAATCCGGCTGCGCCGGTAACCAGGATCTTGGCGGTGGATTCGAGTTTCTGGGTGAATGCCATAATGATTTGTCCCCTTACGGTCAGTCTTTACCGAACAAGTCGCGGGTATAGACCTTGTCCGCGACATCGCGGATATCGTCAGTCAGGCGGTTGGCGACAATGACATCGGAAATGGCCTTGAATTCGTCAAGATCGCGGATCACGCGGGAATGGTAGAACTGCTCCTCGAGCAGATAAGGCTCATAGACAACGACTTCGATGCCTTTGGCCTTGATCCGCTTCATGACGCCCTGGATCGAGGACTGGCGGAAATTGTCGGAGCCGGCCTTCATCGCCAGGCGGAAGACGCCGACGACCTTGGGCTTGCGGCGGATGATCATGTCGGCGATATGGTCCTTGCGTGTCCGGTTGGCATCGACAATCGCAGCCATGATGTTATTCGGGATATTGGCATAATTGGCCAGCAGCTGCTTGGTGTCCTTGGGCAGACAGTAACCGCCATAACCAAAGGAAGGATTATTATAGTGGCTGCCGATCCGCGGGTCGAGACCGACACCTTCGATGATCTGGCGCGAATTGAGGCCCCTGAGCTCGGCATAGGTGTCCAGCTCATTGAAAAAAGCGACGCGCAGGGCGAGATAGGTATTGGCGAAGAGCTTGATCGCTTCGGCTTCGGTGGGGTCGGTGAACAGGACCGGGACGTCCTTTTTGATCGCACCTTCGAGCAGCAGGCCGGCAAAAATCCGGGCCCGCTCGGACTGTTCGCCGACGACGATCCGCGACGGGTGAAGATTGTCGTAGAGGGCCCGGCCTTCGCGCAGGAATTCCGGCGAGAACAGGATGGT
>CAZCMX010000077.1:6362-8909 GCA_964499985.1 uncultured Mageeibacillus sp.
CCGGCAATTGCGATTTTCATAGCTGCCTCTTTCGATTTTTTATAAGCTTAATCGGATAAAGTCTACCAAATTTGACGCCAGATTGAAACCGATGGCAGATTCTGGTCTTAGCGATCAAAAATTTCTTTCAAAAAGTGGTTTCTGGCTGGAACTATTTCTTGTGATTTGCATCTAATTCCAGGGATTGCTAAGATAATAACGATTTGCCCAAATTTTCCGACTGGAGAGAGTACCCATGAAACAGAATAATCGTGCCTTGACACCCTGGCTCCGGGTCATCCTGCTCGTTCTGCTCGCAGCCCTTCTTGTCCTGCCTCTGGCAGCCTGCAAAAAGGAAAAGCAAACCGAAGCCCCTGCCACCATCGAACCCTCCACAACGGCTGCCCCGGCGGAGACGACAGCTGTGCCTGCTCAGCCGGAAAAGGAAATTGCCGGCTATAATCCGATCAATGGCCTGCCGGTGACAGATCCAGCAGCAGTCAATGCCCGGCCGATTGGTATCATGATCAACAATATCAAGACGGCCACGCCTCAGGCGGGGATCGGCTCGGCTGACCTGCTTTACGAAATTGAAGTCGAGGGTGATATCACCCGCATGATGGCTGTATTCGCCAATCCGGCGGACGTTCCGGAAATTGGCTCGATTCGCAGCCTGCGCCATGACTTCATTGACCTGGCCGGTGCCTTTGGTGCCATCGTCGTCCATTTTGGCGGTTCCTATGCGGCTTATGACCAGGTCATGTTCCAGAAAACAGATCACATCGACAGCTCCAATGCCGACTATGCCTACTGGCGCGATGCCGCCTGGCGTTCCAGCCGCGGTTATGAACACAGTGTCAAGACCACGGGCGAAAACCTGCTCAAGGCGATTGACAAACTGGGGATTTCGAACCAGAACACCAATGGCAACCGTGCCTGGTTCTATTTCCAGCCCTCTGCGGATATCGTTCCGGCAACAGGCAGCAGTGCCGTCAAGGTGACCGCCCCCTTCTCGAATTATGCGGTATCCACCTTCACCTATGACGAAGCCAGCAAGACCTATAAGAAGGGTCAGTTCAATGCCGACCAGATCGATGAGTCCACCGGCAAAGCCCTCCAGTTCACCAATGTCCTGCTGCTCCAGACAACCGTCACCCAGTTCAATGGCGATATTCTCAAGGAATACGATCTGACCTCCGGTTCCGGCTATTATCTGACTGGTGGAGCCTATGAAAAGATCACCTGGAAAAAGGGCGGCACCTCACAGCCCTGGATCTTCACCCGTGCCGATGGCAGTGAGCTGACCCTCAACCGCGGCAAAATCTATATCGGCATCCTGCGCAATACCAAGACGATCACATTCAAGTAAACTGGCTGATCGAATTAATAAATTGATTCAGGGTATCTGACAATGCTGCACCAGTTTTGTCAGATACCCTGTTTTATTGAGATCAGCCATATCGATTTAGTTCAAATAGTACTGAGTTAATCATTCCTCTTCTGAATTTCAGGCAAGACCAATAAATGCCCCATGTACATCTCAAAGGACTCTGGTTCAAAAAACTCCCAGCCAGATCCTGGGAAAAATGTAAGTTCCCCAAAAAAGATCTGATCATTTATGACATAAAAATCAGTTCTGACAAACGGTATGTCCTGTGAAAGCTTTTCAGCATAGGCGAGTAAAGTTTCTAGGTTTTCTGGTCTGGGAATTTTCGCATCAGGATTTGAAGGAAAAGTGAGTTTTACATCGAGGAAGTCCCATTGGGTTGAATATAAATTTCTCATATGACCTTTAAAGCGATTATAGTCAACTTGAATCAGGCGTGGGCTGCCATTGAAGCAAAATATTTTGTAATCCTTCAAATCTGTTCCGGATTCGTCGACCATAAATTTTTCAGCAATAATTTGTGGTTTTGCGTTCTTGTAGGGCCACTCGCGACCCACCCAATAGAAATTTTTCTTCATTCCCTTTTTCAATACATCGCAGTCTCGCTTAGGATCGAATTGATTCTTATCGGCGCAGATAACGATGCTTCCACTATCATGGGTACATTTCAATACGAATTGTTGGGGCAAGCCAGCAAAATCAATCGCCTCTACTGAATCCCAAGGGCCACCGATCAATGGAATTAAATGTTCCTCGCCGATTTTATCAGCAATATATTGTCTTACAAGATATTTATTAACCATGATTGAGTATTCTGGTCTTCGATTATATAGTTTCAACCAATTTAATTTTTCATTAAATGAGACAGGGTTTTCCAGATCGATTGACTTACCACGTTTATTCTTATATTTGAATTTAATGAATTCTTCATCTGTCATTTTCATATAGAATTTAGGCTCTTTTCGCAATCTCATGCCGATAAGAACAAGATCCCATAAATAGTACCAGCCATTTGTCTTCATATCTCTGATAATGGTTTTGAAAAAGTTGAACATCATGATGGCTACCTCATACGAATGATACTGATCAATCAAGTTTTCATCGATCTTTGCCTGTGAATTCCAGGGTCCCCCTCACCGTCGCGCCAGGCTGGCCGGGAAGATCAGGTCCTTGATGATCGA
>CAZCMX010000078.1:0-398 GCA_964499985.1 uncultured Mageeibacillus sp.
GATTTCGAGATCGGGCCAGGTTTCGGCGTGATTTTCGATGCTTTGGAGGAGCTTTTCGAGTGTTTTGCGATCGCTGCCGGCGACCGCAATGCCGAGGCCAAGGCGACTGTACTGATCCTGGAAAGCAACTTCGGCAACAGAGACAGCAAAGCGGTGCTGCAGGTCAGCCTTGATGCGACTTGTGACGGAGCGTTTATCCTTGAGGGAATGACAATTGTAAAGCATCAAGTCAAACTGCATGATGGCAACATGCATGGGTGGTTGCCCCCTTTCACCTGGAAACACCAACTGCAATGAGACCATTGTAACGCAGGACATCACACCTGACGATGCCAAATCTCCCCTTCAGATTTATCGATAAACAACAAAAGGGACCGGGTCCCATTTTGGGCAAAACA
>CAZCMX010000078.1:408-8612 GCA_964499985.1 uncultured Mageeibacillus sp.
GGGCCAGGGCTTTGCCTGATCCGGAACGGCTTTGCGAGTGTGTGCGTAGAATGTGTGCGAAGCTGGGGCTGGGGACTGTTGCTGAATCTGGCTTTAGTCCATGCCGGGCATGATCAGATCGTTGGGCATGCGGCCAGCGGGGATCATCGGGTAGACGTTTTCACCGGTATCGATGATGCAGTGGACGAGATAGGGGCCTTCGGTCGAAACACATTTCTCGATTTCGCGGGTGAGACTGGCTTCGTCATTGGCAAATCCGCAAGGCAAGTTGTAGGCCTTGGCGATCATGTTGAAATCGGGGGTGCCTTCCATGCCGGAATGGGAGAAGCGCTTGTTGAAGAACAGATCCTGCCATTGGCGGACCATGCCGAGGCTGCCATTGTCCATGATGAAAATCTTGACCGGCAGCTGGAGATTGGCCAGGACGCCGAGTTCCTGGAAGGTCATCTGGAAACCACCGTCACCGACAAACAGGATGGTCGGGCGGGAGCGGTCGGCAAAGGAGGCCCCGATGGCGGCAGGCAGGCCGAAGCCCATGGTGCCCAGGCCACCGGAGGTGATCCAGCTGCGCGGCGATTCGACCGGGAAATGCTGCGTGGCGAACATCTGGTGCTGGCCGACATCGGTGACCACGATCGGATTGGTGCCCTTATAAGCCTGGGCGACGCGGTGGATCAGATATTGCGGCAGCAGCGGGTAGGTCGGCACATACATCTGCTCGACCAGCTCATCATAGCGCTTCTTCTTGGCCATCAGGCTGTCGATCCAGTCGAGCCAGTCCTCGGAAAAGACGCCGCAGGTGCGGTCGGCCGGGTAATTGGCCGCCATGGTGCGGAAAAAGTCGGCGGCATCATCCTCGATCCCGATGTCGACCCGGACATTCTTGCCGATTTCGGCATCATCGATGTCAACATGGATGATCACACGCTTCTTGTCCTGGTTGTAAAGGTCCGGGTCGCCGACGATCCGGTCGCTGAAGCGGCTGCCAACGGCCAGGAGCAGGTCGCAGGTGCCAAGGGCCGTATTGGCCTGGGGCGTGCCATGCATGCCGATATGGCCGAGGTATTTCGGATGGTCCGGCGCGACGGCGCCTTTGCCCATCAGGGTGGTGGCCACAGGGATGCCGAGGCAGCGGATGAATTCCATCATGTCCTTCACGCCGCCATTGGAGATGACACAGCCGCCGCCGGCCAGGAGCAGCGGTTTTTTCGCCTTCGCCAGCGCTGCGTAGACCTGGTCGGTCATACCCTGGGTACGGACCTTGGCCGGGCGGTGGCGGACATAGGTGCTGATCGGGCGGCCTTCGGCTTCCGGATCGATGGTCATGGCCAGGAGATCCTTGGGCACATTGACCAGGACCGGACCGGGCCGGCCTTCGGTCGTCAGCTGCCAGGCCTCCTCAAGGATGGGCAGCAGGTCATTGGGGTCCATGACGAGATAATTGTATTTGGTGATCGGCTGCGTGATCCCGGTGATATCAGCCTCCTGGAAGGCATCGGTGCCGGTGGCCTTGCGGGCAACCGCCCCCGTGATCGCCAGGACCGGTACCGAGTCGAGCATGGCATCGGCCAGGCCGGTGACCAGATTGGTGGCACCGGGGCCGGAGGTGGCAATGACGACGCCGGGGATACCGGTGACCTTGGCAAAGCCTTCAGCCGCATGGATCGCGCCCTGTTCGTGGCGAACCTGGACATGCGGGAAGCCGGCATTATAGATGGCATCATAGAGCACGAGCACAGGGCCGCCCGGATAGCCGAACGCATGATGGACACCCTTGTCGAGCAGGAATTTGACGATCAGATCTGCACCATTCATGATTCATCCTCCTGGCCATTGCGGCGCAGGCGGGCGCCCGCGCTGCTGGCAATCACTTGCGACTGGTAGCGGTTGAGGACGCCGCGCAGGTTGCGGTCCGGTTGCGGGGCTGGCTGGCGCTGGGCCAGCTCAGCGGCATCGACCAGCAACTCGATCGTGCGGGCCGGGATATCGATCCGGATCCGGTCCCCTTCCTGAACATAGGCAATCAGGCCACCGACAGCCGCTTCCGGGCAGACATGGCCGATCGAGGCCCCACGCGAGGCGCCGGAGAACCGGCCATCCGTGATCAGGGCCACGCTATTGTCAAGGCCCATGCCGGCCAGGGCACTGGTCGGCGTCAGCATTTCGCGCATGCCGGGGCCGCCCTTGGGGCCTTCGAAGCGGACCACAATGACATCACCAGGTTTGATCTGGCCACCGAAAATCGCTTCGGATACTTCCTCTTCACTGTCAAAGACCCGGGCCGGGCCTTCGTGCTGCATCATCTCGGGCAAGACAGCGCCCTTCTTGACCACGCAGCCATTTTGGGCCAGATTACCCTTCAGGACAGCCAGGCCGCCATCCACTGAATAGGGATTGTCGATCCGGCGGATGATAATGCCATCGGCACCAAACGAGCCCGTCAGGCGGTCCGCAAGCGGTCCATTGACCGTCATGGCATCGAGCTCGATGTGGTTGCCCTTTTTAAGCTCGGTCATGACCGCGCGCAGGCCGCCCTTTTCGTTCAGGTCGGAAATATAGTGGTCACTGGCGGGATTGAGCTTGCACAGCTGCGGAGTCGCGCTGCTGATCTGGTTGATTTCCTCCAGGGTCAGGCTATAGCCGGCTTCGCGGGCAATCGCCAGCATATGCAGGACGGAATTGGTCGAGCCGCCGAGGGCCATGTCCATGCGCAGGGCATTGCGCAGGGCGGCCGGGGTCATGATGTCGAGCGCCGTCACGCCGGACTTGTAAAGCTCCATGATCTGTTCGCCCGTATTCTTGGCCAGACGGATCCGGTCGGAGAACACAGCCGGGATCGTGCCATTGCCAGGCAGGGCCAGACCCATCGCTTCAGTCAGGCAGGCCATCGTATTGGCGGTATACATGCCAGAGCAGCTGCCGCAGGTCGGGCAGGCCGACATTTCCATCGCCGTCAGCTGGGCATCGGTCATCTTGCCCGCGGCATGGGCGCCAACGGCTTCGAAAACATTGCCAAGGCCGACCCGGTCATGGCTGACTTTACCGGGCAGCATCGGGCCGCCAGTGACAAAGATGCTCGGCACATCGAGCCGGGCAGCCGCCATCAGCATGCCAGGGATGACCTTGTCGCAGCTGGGAATGAAAACGACGGCATCAAACTGGTGGGCCATCATCATGATCTCAATGCTGTCGGCAATCACATCGCGGCTGATCAGGGAGTATTTCATGCCCGCATGATTCATCGCAATCCCGTCACAGACTGCGATGGCCGGGAATTCGAACGGGACGCCGCCGGCATTGCGGATCCCCGCTTTGACTGCCTCCGTCAGGGTCCGCAAATGGATATGTCCGGGGACGATTTCATTAAACGAATTGACCACACCGATAAACGGCTTTTTCATTTCATTTTCAGACAGGCCGAGGGCATAGAGCAGGGAACGGTGGGAAGCACGGCCGGGTCCTTTTTTGATCGCATCACTGCGCATGGCATTCACCTTCTTTATTCAGATTGATTCATTATAGCATAGCTGACCGGATGGTCTGGCACCCGGTCAGCTGTATGAGCAGACGATGGATTTGTGGCAAGGGGTCTGTTTCCAGGCCCGCCTTTGCCCGGATAGCTGGTCTGGCGGCGGGTCTGCGTCTGGCTCAGGCCGTCTGGACAGCCTCGACCACCAGACGGGTCATTTCACGGGTGCCGACCCGTTTTTCAGTCGAGCTGCTGCCGACATTCTGGACGATATCGCCCGTGCGGTAGCCGTCCGCCAGAACCTTGGCCACCGCAGCCTCTACCGCGTCGGCTTCGGCAATCAGGCCGAGCGAAATCCTGAGCAGCATGGCGGCCGACAGGATCGTGGCCAGCGGATTGGCCTTGTCCTGGCCGGCGATATCCGGCGCCGAGCCGTGGACGGGCTCATACATGCCAGGGGTGCCCGGCTTGCCCAGCGAGGCCGAAGCCAGCATGCCGATCGAGCCGGTGATCATGGCAGCTTCGTCCGAGAGGATATCGCCAAACATATTGGTCGTCACAATGACGTCAAAGTCAGACGGGCGCTTGATCAGCTGCATGGTTGCATTGTCAACATAGAGATGGTCAAGGGTGACCTCCGGATATTCCCGGCTGACCCGGATCACGGTTTCACGCCAGAGGCGGGAGCTCTCGAGGACATTGGCCTTGTCGACACTGGTCAGGCGCTTATTGCGCAGCATGGCCTGTTCGAAGCCCACCCGGGCAATCCGCTCGACCTCCATGATGCTATAGGCCTCGGTGTCATAAGCCTCCGGACCATTCGGGCCTTCACGCCGGCCGCGGTCACCGAAATACATGCCGCCAGTCAGCTCGCGCACGATCATGACATCGATCCCGGCCGCGGCAGTTTCCGGATGGAGCGGGCAGGCCGCAGCCAGAGCCGGGTACAGGACGGCCGGGCGCAGGTTGGCATAGAGGCCGAGCTCGGCGCGCAGGCCTAAAAGAGCACGCTCCGGCCGTTTGTCGCCGGGCAGGGTGTCCCATTGCGGGCCGCCGACCGCACCCAAAAGCACGGCATCACTTTTCCTGGCTGCGGCAACGGTGGCAGCCGGCAAAGGCTCACCTGTGGCATCGATGGCGATGCCGCCAGCGAGCAATTCCGTATAGGCAAATTCGTGACCAAAACGGGCTGCGATCGCATCGAGGACCTGGCGGGTGCCATTGACCACCTCTGGTCCGATGCCGTCGCCGGGAATGACTGCAAGATTGTATTTCGCCATATCTATTACTCCTTGAATGTCTGGACTTTTGGATGCAAAAAAGTGGGGGCTCAGTTCAGCCCGAGCTGCTGGCACATCAGCTTGTATTCCAGCGAGTCGACCAGGGCCAGCCAGGAGGCTTCGAGAATATCGGTCGAAACACCAATCGTATGCCAGGTCCGGTTGCCATCGGTGGATTCAATCAGGGTGCGGACGGTCGAGGCTGTTGCCTCCTGGTTCAGGACGCGGACCTTGAAGTCGGTCAGGCGGACCTGGGTCAGCTCCGGATAGAAAACCTCCATCGCCTTTTTCAAGGCCCGGTCCATCGCATTGACGGGGCCTTCGCCCTCGGCTGCCGTGACCTCCTCGATCCCGTCGACGAGAATCTTGATATAGGTGAAGGCACTGAAAGCGCCAACCTGGGGCTGCTCGATCGTGATCCGCAGCTTTTCCAGGGTGAAGAATGGCTGATAGAGACCGAGCTCCTTGCAGACCAGCAATTCCTGTGAGGCCTCCGCCCCTTCAAAATGATAGCCCTGGTGCTCGAGCTCCTTCATGGCATGCAGGACCCGGGCCACCTCAGGGGAGTCACGGCTGATATCCGGTTTGATCCGGCGGATGATGTCGAGGACAGCCGAGCGGCCACTGATCTCCGAGAGCAGGAAGCGGCGGGCATTGCCAACCAGGGCCGGCTCGATATGCTCGAAGGTCCGCGGATTCTTCTTGACCCCATCGACATGCATGCCGGCTTTGTGGGAAAAGGCCGAGCTGCCGACAAAGGGCTCTCCATTAGGCAGCTGGATATTGGTGATCTCGGCAATCGTCCGCGCGACGGGGGTGAGCAGCTCCAGCCGGTCCTCGGCAATACAGGGATAGCCATACTTGATCTGCAGGTTGGGGATGATCGTCGACAGGTTGGCATTGCCACACCGTTCGCCAATCCCATTGAAGGTCCCCTGGACATGGGTCGCGCCATTCAAGACGGCAGCCTGGGAATTGGCCACGGCCATGCCACAGTCATTATGGCAATGGATGCCGATCTGAAGCCCTGGCAAGGCCTGGACAACCGCCGCCGTGACTGTGCCGACTTCATCCGGCATGGTGGCACCATTGGTATCACACAGGACGGCACACAGGGCACCGCCGTCGCGGGCCGCCTGCAGGCAGGCCACCGCATAGTCCGGATTGGCCCGATAGGCTTCAAAAAAATGCTCGGCATCGAAGATGACATCACGCCCCTTGGCGCGCAGGAATTCGGTGGTCTCACGGATCAGGCCCAGGTTTTCCTCATTGGTGCAGCGCAAAATGTCACGCACCTCGAGATCCCAGGTCTTGCCGAAAATGACGATCGTGCTGGTCTGGGCCGACAGCAGGTCCGCCAGGCCGGCATCCTCCTCCGGTTTGAGCCCCTTGCGCTTGGTCGGGCCGAAGGCGACCAGCTCAGTCCGGTCCATCACGGGGCGTTGTTCGTTGAACCTGGTGAAGAATTCACGGTCCTTGGGATTGGAGCCAGGATTGCCGGCTTCAATGTAGCGGACGCCGATCGTCACCAGATTGTCGAGGATCTGGAACTTGTCATTGACGGAAAACGAGACGCCCTCCATCTGGGCGCCGTCACGCAAGGTCGTGTCAAGAATTTCAACAACGGGTTTTGCCAAAGCCCTCTCCTCCTTTTCCAGGCATCCGGTCGATACCGGAAAATTCACGGCATGGACTGATGCTGCAGGATGATTCCAGCATACCGTGCGCCAAGGCGAAGGGACAAGCGTACTGGCCGCCTTTTTCTTCACGCTTTCTGCCAAAAACTGGTCCTCGGCCAGTCAGGTATGCTATACTGGCGGCGCATTCGAGCATTTGGAGAAAATGAAGATCCGATGAGCCTTTTATCCCTGCAAGCTGTGGAAAAATCATATTTTGGCCGCACCATCCTGGCCGGTGTTTCCCTGAGGATCGACCGCGGTGACCGTCTGGCCCTGATCGGCGAAAACGGGGCCGGCAAGACGACCCTGTTGCGTCTCGTCACTGGCCAGGAAAAGCCGGATGCGGGCCAGGTCATCCGGCCAGCCACCGTGGTGGTGGCCTATTTGAGCCAGCATGTCGAAGAGATCTGTGATCTCGAGAGCCATCCCCTGGCTAACCAGGAGCTGGCCGCACTCGAGGACGATATGCGCCAGCTGGAGCTGGAGATGGCGGCGGCACCGGGCGACCATCGCCTGATGGCTCGCTATGCCGACTGCACAGCCCGTTTTGAAGCGCTGGAGGGCTATGATTTTGTCCGCCGCATGCAGGAAGCGCTCGATGGTCTTGGCTTGTCCGGCGAGGTGCTGACGCGTCCGATGTCCACCCTGTCCGGTGGGGAACGGATGCGGGTCGCCCTGGCCCGGATCCTCCTGATGTCCCCCGATGTTCTGCTCCTCGACGAACCGACCAACCACCTCGACGCAGCTGCGCAGGAATGGCTGGAAAGCTATCTCAAGGGCTTCAAGGGTGCCGTCCTCCTCGTTTCCCATGACCGGGCCTTCATTGACCAGGTGGCCAATGAGGTGGCTGAGCTGTCGCTTGGCCAGCTGACCGTCCGACCGGGCAACTATACGGCTTTCAAGGCCATCCAGACCAGTGAGCAGCTGACCTTGTCGCGCACGATCCGCCAGATGGAAAAAGAGCTCGCACATCAGGAGTCTGTCACCCAGACCATGCTGTCCCATCGCAAAATGTCGAGTTACCATGCCCGGGAAAAGGTGGTCTCCAAGCTGTCAGCCGAACTGAGCGAAATCCGCGACCGGGCCCGCCTGCACCAGACGCAGCTGAAATTCAATTTCCTGCCGGTGCAAAATACCGGTGACCCGGACAAGCAATTGCTCTTGGCCAGTGACCTGGAAATCCGCTTCCAGGAGCGAGTTCTGTTTTCCGGTGTCAGCTTTGAAATCCGCGGCCGCGACAAGCTCTGTGTCTGCGGTCCAAATGGTTGTGGCAAATCAACCTTGCTGGCCCTGCTTCTGGGCAAAATCCCACAGAGCAACGGGGCCCTGCGCCTTTCAGAAAAAGCGGTCTTTGGCCACATGGGTCAGCATGTCGAATTTCTCGATGAACAAGCCTCGGTGCTGGACGAGCTGCTTTCCCGTTTTGCCCTCGACGAAGCTGGCGCTCGCAATCTGCTGGCACGCTATGGCTTCAGGGATGTCGACGTTTTCAAGTCTATTTCTGTCCTGTCCGGTGGCGAACGAGCCCGGCTCTATCTATGCTGCCTGCTCCTCGAACAGCCGGACCTGCTGCTTTTGGATGAGCCGACCAACCATCTCGACATCCATTCCCGCGAAATTCTGGAACAGGCGCTGCTTGAATTCCCCGGTGCGATTTTTGCAGTCAGCCACGACCGTTATTTCATCGACAAGATCGCCCGCCGGGTCCTGGGTTTTGTCGGCCACCAGGTCCAGTCCTTCGACACCTATGCCGAATATCGGAGCAAGGCTCGCCAG
>CAZCMX010000079.1:0-5038 GCA_964499985.1 uncultured Mageeibacillus sp.
GCTGGTTTTTTTCTGATCAATCACCAGGCCTATCAGGATGGAAAATCGGCTCTAGGTTTGCTTTTCGGAGGCCTGTCAGCGGTCCTCTACGCTCTGATGGTTATCCTGAATAAAAATGCGAAAAGCATTCAAGGCTTGGAAAACGCCATGCTCCAGCTGCTGGTCAGTTTTCTGACCGTTGCAGCCTACGTGGGTCTGCGGCAGGGATTTGTTATTGATCTACCGACCACCAGTTGGCTTTCGATCCTGATCCTGGCCGGAGCTGTCGTGGGAGAGGGCCTCTGGCACCGACGGGTGGTGTGAGGGGTGGCAATTGCCGTTTCTATGTCGGTGCACATTAGTGGAAAAAGTTACACTCATGCCAAGTCAGCTGAGGCTGTAATCTTTTCAGGGACACTTTTTTGTTTCCCGTAGGGGGCACCGACCCCCGATCTGGCAATTGCCACCTTCAGTGCCACTCCTGACGCGACCATTGACCCCCAATCTGGCAATTGCCACCCAAGGTACCACCCCTGGTTAGACCCCAAGCCAAAACCACCCGTCTCTGCTACAATGATCCTCAGTTTCCGTTTAATATTTTGAATGACCGGGACAGGTCCTGCCGAGGGCAGATCCGTTGATCGGTTATTTGGCTGATGGACATAGAATAAGAGGTTTTCCAGGATGAGTTTGTTGACAGTTGAAGGATTGAGTCATGGCTTTGGCGACCGGGCCATTTTTGAGGATGTGTCGTTCCGGCTGCTCCGGGGTGAGCATATCGGCCTGGTTGGGGCGAATGGTGAGGGCAAATCGACCTTCATGCGCATGGTCACCTCGCATATGGAGCCTGATGAGGGGACGATTCTCTGGGCCAGGGGTGTCAAGTCCGGCTATCTGGACCAGCATGCGATCCTGACGCCGGGCTTGTCGATCCGCGATGTCCTGCGGCAAGCCTTTGACGACCTCAACCAGAAGCAGGCGCGGCTGGAGGAAATCTATCTGCTGCTCGGCGAGGCGGACGAAGACAGCATGATGACCCTGATGGAGGAAATGGGCGAGCTGCAGACCGACATCGAGCACAGCGATTTCTTCACCATGGATGCCAAGATCGATGAGACGGCCCGGGCCCTGGGCTTGACGGCCTTCGGTCTCGATACCGACGTCACAGCCTTGAGTGGTGGGCAGCGGACCAAGGTGCTTCTGGCCAAGCTGCTCCTGGAAAAGCCCGACATCCTGCTTTTGGACGAGCCGACCAATTACCTCGATGTGGAACATATCACTTGGCTCAAACAATACCTGCTCGATTATGAGAATGCTTTCATCCTGATTTCGCATGATGTCGCCTTCATGAACAGTGTGATCAATGTGGTCTACCATGTCAGCAATTGCCGGCTGGACCGCTATTCCGGCGATTATGACCACTTTCTGGAGGTCTATGAAATCCAGAAATCCCAGCGGCAGAGTGCCTATGACCGGCAGCAGAAGGAAATTGCCGAGCTCAAGGATTTCGTCGCCCGCAACAAGGCGCGGGTGGCCACCCGGAATATGGCGATGAGCCGCCAGAAAAAAATCGACAAGATGGAGACGATCGAGCTGGATCAGGAGCGTCCGGTTCCGGTCTTTGTCTTCAAACCAGACCGGGCCCCCAGCCGGGTCATTTTCGAAGCCCGGGACCTGGTGATCGGCTATTCGGAGCCCTTGAGCCGGCCGATCAATCTGCAGCTGGAGCGTGGCCAGAAGATCTCCCTGGTCGGCGCCAATGGCATCGGTAAGTCGACTCTTTTAAAAAGCCTGCTCGGTCTGGTGCCGGCACTATCCGGAGACCATCAGCAGGGAGACTATTTGTCGATCGGCTATTTTGAGCAGGAGAATGTGGCTGACAAGTCACGCACCTGTCTGGAAAACCTGGGCGACGAATTCCCCTCGATGAGCAATGCCGAACTGCGCGCGGCCCTGGCCAAATGCGGTCTGACCACGAAGCATATTGAAAGCAAGGTCTCCGTGCTCAGCGGTGGGGAGCAGGCCAAGCTGCGGTTTTGCAAGCTGATGAACCGCAAGCATAATGTGCTTATTCTCGATGAACCGACCAACCATCTCGATGTCGTGGCGAAAGATGTCCTGAAATCAGCTCTGAAGGCCTATCAGGGCACGATCCTGATGGTCTGCCACGAACCGGAATTTTATGAGGAAATTGTGACTGGCACCTGGGATGCCAGGGAATGGGCGCTCAGATTATGAACAACGACCATCATGTGAACCAGAAACAGATCAATCTCTATACCGCGACGATATTTGGTGCCGTGCTTTTCATGTGCTTGTCCAATAATATCGTCGGTCCCTTGCTGGGAGATATCATGGCGCATTATGACATCCGGCTGGATGGCGGCGGCCTGATGTCGTTGTACCAGAATATCGGTGGCACGCTGGCGGTCATTTTGTTTTCCTTTGTCTTGGACCGGTTAAACAAGACGCTTGCTTTCATTGCGCCCATGCTGTTGCTCGCCATTTCGCTGCTTCTGATCGGCATTGCCCCGCCCTATACGGTATTCATGCTTTTGTTCCTCACCTTCGGCATCTCGTTCAGCTCGATGGACATGACAGGCAATGCGCTTGTATCCGATGTCCAGCAGCAAAAGCGCAATACGGCGCTGAGTCTGATGCATGGCATTGCATCGATGGGTGCGGTGGCCGCCCCCCTGATTGCGGGCGGGATCACGGAATCGGGGCTGCCCTGGCAGACGGTCTACACGCTGGTGGGATTTGTCATTCTCGCGGTTCTGGTCGTCTATATTCTGGTCTCTGCTTCTGTCCGGAAAAGCCTGAAGGCCATCAAAACGGTGCATCTGAACCAACCGGTGCAGGGTGAGGCCCCGGAGTTCCTCAAGGACAAAAGGGTTTGGGTGGCTGTTCTTTCCACGCTGATGTTCGGTGGTTACCAGAGTGGCATCCTGGTCTGGGTGTCGCAGTATTTCAAGGCTGTATTCGGCAGTGGCCAATTGGCAGCCGGGCTGGGTCTTACAGCCTATTGGCTGGGGGCGGGCATTGTCCGCCTGCTGTTCGGCCTGGTCCCCCGACTGCGGAATCTGGAGACCCGGCCCGTGAATATTTACGGCAGCATACTAGCCGGCGCAGTCCTCCTGATCGGTGTCCTGTCCGGTAGCTATGGTGTGATGCTGGTTTGTGTCTTCCTCTCGGGTGCCTTCAATGCGCCCCTGCTGCCGCGGACCATGGGCCTGGTCAGTGGCTGGTACCAGGTCAACTCCGGCGTGGCTGCCAGTTTTGTATTTGGGGCGCTTTATCTGGCCTATTCATTTTTCCCTTTGCTGATGGGTTCGCTGGCCTATGCCTGGGGCATGAACATGCTGATGCTGGTGCCCGCACTCTGTACGATTCTTGCCGGAGCGGCAGCAGTGCTTTTGCCCCGCGAACGGGCCGACGTGGCCCTGCAAATCCAGGAAATGGATTGTGCTGAAGGTTAAGTGTCTTTTCCGGAAAATTCCTGGCTGGAGATTGTATTTTCGGCTGGCCTGTTCGATGTTATTGTGTATAGGGTTACCTGAGAATCCCAACAACTGCATAGAAGCACACGCTGATTGCCAATGGAGGCCATCACCATGCCCAAGAGAAGCGATATCCACAAGATCCTGATCATTGGATCCGGTCCGATCGTGATCGGCCAAGCCTGCGAATTCGACTATTCCGGCACCCAGGCCTGCAAGGCCCTGCGAAAGCTTGGCTACTCGATCGTCCTGGTCAATTCCAATCCCGCGACCATCATGACCGACCCGGAAATCGCCGATGTCACCTATATCGAGCCGCTCAATGTGCCGCGGCTGACTGACATCATCGCCAAGGAGCGACCGGATGCGGTCCTGCCCAATCTCGGCGGCCAATCAGCCCTCAATCTCTGCTCCGAGCTCAGCCAACAGGGTATCCTCGAACAATATGGTGTCCAGGTGATCGGCGTCCAGATCGATGCCATCGAGCGCGGCGAGGACCGCATCGCTTTCAAGGAAACCATGGCCCGGCTCGGCATCGAGATGCCGCGCAGCAAACCGGCCTATACCGTGCCTGAAGCCGAAGCCATCGCCGCTGAGCTCGGTTATCCGGTCGTCATCCGCCCGGCCTATACCATGGGCGGCACGGGTGGTGGCCTGGTCTATAACCTCGAAGAACTGCAGACGATCGCCCAGCGCGGCATCCAGGCCAGTATGGTCGGCCAGATCCTGGTCGAAGAATCGGTCCTCGGCTGGGAAGAGCTCGAGCTCGAGGTCGTCCGCGACGCCAACAATAAAATGATCACGGTCTGCTTCATCGAGAACATCGATGCGATCGGGGTCCATACCGGCGACTCGTTCTGCTCGGCGCCGATGCTGACCATCAGCAAGGAGCTTCAGGAACGCCTGCAGCGCTATGCCTATGCCGTTGTCGAAGCAATCGAGGTCATCGGTGGCACCAATGTCCAGTTCGCCCATGATCCCAAGACCGGCCGAGTCGTGATCATCGAAATCAATCCGCGCACCTCGCGTTCGTCCGCCCTGGCCTCCAAGGCGACCGGTTTCCCGATCGCCCTGATCTCGGCCATGCTGGCCGCCGGCCTGACCCTGGATGAGATCCCCTATTGGCGCGACGGCACCCTCGACCGCTATACCCCGTCCGGCGACTATGTTGTGATCAAGTTCGCCCGCTGGGCCTTTGAAAAATTCAAGGGCGTGCAGGATAAGCTCGGCACCCAGATGCGGGCTGTCGGTGAAGTCATGAGCATCGGCAAGAACTACAAGGAAGCCCTCCAGAAAGCGATCCGCTCGCTGGAGATCGGCCGCTACGGCCTCGGCTTCGCCCGCGACTTCAACAGCAAATCCCTGGAAGAGCTGATGGTTCTGCTCGCCGAACCGACCAGCGAACGCCAGTTCATCCTTTACGAAGCCCTGCGCAAAGGCGCCGATATCGATGACCTGTACCGCCTGACCTATATCAAGCCGTATTTCCTGCGGCAGATGCAAGAGCTCGTCCAGCTCGAGGAGCAGATCCTCAGCTACAGGGGCCAACTGCTGCCTGA
>CAZCMX010000079.1:5138-8551 GCA_964499985.1 uncultured Mageeibacillus sp.
GAAGACCGCGACCGCTTCCGGGCGATCATGGATGAGCTGGCGATCCCGATGCCGGAATCCGGCATGGCGGTCACCATCGACGATGCCCTGGCGATTGCCAACCGTCTCGGCTATCCGCTGATGGTCCGGCCCTCCTATGTGCTCGGCGGCCGTGGCATGGAGATCGTTCATGACGAGGACATGCTGCGCCACTATATGGCTGCAGCCGTTGGCGTCACGCCTGACCGGCCGATCCTGATCGACCGCTTCCTCTCGAGTGCCCTGGAATGCGAAGCCGATGCGATCAGTGACAGCATTGACGCCTTCGTCCCGACCGTGATGGAACATATCGAGCTGGCGGGGATCCATTCCGGCGACTCAGCCTGCGTCATCCCGCCGGTCAGCATTGAACCGAAACATGTCGAAACCATCATCTCCTATACCCAGCAGATCGCCAAAGCCCTGAATGTCGTCGGCCTGATGAACATGCAATATGCGATTGCCGATGACAAGGTCTATGTCCTCGAGGCCAATCCGCGCGCCTCCCGTACGGTGCCGCTGGTCTCCAAGGTCTGCAACATCTCGATGGCCCGGATTGCAACCGAGCTGATCATGGCTGCCCACGAGGGCCGTCCGTCGGATCTGGCGACCCTGGAGCACAAAAAGATCCCCCATTTCGGGGTCAAGGAATCCGTCTTCCCCTTCAACATGTTCCCGGAAGTCGATCCACTGCTCGGGCCGGAAATGCGCTCCACCGGTGAGGTGCTCGGCATGGCCGACTCCTTTGAACTGGCCTACCTCAAGGCCCAGGAGGGGGCCCAGGCAACCTTGCCGACCACTGGCACGGTCCTGATCAGTGTCATCGATGCGGATAAGCCGGAGGCGCTGCAAGCAGCCCGCATTTTCGCCGAGCTCGGTTTCAGGATCAAGGCGACCCGCGGCACCTGCGACTACCTCAATGCCCAGGGGGTGGCAGCCGAACCGGTCCTCAAGCAGCACGAAGGCCGGCCCAATATTGTCGATGGCATCACCAGCAAGGAAATCCAGCTCGTGATCAATACGGCATCCGGCAAACTGAGCCAGTTCGATGACTCGTACATTCGCAAAGCCGCCATCCGGGCCAAGATCCCCTACATCACGACGATGACGGCCGCCCTGGCCAGCGTCCGGGGTATAGCCGCTTATGTCCGCAATGGGCATACCAGAACCCAGGTCAAGTCCTTGCAGGAGTACCACGCCGGGATCGGGTAAGGATATTACAGACACGATGAGCGATTGATTCATCCGAGCAAATCAAGACATCATCTGCCCACCATTGACCCTTTCTGCATTAAAATGATGTACAATAATGCAGAAAGGGTTTTCTTTAGGCAGAAAGGATGTAGATCATGAGAGAATTTGATTATTCCGTGCTCCCAGATAATCTGATGAGCTATGAGATCATGAATCTGGTGTCTGCGATTCACGAATATCGCGGCAAGCAGGACTTGTATATCGAAGCCAGACCGGACATTTTGAGCGCGATGCTGGATGTTGCCAAAATCCAGAGCACAGGCGCATCCAACCGGATCGAAGGCATTTACACGTCGGATGAACGGCTCGAGGCCTTGGTTCAAGACAAGGTGGAGCCGAAAAACCGCTCGGAGCAGGAAATCGCCGGTTACCGCGAAGTGCTGGCCTTGATTCACGACAGCTATGATTTCATTGTGCCCAGAACGAACATCATTTTGCAGCTGCACCGGGATCTTTACCAGTTTAATCCTTCTTCAATCGGTGGACGATTTAAAAACACCGATAACATCATTGCCGAAACGGATGCGAACGGAATCAGCAAAATCCGCTTCCAGCCCTTGGCTGCTTTTGAAACGCCAGAGGCGGTTGACAGACTGACTGAAACATTTATCGCAGCGATCCAGGCGGACAAATATGACCCTTTGCTGCTGATCGCGATGTTCATCTTGGATTTTCTCTGTATTCACCCCTTTAATGATGGGAATGGCCGCATGAGCCGGTTATTAACCCTGTTGCTTTTGTACCGGTCCGGATACTTGGTCGGAAAATACATTAGCATGGAACTGATCATCGAAAAAACTAAAGAGACTTATTACGAAGCATTGCAAGACAGCTCCAGCCACTGGCACGAAGGTGAAAATACATATGTTCCATTCGTCAAATATTACCTGCAAGTCATCCTGAACGCATACAAAGAGTTTTCCAGTCGTGTCGAGCTGATGCAGAATCGCAGCCTTTCCAAGCCGGAACAAATCCGGGCATTGTTCGATGCCACACTGCAGAAATTGTCGAAGCGTGAGATCGCTGAAAAGCTGCCTCAGATCAGCACCTCAACCATCGAACTTGCGCTGTCCGTACTGGTCAAGGAAGGGGCCATCATCAAGATCGGTTCTGGGAAAAACACAGCCTACATCAGGAACACCAACCAAGCATCTGTGCTATGATGAAGGTGTAGCATATCTCTCCGTCGTTCAAGCGAGCGAAAAATCTCGCACCAGCTCAAGGAGTGTGATGTCATGCCAGATAGTGTCTACAAAATCATCGAACTGGTCGGAACCAGCACCGAATCCTGGGAGAAAGCGGCCGCCAATGCGATTGAGACAGCCGCTAAGACCTTGAAAGACCTGCGCATTGCCGAAGTGATCCTGATGGACGCCCAGCTCGAAGATGGGAAAATCCACCTCTACCGGACCAAACTGAAAGTATCCTTTAAATACCACGTCGAAGACTGACCAGATCCTGACAAAAGATAAGAATGCCGCTGAAGCCTGGAAACGAGCTGCAGCGGCATTATTTATTACACGACCTTGACCTGGGTCCGTACTGTCACCTGACTGCCTATTTCAGCAATCTGGGATAGTCAGTGGCACCGTTAACAATCCGATAGATAGTGATTTCATCTGGGAAAACTTTATAAATGCAAACGTATGACTCAGTTGTGACCAGCTTGCGATAGCCCCTGGCTGATAATACAGGGTCGGGATGAATGGGCCCCATCAGCGGGAATGTGGCTAGCCGATCAATCGATCCAACAATCGCGTCTGTAATTCTTCTAGCCGACTGGGGCCCCGCTTTTTCCAGATGAAAGCCAGCGATACTGAGGATGTCGTCTTTCGCTGGTTCAAGATAGACGATCCTACTTTTCTGCGGCGGCATAGAGCCTCTCCAACTCATCTCGAATGTCATCTGACGAGTAGGTTGGTTTACCACTGAGACGAGTAAATTCCGCTTCATAAATCAAGTCACGGTGGCGGAACATCTTCTCCCGTTCTTCATAGGCTTCCATGCTGAGTACAACCAGATCTGCCTCACCCTTGTTTGTAATGAAGATCGGTTCGCCAGATACTTTGGCTAGTTCGGAAATCTGTGTATATTCATTGCGCAATCCGGTTGACGGTTTGATGATCACAAAACCACCTCCT
>CAZCMX010000080.1:0-8276 GCA_964499985.1 uncultured Mageeibacillus sp.
TCCCTTTATTGACAGCCCCCTCCACAAAGCATAGAATCAGTGTGCGCGCCAATGTTTGGCGTTATCACGGTTGCACCCGTTGTTAGGTGAGGCTCCTGTGTGAATAGATGCTGCTGCCCGGAAACGTCGAGAGACGCCAATGGGTTACCAGGCTTTGCCGGATTAAGGCTTAACCTAATGCAGCTGGCAACATCCAGTCCATTCTGGATGGCAAGCCGAGGTCACTCAGTGCCAAAGCTCGATCAGGAGGGGTCGCCCTAGTGCCTGAGACTGGCCTTGCGCCAGCCGGCATGCGGTACTCGCAATGATCGAATCATACCTGGCAGCCTCATGACTGCCAGGTTTTTATTTTGACCAGTTCCGAAGGGAAGGAGGGGCTTTCAATGCTGGAAATCTACAAAACCGAACTGAAAGAAATCAATGGACGTATGGTGCCGGAGCTCAAACGTCTGAACGAAATCGAGGATGACAGCTGGGTCAATCTCTATGCCCCGACTGAAGCTGAGCTGATGCGGGTGGAAAAGGAACTCGAGCTGCCACCGGAATTCCTGCGGTACCCCCTGGACGAAGAAGAACGGCCGCGTATCGACTTCGATGATGACACCCAGAGTCTTTTGATCATCGCCGACTTCCCCTTCATTCGCCGCGAGGACAATAATACCAAATACGAGACGATGCCACTGGGTATCGTCATTGCTCCCCATCGCTGCATCATCACGGTCTCCCTGCGCGAAACCGGTGTGCTCGACGCCTTCCGCAACAACCGGGTCCGCGATTTCATCACGGGCTACCGGACCCGCTTCACTTTCCAGATCATGTTCGCTGGCGCCAAGGACTACCTGAAATACCTGCGCTTCATTGACAAGACAATCGATACGGCTGAACGCCAATTGAGCAAATCCGTCAGCAATAAGGAACTTTTCAAGCTGATGCAGCTTGGCAAGTCGCTGATCTATTTCTCGACCTCGCTCAAGTCCAATGAAGCCGTGCTCGAGCGCCTCATGCGCAGCAAGCTGATGAAAAAGTATGAAGAGGACGAGGATCTTCTGGAGGATGTCATCATCGAGCATCGCCAGGCGCTCGAAATGGCCAATATCTACACCTCGATCATCAATGGCACCATGGATGCCTATGCTTCGATCATCTCCAACAATGTCAACGAAATCATGAAATTCATGGCAGCGATGACCATTGTCATTTCCGCTCCGACGGCAATCACCAGCTTTTTTGGCCAGAACATTTCCTTCCCATTCGACGGCAGTGAATTCCTGGCCAACCCCTGGCCCTTCACCTTCATCACGGTAGCCTGCCTGGCCTCTATTGCCTTCCTGATTTTCTGGCTCAACCGCCGGAAAATGTTCTGAAGCCTGACCAGATCAAGCCTGGCCCTCAGGCCGCTGCCTGCGGCCCATTTCAGCCGATAAACCGCGCCAGATAATCCTTGACAGCTCCGAGGTACGCCTCGGGGTTGTTTTTAAATCCGGTAATCGAACCAGGCGACTGGTCGACATAGACCGCAGTCGTATCCGGATGCAAGCGTTGCCTTTCCTTGACCAGCGGCAAAACGGCAGCAGAGCCATAATAGGTGTCTGGATCATTGTAGGCCAGGAAAACCGGCTTCTGGAACTGGGTCAGCAGGGTGACCAGGCTGCGCTGGCTGGTGCTGCTCGCCGACAGGCGCACGGCATACGGCACCGTATGCTGGAGCAAGACCCGGCCAAGCAGATCCCCATTGCGGTAAACGGCCTGGATATAGTTTTCGGGCTGGACACAGGGTGTATCGAGCAGGATCCCTCGCACATAGGACCGGTCAAAACCCAGCGCGGCGATTTTCTGATCCATGGCCGACCCTGCCGGGGCAAGATCCTTTGCCATATCTCCGGACCCCGCGCCCGCCTCGCCGCCTTGTCCTGCCAGGGCAGGATCCGGCAGGCGCGACCAGGCAAACAGGCTGGCGGTCACACCACTGCCAAAGCCATAGAGCAGGACATCCCTGGTTGTGGTGAACCGCCGGGCATACTGGATCGCCGCAAGCACGTCCTCCCACTCGGCATAGCCAAAAGCCGACAAGTGCCCTTCGGATTTGCCGGCATGACGCAGATCAAAGGAAATCACATTGTAATGGTTTTCGACAAAAAAATCGTAGAACCGCGGCATGTCGATATCGAACTGCAGACGGTTCTTGCCACTGTCGTGGACCAGGATCACCGTGCTGACAGCCTCGCCCTGGGCAGGGAAGAACCAGCCACTGAGCGTGGTCTGCTCATCGAGCGACTGGAAGCTGATCACGGAAAAGCGCGGCATGACATTGCTGGAAAAGCTTTGCAGCTGGCCCGGTTCCCGGCGCATCAGCTGATTGGCGGCCGTAAACGAGGCCACGCCAGCGGCAACGATGACGAGCGCGACAATAACCAGCACACTGATCACACGGCGGATCATGGCTGAGTTTTTATTCGGGGGCCGATAATATTTGACACTGGTTTTGGCAGACATGGCGACATTATAGCACGGGTCCATAAAAGATGTGGTAGAATCGGATTGATTTAGTCCCTCAGTTGGCCGTCAAGGCCCTTTGGACAGGCATCAGCTTTGCTGATGTCCACAACAGCCAGATCCCATCCATCATCCATCGGAGGACACATGAATTTCATCGAGGCAATCTTCCTTGGCCTGGTCCAGGGCTTGACCGAATTCCTACCTGTCAGCAGTTCCGGGCACCTGACCCTGCTGGGCCGTGTTTTTGACCTGGAGACAAGCTCCTTGTTCACCTTTACTTCGATGGTGCATGTGGGCACCTTGATCTCGGTTGTCCTGATCATGTACAAGGATCTCCTGGCCATCCTCAGGGATATCTTCGGCAAACGCACCATCCGCCTGATCATTGCGACTCTGCCGGCGGTCCTTGCTGCCGTGCTGTTTGGCGATTTCATTGAAAGCCTGTTTGGCGGCAATTCACTCGGCTATGAATTCCTCGCCACCGGCGTCATCCTCTTGGCCATGGTCCTGCTAAAACCCAGGCAGGAAACCGAGAAGGGGGTTGGCTATAAGGAAGCACTCTATGCCGGCCTGGGCCAGGCGGTGGCGATCGCCCCGGCGATCTCGCGCTCCGGCTCGACCATTGCCGCCCTGCTCCTGTCCGGCGTCAACCGGAAGAAGGCGATCCGCTTTTCCTTCCTGATGTCGGTGCCGGCGATCCTGGGCAGCTTCCTGCTCGACCTGGTCGATATCATCCGTGCAGACTCTCCCGTCCTGAGGGATATCGGTCTGCTCAATACCATCCTCGGCATTCTCGCAGCGGCCATTTCCGGTTATCTGGCGATGAATTTCATGATCAAAAAGCTCAACGACAAGGGCTTTTTGATCAGTGCCGCCTATGTCATCGTCCTCGGCACCCTGGTCCTGATCGACCAGAGCTGGACCCACCTGGTGTTCTGATGGAACGGCCCTGCCTGATCCTCGGTATCGAGTCCTCCTGCGACGAAACTGCTGCTGCCGTGGTTGCCAATGGCCGCAGCATCCGCTCGAATATCATCGCGACCCAGGCTGCCGTGCACCAGCAATATGGCGGAGTCGTGCCGGAGATCGCTTCCCGCATGCATGTTGAAGCGATCCTGCCCGTGATCGACCAGGCCCTCAGCCAGGCCGGTGCCACCCTGGCGGAGATCGACGCGATCGCCGTGACCTATGGCCCTGGCCTGGTCGGTGCTCTGCTGGTCGGCCTTTCCGCCGCCAAAGGTCTGGCCGCTGCCACAGGCAAGCCGCTGGTTGGGGTCCACCACATCGCGGGCCATATTGCGGCCAACTACCTGGCCGATCCTGCCTGGGAGCCGCCATTCCTCTGCCTGGTTGTCTCCGGCGCCCATAGCCATCTCGTCGTGGTTCGCGACTATGAACATTTCGAGGTGGTGGCCCGGACCCGCGATGATGCCGCTGGCGAAGCTTTTGACAAAATTGCCCGGGCGCTGGGTCTGGGTTATCCCGGCGGCCCCTTGCTGGAAAAAGCTGCATCAGGCGGCAATCCGCATGCCGTGGCCTTTCCCCGGACCCGTTTTCCAGATAGTCTCGATTTTTCCTTCAGCGGCCTGAAAACCGCCGCCCTGAACCAGCTCAACCAGCTGCGCCAGTCTGCCGGCAAGGATAAGGACCAGCCCGGTGCGATCTGGTCCGGTGCTGTCTCTCTGGCGGATTTTGCCGCCAGCTACCAGCAGGCCATTGTCGACTATCTGTCTGAGCATGCCATTGCTGCAGCCCGCCAGCATGGCCTGGCCCGGCTCGCGGTAGCGGGAGGGGTCTCTGCCAATCGCTGCCTGCGCACCACACTCAGCCAGCGGGCCCAGGCCGCCGGACTGGCATTTTTGTGCCCGCCCTTCGAGTTTTGCACCGACAATGCCGCCATGATCGCCTCCGCGGGTTTTTATGCTTATCAAAATGGCCGCCGCGATGATCTGACCCTCAATGCCACCGCCACTTTGGAATTGACCTGAGCTGGCAAAAATGCAGCACGATGCACAAAAGCGATAATTTGGCCATATCAGTATCTGTGCATTGCGCTTGACAAACCTGTCTGGAAAATATGAATTTCGATTTAGTGACCTTGTGGAAAAGCAGGCGAAGCCAGCTGCTCAGGCCTGAAAAAAGGCCATTTCCGTTTCGGTCAGCCCTGGAAAAATGTGGATAACTCTGTGGATAGTGTGTATAAATTGATAAATATTGGGAAAGCATGTAATAGGTAGTAGCAAAATATGGAAAAAAGCAAATCATCTTCTGGGAACAAATTGATCGTGGAAAACCGCAAGGCCTATCACGACTATCATATTCTCGACCGGCTGGAAGCCGGAATCGAGCTGACCGGCACCGAGGTCAAGTCTTTGCGCCAGGGCCGCGTCAATATGGGGGACAGTTATGCTGCCGTCGTCAATGGCGAGCTCTGGCTCTATGCCATGCATATCAGCCCCTATGAGCAAGGCAACCGCTTTAACAAGGATCCGATGCGCACCCGTCGCCTTTTGATGCATAAAAGTGAAATCCTGCGTCTGTACGGCCAGACGAGAATCGAAGGCCTGACTCTGGTACCGACCAAGCTCTATTTCAAGCATGGCCGGGTCAAGGTTGAAATCGGCCTCGCCAAGGGCAAGAAAAACTTTGACAAACGCGATGACGAAGCTCGGAAACAGGCCAGTCGCGAAATTGACCGCCATTTGAAAAACCGCCGTCACAGCGAGGACTGACAGGCATGGGGCGGCGCGTCCTTGCCATTGGCATCGTCCTGGTACTCTCCATAGTGCTGGCTTTTGGCCTGGAGCGATTCTACTTCAATCGACTGGCCCTGGCAGGCGAACCTGGCCCGGGGCAAGCCGGGCCGGCTGATGCCGGGCAGGGTGAGGCTGGCCAGCCGTCCATCACCCTCTCCGCCGAGACCCTTTTTCAAACCAGCCAGGGCTTCGTTCTCGAACATGGCCGCCTGCGTTCGGTCGCCGACCAGGCCACGATCGAGCTGGCCATTCCGGGCGGTGTGATTCGCCAGGTCATCCTGACCTACCAGAGCCAGACCGACGCCGATCTGTATCTCCGCCTTGCCGGACCAGTCTTGGCCTTGCAGCCAGGCGCCGCTGAGGCTGCCCCTGATCTTGTGCTCGCTGACCAGGCCCCGCACAACCTGAGGCAAGCGGCCACGACCGTAGAGGCCAGAGTGGACCAGCTGACACTGGTCATACCAGACGCCGGCTTGATCTTGGACGCGGTCACACTCGACCGTTCCCTGGCCATCCATCCACAGCGATTCTTCCTGCTGGCAATTGGCTTCAGCCTGCTTGGCCTGCTGCTGAGCGGCGCCTTGCCCTTGCCTTCGCCGCCGGCCGCCTGGTTCCTCCTCATAGGTGCCAGCCTCGGCAGCCTCTTGATCGTCCTGTCCCCGCTGCAGCTCCTCGGCTGGGATGAGCAGATCCATTTCAAATCGATGCTCGTGCGATCCTTTTCGGATATCGCCTGGATCAGTCCAGCCGCCCAGCATCTGGCCGAGCTTGACCTGCCACCGGCCAATACCCGTTTCGACCAGCAGCAGGCAGCCCAGTGGCTGGAAAACCTGTCAGAGCCATCCCTGGCCACGCCAACCGGACAGGAAAAGCCCTGGGGGATCCATCAACTGCCTTATCTGCCGGGTATTGCGGCCTTCGCCATGATGCGCTGGCTCGGTGGCTCACTGAATTCGGCGCTTCTGGTGGCCCGCAGCCTTAGCCTGCTGGTCTACCTGGGCCTGACTGTCTGGGCGATCCGGCTGATGCCCTTTGGCAAGCATCTCCTCGCCGCCTATGCCCTGCTGCCTACCTTGCTTTTCCAGGCGACGCGCCTGACCTATGACAGCCTGACCATCGCTGCCGCCTTTTTATTTCTGGCAATCCTGCTCGATGAATGGGCCAACCCGGACCGCCTGCTCAGCAAGGGGCACCTGATCCTCCTGACCCTGGCCGCGATCACTTTCAATAGCGTCAAATCGGTCTATGTGCCTTTGGTGGCCGCCGCCTATTTCATGCCCGCCAGCAAATTCACTTCAGAAAAAAAGCGGCTCCTGTACTGGGCCTTCCTGACCTGCCTGATCGCCCTGATCCTGTCCCAGGCGATCCTGCCCGGACTCCTCCAGCCCGCTCCGGGTGGCGATGCGCGGGTCTCTGGCACCAGTGTCTCCGGCCAGCTGGCCTTCCTTTTTGCCCAGCCCATCGCCGCCGCCCGGATCATCCTGGGTGGCCTATGGTCCAATCTCGGGACTTTTCTGCTCGGCAATACAGCCCTATTGTCTTATGCCTATGCAGGGACGATCCACTCAGCCAACTGGTCTGTGGTCATCGCATCTCTGCTGGTGATCCTGGCCCTGGTCGACCAGCCCGATCGCGCCAGTGCTGGCCTGAATGTGCCGGCCTTGCCAGCCTTGCCCTGGTCCCAAAGCCTGATCCTGGCTGCCACTGCATTGGCCAGCCTGATCCTGGTCTACCTGGCCCTATACCTCAGTTTCACCCCGGTTGGTGCCACAGCCGTTGACGGGGTCCAGCCGCGCTATATCTTCCCTCTGGCCCTGCCTTTGCTCCTGCTCCTGCGGCGGCCGGGCATCCAGCACACCCTTGCACCCCAGACCCTGCAGCGGCTGGCATTCCTGCCCATTCTGCTGGTCAACCTGTCCGGACTTTACCAGCATTTCCTGCTGCCGTTTTACCGCTGAAGCGGGAAGGAGACGCCCATGCTGCCTGGCACCGTGCCGACGATGACAAGCCCCTTTCCTGACAGGCCTGCGCCTGGCGCTGACTACCCGCCCGTGACGCTTTCGGTTGCCCTCTGCACCTATCAGGGCGCTGCCTATATTGCAGAACAGATCCAAAGCTTGCTTGACCAGACCATCCTGCCTGATGAAATTGTCATTCGTGACGACGGCTCCCGAGACGAAACCCTGGCCATCTGCCAGGAAATTGCCCAGACAAGCCCCGTGCCGGTCATCATCCTGCCCCCTGGGGAGCGACTCGGTGTCGCCGGCAATTTTTTCGCCTGCGCCAGCGCCTGCCAGATGGACTGGATCCTGTTCGCCGATCAGGACGACCGCTGGCTGCCGCAGCGGGTTGCCCTGTTCCAAGCCGCGATCGCTGGACAACCGGAAGCGGTGGCCATCCTGTCCGATGGCCTGATTGCAGACGCCCACATGAATCCAACCGGCCAGACGCTCTGGCACTCCCATTTTTTCACACCCGGTGAACAAACCCTCGTTCAGGCTGGCCATGCCGAGACCGTTTTGGCCCGGCACGTCTTTGTCACCGGCGCCGCGCTGGCCGTTCGCCGTGACTGGCTCCTGGCCTTGCCCGGCCCGGCGGCCGAGTTTTATCACGATGAATGGATCGGCTGGTTTGCCGGCCCGGCCCTGCGCCTTTTGCCGGCGGCAACCTTTCTCTATCGCCAGCACGACAGCCAGCAGACCGGTCTCCAGACCACCTGGCATGCCCGCTGGCAGCATCTGCTCGACAGCCAGCTCCATGCCCGCACCCTGCTCGAGCGCGACCTGGCGCGATTCCCGCGCCTCGCCGCCGCCCTGCGCGAGTCCGGACTGCCTGAACGTGCCAATCTGGTCGCAGCGAAAAATCGCTTTGTCCAGCGTCGCCTCAGTTATTCTCGCTTGCTGCCTCTGCGGCTATTCCAGATCCTCACCAGCCTCTTCAATGGCAGCTATGCCCGTTTCACCATCGCCCGCCGCTCGATCATCAAGGACCTGATCTTCCCGGCCAGCCTGGCGCGACGGTGAG
>CAZCMX010000081.1:0-8121 GCA_964499985.1 uncultured Mageeibacillus sp.
GGATTTAGCTGGACAGACTCGAAGTTGGTGTGCAATAGTAGATTATAGCGAAAAAAACGGCTGGCCGGAACCGTTTACAAGAACTTCCGGCCTGCTTTTTGTCTGTTTGCCTGGAGTAGCCATGTCGATGTACCGGATTGCCATTTTAACCGCCAGTGACCAGGGAGCGGCCGGCTTGCGCGAGGATCGCAGCGGGCCGGTCATTGCCGATGCATTGCAGGCGGTCGGCCAGATCGTTGCCACCGCCATCGTCGCCGACGACCGGATGCTGATTGCCGGCCAGCTGCGCCAGTGGGCTGACCTGGAGCGCATCGACCTGATCCTGACGACAGGCGGCACAGGTCTCTCCCCGCGCGACATCACGCCCGAAGCCACGCTCGATGTGGTGGAACGCCTGGTACCCGGCATTCCCGAGGCCATGCGCGCCTATAGTCTGAGCCTGACCAACCGGGCCATGCTGTCGCGTGCCGTCGCCGGCACTCGCGGCCAGACCCTGATCATCAATTTGCCGGGCAGCCCGCGTGCTGTCAGTGAATGTCTTGCGGTCATCGTGCCAGTCCTGCCACATGCCCTGGGGATCCTGACCGCCCGTGAAGGCGAATGCGCCCGGCCCTGAAAGGATACCCATGCACTATATTGTCTTTGACCTCGAGTGGAATATCGCCAGCCGGGCCACCCCGGTCGACGCCAGGACCCAGGCCGCCATGCCGTTTGAAATCATCGAGATTGGTGCCGTCAAGCTGAACGAGCAGTTCGAACTCGTCGGCGAGTTTACCACCCATGTCCGGCCGAAAATCTACAAGGTCCTCAGCAGCCATATCGCTGCTGTCACGCGACGCTTCCAGCAAAGCCTCAAATTCGGCCTGCCATTTCCCCAGGCTGCCCAGGAATTTTTCAACTGGTGCCAGGCGACCGGAGATGACTATGCCCTGGCCATCTGGAGCGAGAGCGATCCGGCCGTCTTGCGTTCGAATCTCGCTTTCCATGGTCTGCCCGACCGCCTGCCCCTGCAATGCCTGGATGTCCAGCATGTCTTCGATGATCTGGTCGAACAGTCCGGCCAGCAGCGCAGCATTGAATATGCGGTCGATTTCCTGCGCCTGCCCAAGACCGAGCCCTTCCACCAGGCCGTCAAAGATGCCTGGTATACCGGCCGCATTCTCCAGGAAACGGCCCGGATTGCCAGGGAAGAGCGGGCCATGACGGATCTGCTGGGGGTTTATGCGTATGATCCCAACCTCAATCGCTCCACCAAGCTCAGCCTGGAACCGGCCGCCAGCCATGAGGCGATTCTCAAGCACCTCCTGAGCAGCCAGCTGGCCTGCCCTGCCTGTGCGTCCGACCTGGTCACCGTCGCCGACTGGCAGCGCCAGGGCAACCGGGCGGATGCACGCTTCAGCTGTGCAGACCATGGTCCGGTCGTCGGCAAGGTCCGGTTCCGCACCAAGGAAAAGCAGGTCCTGACGGACCTTGTCCTGCGCCTCGACAAAGGCCGGCAGGGCCAGCCGAGCGGGGATGCGACATGAGTGTCTTCTGGTTCGCCTTCAATGGCATCATGCCCTTGATCCTTTTGGTTCTGCTCGGCTTTATCCTCAAGCATTTCAAGCTGATCGACCAGGCCATGATCGACAAAACCACCAGCTTCCTGTTCAAGGTGGCCTTCCCGGTCTCCCTGTTCAACTCGATCAACAAAATCGAAATCAGCGAGTACTTCAATCCCAAGATGTTTATCTTTGCCATTGGCACCATTGTGGCCATTGTCGCGCTCCTGATGGCGCTCATGCCACGCTTTGTCCCCGGGAACAAGCAGCGCGGGGCGATGGTCCAGGGGATCTACCGCGGCAATTACCTGCTTCTGGGCTATCCACTGGCCCAGAACCTGTTCGGCGAAACCGGCGTCGGACCAACAGCCATGCTATTGCCGATGGTGATTTTCACCTACAATGTCCTGGCTGTTTTCGTGCTGGAGTATTACCGTGGCGAAGAAGCCAAGGTCAAATACCTCAAGGTGCTGGGGGGGCTGGTCAGAAATCCCCTGATCATTGGTGCGGTCATCGGGGCCCTGTTTTCGCTGTCGCCCTGGACCTTGCCGCTGTTTTTGGCCCGGGCAGTCGACGATGTCGGCAAAATTGCCAATCCGATGGCCCTGATCCTGCTGGGTGGCCAGTTCAACTGGAGCCGGCTGGAAGGCCGCCTGCCGCTTTTGGCCTGGGCCATTTCCCTGCGTGAATTTGTCATACCGGCGCTGACGACCCTGGCTGCGATTGCCCTGGGCTTCCGCGGCCCCGAGCTGGGGGCCCTGTTCATCCTGTTTGCCTCGCCGACTGCCGTGACCAGCTTCATCATGGCCAAGACCATGAACAGCGACAGTGACCTGGCCAGCCAGATCGTGCTCGGCACCACCCTGATTTCCGGTTTTTCACTTTTCCTGGGCATTTATATCCTCAGAGCCTTGGCCTTGATTTGAAAAGAATCGTATAATAGACATGCAGGCCCAAGGTGGCCTGACCGAGCGCGGATTCACCTGACAACATAGACCTGGTATGGAGGGATCTTCATGGCAGAACAGACTCCGCTTTACAGTGAACATCTCCAGTTATCCGGAAAAATGGTTGAATTTGCCGGCTTTCTCCTGCCGGTGCAGTATCCAGAGGGCATCAGCGCCGAGCACCTTGCGGTCCGCCAGGCCTGTGGCCTGTTCGATGTCTCGCATATGGGCGAGATCGAGGTCAGTGGTGAACAAACCTATGCCTTTCTCGACTATCTGCTCTCCCGCAGCCTGGCGAATATCGACAGCGCCATTGCTGACCGGCGGGCACTTTATGCCGTGATGTGTGCCCCCGACGGGACAGCCGTCGATGACCTTTTGATCTATCCATTGTCGCCGACCCGCTGCCTCTTGATCGTCAATGCGGCCAATATTGCAACCGACGAGGCCCATATCCGGGCGATTGCCGACGAATGGGCCCGGGTCGATATCCTGCCCGCTGACCTTGCGATCGATAACCTCTCGGACCGCTGGGCCCAGCTGGCCCTGCAGGGCCCCCTGAGCCTCCAGGTCCTGGCGCAGCTGGCCGCGGGCAACCCGGACCAGACGACCCTGGCCACTCCCGCTGCCCCCGAGCCACAGGATTGGGTTTTGCGCCTCTCCGCCCTGAAAAAATACCAGTTTACCTATGTGCCGCTGCCGTTGCTCCTCGGCCAAGCCTATGCGGGTCCGCTCCACCTGACGGCCGATGATTTTGAGGCGGACAGCCAGACCGTCCTGGTTTCCCGCACCGGCTATACCGGCGAGGATGGCTTCGAATTCTATCTGAAGCCTGCGGCAGCGCCCCTGCTCTGGCGTTCCTTGCTGGCCGCCGGAGCGAAACCGGCTGGTCTTGGCGCCCGCGATACCTTGCGCCTGGAGGCCGGCATGCCCTTGTATGGCCATGAGCTCAGCCGGACCAGCACGCCGCGCGAAGCTGGCCTGGACCGTTTCCTGGCCCTCGACAAGCCTGCCTTTGTGGGCCGGGAGGCTTTGCTGGCTCCGCCCAGGCGCCAGCTGATTGGCCTGGCTTCGCTTGGCAAAGCCATCCCCCGGGCCGGGTATCCGGTTTTTTCCAATGGCCTGCGGATTGGCGAGGTGACGTCTGGCACTTTCTCGCCGAGCCTGAACCAGGGCATCGCCATGGCCCTGGTCGAGCGCACGGAGCTGAACACCCTGACCGTTGAAATCCGCGGCCGGGCAGAACCCTTTGCTCTTTGTCCCCTGCCCTTTATCTGAAAGGAGGCCTTGTCCATGTCCATCATTCACCAGGAACTGCGTTATGCCCAGACCCATGAATGGGTCCAGCTCTCCGGCACGAAAATCCGGATCGGCATCACGGACCATGCCCAGTCTGAGCTGGGCGACCTGGTCTTCGCCGAGGCCAAGCCCGTCGGCACAGCCGTCAAGCCCGGCCAGATCATCGGAAGTGTCGAATCGGTCAAAACAGCCTCCGACATTTACAGTCCGGCCACCGGCACCATCGTTGCCAGCAACGATGCTCTCGCTGACCAGCCGGAGGCGATCAATTCAGATCCCTATGAAAGCTGGTTCGTCGAGATTGAACTGGCAAGTGGCGACTGGCCGGCAGGCCTGATGACGGCCGAAGAATACCGGGCCTTCATCGGGGAGTGATCCCGTGAGCGGTTTTGTTCCGATCCTGCCGGATGAGCGCCAGCAGATGCTGGCTGAAGTCGGGATCGGCGATCCGGCCAGTCTATTTGCTCCCATACCGCCAGCGGTCCGCTGGCCAGAGGGCGAGTCAGACCCCTATACGGAGCCTGCCTTGTCCGAAATGGCTGTGATCCGGCACTTGTCCGGGCTGGCTGCGCAAAATGCCAGCACGCAAAGCCATGTCTGCTTTCTGGGGGCAGGTGCCTATGACCACTATATCCCGGCGGCCGTCGATCATTTGGTCGCGCGCCAGGAATTCCTGACTGCCTATACCCCCTATCAGCCGGAAATCAGCCAGGGGACCTTGCAGGCGATTTTTGAATTCCAGAGCTTCATCTGCCGCCTGACCGGCCTGCCGATGGCCAATTCATCGATGTATGATGGTGCCTCGGCCGCTGCCGAGGCCCTCCTGATGGCCATCCGCCAGACGGGGCGCAGTAAGGTTTACCTCGCCGGTGCCGTGCATCCCCAGACCCAGGCCGTGGTGAAGACCTATCTTGAGGCCCAGGGCTTTGCGGTCGAGACGGCTGGCTGGCCAGCTGCGGACTTGACCTGGCCGGAGGATCTGTCGGGCTATGCCAGTGTCCTGGTCCAGAATCCGGACTTTTTCGGCCGTGTCCATGAGCTGTCGCCGCTGGTCCATGCGGCCCATGCGGCTGGCGCCCTTGCTGTTGCCAGCTGCGATCCGGTCAGTCTGGCGGTCCTGCAGCCCCCGGGCGAGCTGGATTTTGACATCGCCGTCGGCGAAGCCCAGGTCCTCGGCAATAGCCTGTCATTTGGCGGCCCCTTTGTCGGTTACCTGGCTGCCCGCGAACAGCTGCTGCGCAAGATGCCTGGCCGCATCGCCGGTGAAACCGTCGACCGGGCTGGCCGGCGCTGCTTCGTTCTGACGATCCAGGCCAGAGAACAGCATATCCGCCGTGAAAAGGCGACCTCCAATATCTGCACCAGCCAGGCCCTATGTGCCCTGAAATCAACGATCAGCCTGGCCCTGCTGGGCGGCAGCGGCCTGCGGGAAATGGCTGCCCAGTCGGCGGCCAAGGCGGTCTATCTGCAGCAGCAGCTGACAGCGACCGGCTGGTTCGAGCCGCTTGACCCGCAGATGGTTTTCCGCGAATTTGCCGTACGTGCCTCTGCCAGTGCCCAAACCATTGCCGGCCCCGGTCTGCTGGCCCGCCTGAATGCCTTCCTGCTCGCCCAGGGGATCCTGGGTGGTCTCGACCTCGGTACGATCGATCCAAGTCTTGCGACGTGCTGGCTGCTGGCCGTCACGGAGAAACGAACCCGGGCCGAAATCGATGGCCTGGTCACACAAGTCCTGGCCTTTTTCGCCCAGGCAGGGAAGGAGGCCGGCCGATGAGACAGCATCCAGACCAGACTCCGGATCCCGATACCGTCCTCATTTTTGAACGGGGCCAGTCTGTGCGGCCGTGCCGGCTTCTGGATTCATCAGATGTCCCCGGCCTGGACCTGGGCGCCTATTATGGTTCTGTCGCCCGCCGCCAGCCGGTGGCGATTCCAGACCTGGCCGAACCGGAGGTTGTGCGCCATTACACCGCCCTGTCACGCAAGAATTTCGGTGTCGACAGTGGTCCCTATCCGCTTGGCTCCTGCACCATGAAATACAACCCCAAGGTCCACGAAACCCTGGCCTCGCTGCCCGGGTTTGCCGGCACCCACCCTTTGCAGGGAGATGCAGCCAGCCAGGGCAACCTTGAATTGATGGCCCGCCTGGAAAAGCAGCTCTGCGCGATCTGTGGGGTTGACCGCTTCACCTTCCAGCCTTCGGCGGGAGCCCATGGCGAATGGACGGGCCTTTTGATGATCAAGGCCTATCATCAGAGTCGTGGTGACCACCAGCGCAAGGTCATGCTCGTCCCAGACTCTGCCCATGGCACCAATCCCGCCTCCGCTGCGATGGTCGGCTATGAGGTGCGCCAGATCGCATCCGGCCCGGATGGCATGGTTGACCTGGCCGCGCTGGAGGCGGCCCTCGATGATCGCTGCGCCGGCCTGATGCTGACCAATCCCAATACCCTCGGCCTGTTTGAAAAGAACATCACCCGCATTGCCGAGCTGGTCCATGGCGCAGGTGGCCAATTGTATTATGATGGCGCCAATATCAATGCCATCCTGATGCAGGCCCGCCCGGGCGACATGGGCTTCGATGTCGTCCATCTCAATTTGCACAAGACCTTCTCCACCCCGCATGGTGGAGGTGGCCCCGGCAGTGGCCCGGTCGGGGTGAAGTCCCATTTGACCCCGTTCCTGCCTGTACCCATCGTCACCCAGAAGGCGGACGGCACCTATGGGCTCGACAATCACCGGCCGCAATCGATCGGCCGCGTGCGCAGCTTCCATGGCAGCTTCGGCATCCTCGTCCGCGCTTATGCCTATATCCTGGCCAATGGCGCAGCCGGTCTGCGCGAGGTCTCCGAAGCCGCGGTTGCCAATGCCAATTACCTGCTGGCCCGGTTGCGCGAGGCCTATGACTTGCCCTTTGACCAGCCCTGCCTGCACGAGTTCGTCCTTTCCGGCACGCGCCAGAAGGCATTGGGCTGCAGCACGATGGATATCGCCAAGCGCCTGATTGACTATGGCTATCACCCGCCGACCGTCTATTTCCCGCTGATCGTCAAGGAAGCGATGATGGTTGAGCCCACCGAGACTGAGACCCGTGAGGGCCTTCTCGGCCTGGCCGAGGCCCTGCTGGCGATTGCGCGCGAAGTTGAAACCCAGCCGGAGCTGCTCCACGATGCGCCCCATCATACACCGGTCTCGCGGCCTGACGAGCTGCGGGCTGCCAAAGATCCGGTCCTCTCGCGATAAATGCCTGTGACCGGAGCCAGCCGAGATGAGCCCTTCACGATCCCGGCTGGCCCGGTTACATGGATCTGGACCGTCAGCCTGGCCATGACCGGCCGCCTGCCCTGGAAGCTGGCGGCAGACCTGCTGCAGCCAGGCGATCCGGTGCATCTGGTCCGGGAGCCGGGCAACCTGCATGACCGGCGGGCGATTGCGGTCCATAATGCCGAGGGCCAGGCAGCCGGATATCTCTATGCCGCCGAGGCGGGGCTCTTGTACCTGCTGTTCGACCACGATCCACCGCTTCGCGACCGGTCCTGTGTCGAAGCCATCATCGGCCCCGGCCACAGCCGCCGCAGCCCGATCATCCGGGTCCGTCTCCAGCTTGATCTCACCTCGCCCGCCACCTTGTTCACCCTGGTCGCCATCCTCACCCTCAAGGAAGAGTCCTTTCCCCGGCGATTCGATTTCAAGCTCAATTCCTGGCTTTCCCCGTTGCTTTCGCTGCACCAGGCCTACCGCCGCGCGCCGGACCAGTTCGCCCTGCCCGCGGTCATCGTCGAGCAGTGGCGCCAGCTGGCGGCCCTGGAACCCGATGGATCAGGAGGACCACATGGCCTCACCCGTTGATTTCAAGAAAAAAGACAAAGCCCTCTACCATCCGGGTGCCGAGCCAGAGCTGATCGATGTGCCGGCGCTTTTATTCATCCAGATCGATGGCTGCGGCAATCCCAACGAACCGGCTGGCGCCTATTCAGCAGCGATTTCACTGCTGTACAGCCTCTCGTATACCATCCGGATGAATAAGTCCGGCAATTCCGTGCCAGCGGGATATTTCGACTATGTGGTCCCACCGCTGGAGGGCCTTTGGTGGTTTGCTGACGAATCCGCCTATGACCCGGCGAAAAAAGACGAGCTGTGCTGGACGGCGATGATCCGCCAGCCTGAATTTGTCACGCCCGATCTGTTTGCCTGGGCCCAGACCCAAGTCCGACACAAAAAACCGGTGCTTGATCCCGGCCAGGCCCGCCTCGTCCGCTGGTGCGAAGGGCTTTGCATCCAGGCGCTGCATCTCGGTCCCTACGATGCCGAACCGGCCACCGTCGCCCGGATGG
>CAZCMX010000082.1:0-8033 GCA_964499985.1 uncultured Mageeibacillus sp.
GCGGTAGTAACGATTCCGCCATTTTGTTTCAGGACTGATTGAAGTTCATTGGGCACAGTCATGCTACCACCTCCAATTTGATTTTCGTGCTAATATCGTATACCAAACTTGCACAGAAATCAAGAAAACAAGCATGATAATCAAATTTTGTCAAAATCATTTATTTGAAAGGAGCACCTCGAAATGAAAAGACCTCTTGCTTATATCACCGCTTCCTGGGGCAGTGATCCCACCGAAAACGCTGAATTCGCCGCCAAGTTCAGCCGGAAAGTATTTGAAGCTGGCTACAACCCCATTAAGCGGAATCCTGACCTTTAAAAGCCACGGTCATAAAACCCTACCAAATAACAGAAAAATCCATTTCTGATTTTGCGAGTAACATTGGAAAAAGGGAATGTTTCGTGCATTTTCAGAAACAGAAAAGGAGATGAACTCAATGGATGTATTGATTGTTGAACCCGAAAAAGCACCCCGCATAGCTGATATCACCGGTGACCTGAACTTTCTGAAGCAGGTGGTCGGCGGCTATATCGAAGCCGTCTATCCCTATGATGACCCTGTGGCCATCGTTTGCATGGAAAACATTTCATCTGTAATGGAATCAGTTGACACGTAAACACCGCGATCAACTCTTGCCAGTTTTCCTTCAGCGACCATCATCTCGCATTTTACAACTATACTTATATCACATGCGGTTTAAGTATCTTTGTAAATGTAAGCGTAAGAATATGCTCATCGCTCTCAAAAAGCCCCCGATAATCGGGTGCTTATTTTTTTAGCGTGAGAGCACTCTCTCCACCAATAAAAAAGCCCCGCAAATGCGAGGCTTTTTTTGGCGGAGAGAGTGGGATTTGAACCCACGGTACGATCACTCGTACGCCGCATTTCGAGTGCGGTGCCTTCGGCCACTCAGCCATCTCTCCAGACAACAGCAGGATTATAGCGGAAGCAGTAGATCAAGTCAATTATTTGCCGAAAAAGGGACGGCGTCCCTTTTTTGACTGCAGGGCATATTCGATCAGGACGCCGGCCTGTTTCATGGCCTCGGGATCGAAGAGCAGCTGGACGATGCCGGTGAGGTCGCCTTGCTGGATGGCACTTTCCATGCGGCGGTGGGCGATGGCGGGGCTGCCGGGGCTGAGGGTGCGGCCGGGATGGGCCAGGCCTCCGGGGTGGGGATTGGGTTCGCTGCCAAAGTAGAGCAGGGCCTGGTCGGGATAACGATTGTCGTCGGCAATGACAAATCCGTCAAAGTAGATCAGCAGGGTTTGTTCATCCCAGGCCTCGAGGCGCCGGATCCCATTGGCATAACGCAGGTAGAAATGGGCTTTTTCCGGCTGGGCCAGGCAATGGCTGCCGATCCTGGCGCGGATGACCCAGCTGGCGAACGCTTTGCGCTCGCGATTGCCCAGGATCTGCCAGACGGGTGAGGCGCTGCCGGGCTCGCCGCAGGCACGGTAGAACACGACATGAGCCTGCTGGCGGACCGGACCGGGCAGGCCTTCGAGCTCGAGGAAATGGCGCATGATCCGGGCCTGGTTTTCTGCGCTGGCCAGAAGGAAAATCCGCTCGAGAAAATCGATCGCTGCCGCAAATTGGGTGGCAGTTCCACTCAGGAAGGCTTCAGTGAGAACACTTACGCCAAAGGGCCAGCCGGGCTCGATCGCAAACCGGGTCAAAAGCTCCAGGAGATTGGCCGGGTTTTGGGCCAGGCTGACGATCAGGCGGCGGCTGGTTGCAGAGCCGTGAAGGTCAACGACCGAGGTGATCAAGGGGGTGCGCAGCGACATGGGCGTTTTGCTGCTGGCTTGCTTGATTGAAAGGATGCCGCACAGGACCGTCAAGGCTTTGTTGAGCAAGGGATTGGGGAAATGCTGCTGCCAGATCACCCAGGCCTTGGGATACAGGGAGGGGCAGGCACGTTCGCGCAGGATGATGAGCAGCCGGTCGATGGCCTTGGCGGGCAAGCCCGCTGAATCTGGCTGCGCCAGGGCAGGGAAGACCAGCTGGACCGCCCGGGCCGGCAAATGCTTGGCCAGGTTGATGGTCTCGGCTGTGGTGCGGACTTCCTGGACCAGGTCGAGCAAATGGCTGATCTCTTCTGGCTGATCGGCAGCAACCGCTTCTGCGGGGCGGGGAAAACGGGCCGCAATTTTGTTGCGGCTTTGCCTGAGGCGATCCGGCTGCTGCTGGAAACGCCGTCTTTCGTCAGGGGAGGTGCTGGCCATAAGGTTCATCGGAAATTGGTGTTCTGGCGCAGGACCGCTGGCAAGGCCTCCACGGCATCGCGGATTTCTGCCGTCGCATAGGCCAGGCGCTCGACAATATCCGCCAAGCCCTGGTCCATCTGGTCCATGGTCCGGCTCACATAGGTTTCGGATTCCTGGGCGAACTGGCTCAGGCTGGTCTTGAGTGTGACCTCCAGTTCGGTCAGCAGCTGGACCATCTGCTGCTGGTGGCCGGTCAGTTCCTGAGTCCGGACCAGAGCTTCGCTGGAGCGCTGCAGGGTCGAATTGAGGACCTTCTGGTCTGCTGCGAGCTGGTTGCGCGTCTCGACCAGCGCATCGGCGAGGGTCGCTTCATGGTCGGTATACGCAACCCCGAGGCGGGTGGCGGTATCGGTCAACCGGGCGATCTGCTGGTCCAGTGAGCTGAGATTGGTCTGGAATTGGCCGCGGGCAGAAACGAGCTCATCCAGGGCGACGCGGATGTCTTTTTGCTGGATCACCATGTCCTGGCGCACCGCCTCCATGGCGCGGACCGATAAATCGGTATAGTTCTTGATGTCTGCCATCGTGCCGGCCAGCTGGGACAGCTCGCGATTGACGGGCCCGAGGTGGGCGGTGATATCCACAGCCAGCGCTTTGGAGAAGCGCCCTGCCAGCTCGGCCATGCCTTGCTCCTGACGTTCGACCAGGGTGGTGGACAGGCTGTCCAGAAGATGGGTGGCATCGCGCAGGGCCGGGGCAACGGTTTCGAACAGCACCTGCTCAACGCTGCGCCGGATGCCATTGGCCATATCGCTTTCCGCCAGCCGGGCTGCCGTGGCATTGAACTGGTCGAGCGACTGGACCATCTGGTGGTCATAGTGGAAAAAGGATTCAATCAGCTGGGCCATGCCTGTCTGCTGGCCAAAGACAGGCACCCGCTGGCCGATGACCTGACAGAGCTCCGCCAGGTCCTGGCGCAGCAAGGCCTGGGTCGACAAGGCCTGGATGGCCAGCAAGGCTGCTGTGGCTAATCCGGTCAGAGCCGGAAGCCAGGGCAGGACGGAGGCGAGCGCCAGATCGGCAATCGGCAGCTGGAACCGCAGGATCAGGGCGATCAGGGCGGCGGTCAGGCCAATGCTGAGCAAGGTGACTGCCGGCCGGATATCCAGGGCTGAACGACGGGTACTGCTGGTCAGCCTGGCCAAGGTCAGCTCTCGGGCTGGATCGGGCAGCCAGCGTTGCTGGTACAAGACATCCTGATCCTGCTGCAATCGCTCAAAGGCCTGGACCAGGGCGGGATAGTCCGTCTGGGCAAACAGAGCTGCGACGACGGGGACCTGGTCGAGCCCATAAGCGGGGATGGCTGTGATCCGCTCGGCAAGATTCGCAAACAACCGGTGCAGCTGGCGCCGGGTCTGGTGGTTGATCACGGTATACGCCAGAAAGGCGGCGATCATCACCAGCGGGACAAAGAGGGTGATCAAGGCATGCAAGATGGGCAGATCCATCAGTCCCAGGCGAATCGTTGGCAGAACTGCAAGCGCAATCATGGTTTCCTCCGGCGGTTTGGTTGAATGTCGGGCTCAGGGGTTCAAGGGCAGCAGATCAGACGGGATGAACAGACCGTCCTTGCGGATCAGCTCGCCATCGAACCAGATTTCGCCGCCACCGTATTCTGGCCGCTGGATATTGACCAGATCCCAGTGGACCGTGGATTCGTTGCCATTCGGGGCTTCGTCATAACAGGAGCCCGGTGTGAAGTGGAAGGAACCGGCGATTTTCTCGTCAAACAAGGTATTGCAGAAGGGATTGCGGATCAAAGGATTGAAGGCGAGCGAGAATTCACCAATATAACGGGCTCCGGGGTCCGAGTCGAGGATCTGGTTGAGCTTTTCCGTCTGTTCCCCAGCTGTGGCCCGGACGATGCGGCCCTTTTCGAATTCGAAATGGATATTGGTAAAGGTGGTGCCCCAGTAGATGGAAGGGGCATTGAATGTGATGGAGCCTTCGACGGACTCGCGCACCGGTGCGGTGAAGCATTCGCCGTCCGGGATATTGTATTCGCCACAGCAGGGGATGGCGGGAATATCCTTGACGGAGAACCGCAGATCCGTCCCCGGCCCTTTGATCTGGACCCGGTCGGCCTCTTGGAGGCGCCGGGTCAATGGCTGGACATCGCGTTGCATTTTTGCATAGTCGACACAGGAGACCGCCAGGACGAAATCGACATACTCATCAAAGGCGAGGCCGGCGCGCTGGGCCTGGGCGGGCGTCGGGTATTCAAACAAGACCCAGCGGCGGTGGTTGATCACCAGGTCGCGGAAGGGCTTGGCACAGCGGGCGTCGAGACGCCGGACATCCGGATCGACTGCGGACAGCTCCTGGTCATTGTTGTAGGAGCGGATGACGATTTCGCCCATCAGGGTATCGAATTTATCGATATTCCAGGCGGCCTTGCGCTTGAGGAAATTCTCCGAAGCCCCGTCGTCATTGGGCCGGATCAGGCCCAGCTGCAGGCGGCTGATTTCCTGGTGGGTGAAGTCGACATGGGCAAAGGCCTGTTTTTCACTGGTTTTTTTCAAAAGCGCCTTGACGAGGGGCAGCGCATTGAGATCGGCTGTAATATTGAATGCATCACCGGGATTGACTTTGAGGGAGTGATTGAGCATCAGGCTGGCCAAGGTGTCAAAACGTGGATCGTGCATGCAAGTGACCTCCGCAAATAATCACCATTATAGCAAAAACCGGGCGGATTCGCCCGGTTTTGACGGCTGGTCCAGGACCATGGTCTCTGGTGCCAGCGCGGTGAATTGGATTGGCGGGCTGATTCTGGCCCGGCCAGGCCCCGTCAGCTTTGCAGCAGAGCCCAGGCCGCGGCCAGCGAATCCGGATCCTCCACATTGGCGATCCGGGCCCCGGGCAGGATCTTTTTGACCAGGCCGGACAAGACCTTGCCCGGGCCGAATTCAATGAATGTGGTGGCTCCGGCTGCAGCCAGGGACTCGATCTCGCGTGTCCAGAGAACCGCATGGCACAGGTGGTCCGCCAGATAGGCAGGCCAGTCGATACCGGCCGGTACGGCATCGCCGGTGCGGTTGGCGTACAGGGCTCCGGTCGGCTGGGCGAACGGCAGTGCGCTGGCAAAGGCGGCCAGGCCCGGGGCGGCATCCGACATGAAGCGGGTGTGGAAGGCCCCGCTGACATTGAGCTTGAGGGCCCGCTTGGCCCCGGCGGCCTTCAGCGCGTCGGCGGCTGCGGCCGTTTCTGCCGCGGCACCGGCTATGACCAGCTGGCCGGGACAATTGTAGTTGACCGGATAGACCTGGCCGGCAAATTCCGGCTGGGCCAGGACGGCTTCCACCCGGGCATCGTCGAGGCCGAGGATGGCATACATGGCCCCGGGATTGGCTTCGGCCGCCAGCTGCATCAGGCGGGAGCGTTCTTCGACGAGCCGGAGTACGGCGGTGATGTCGAGGATACCGGCAGCGCTCAAGGCACTGTATTCGCCGAGCGAGAAGCCAGCAAAAGCCAGCTCCTGGCTGGTCTGGCCGGCTTCCCGGAATGCCGCAAAGGCTGCCAGACTCAAGGTGACGATGGCGAGCTGGGCATAGCGGGTCTGGGCCAGCTGGCTCTCATCGAGCGTCAGCAAATCGATCCCGGCCACCTTGGCGGCATCATCATAAATCTTGCGGGCGGCGGCGCTGGCTTCGGCAAGCCTGGTGCCCATGCCAACATATTGCGAGCCTTGACCGGCAAAAATACAAGCAATCATCGGGTACTCTCCTTATGGTAAACTTGACAGAGTAGGGGTGCGTGCCTAAAATAGCACTATATTTTGGTTATCAAAATATTTGAATGACAAAAGAAGATGAACATAAGATAACGGATTCGCTCCTGGAAATCAAGTTGTGGAGGCAAGAGATGTTTGATTTGAAAATCATCGGCACGGGGAGCTTCATCCCCGAGACCGTCGTCACCAACCAGATGATGGCCGAGATCGTCGATACCAACGATGAATGGATCACCACTCGAACGGGGATCTCCGAACGTCGCCTGTCCTCGGGCGAACCGACCTGGTATATGGGCGCCCAGGCCGCCAAGAAAGCGCTGGAGGCCTCCGGCCTCGATCCGCTGGATATCGACATGATTGTCGTCACCACCATCACACCCGATTATTATACACCATCGACGTCCTGTATCATCCAAGATGAGATCGGCGCCAAAAAAGCCTTCTGCTTCGACATGAATGCCGCCTGCACCGGCTTTGTCTATGCCCTGGACCTGGCCGGGCGGTATCTGTCGACCCCAGGCATCAACCATATCCTGATCGTCGCGGCCGAGAATATCAGCAAGATCGTCGATTATTCCGACCGCTCAACCTGTGTCCTGTTTGGCGATGGTGCCAGTGCGGCCATTGTCAGCCATGCCCAGCCGGGTGATGCCAGCTGCCTGCTGTCGACAGTCCTCGGCGCAGAAGGCGACGGCGGCCGGTTTTTGGTCAGCAAAGCCCTCGAGCTCAAGCATCCGTTTGTGCCGGAGGACAAGGTCTGGCCCGACCGCTTCCATCATACGGCCGGCCGGTTCATTGGCATGGCTGGCCAGGATGTCTACAAATTCGCCGTTCGTTCGATGACCGACTCGATCATGCAGGCCGCAGAAAAAGCCAGCATTTCCCTGGACGAACTGCATTTCATCGTACCGCACCAGGCCAATTCGCGCATCGTCGAAGCGGCGACGAGACGGATGAAAGTCGATCCGGCGATCATGATCCAGCGCATGCAGGATTTTGGCAATACATCATCGGCCAGCATCCCGATCTGCCTCGACGAGATGATCCGCAATGGCAAGCTCAAGCGCGGCGACAAGGTCGCGATCAGCGGCTTTGGCGGCGGCCTGACCTATGGTGCCGCGATCTTTGTCTATTAAGCAAATGATGGAAATCGACCAATGACAGCCGGGCAGGCCAGCTGGGATGAAACGGGTGGCTGCCTGGTATCTGGAGGAGCAAAAAACTCATGTGTGTCTTGATTACTGGTGGTTCCCGCGGCATTGGGGCCGCGATTGCCCGCGAATTTGCCCGGCAGGGACAAGATGTCGCCATCTCTTATCTGGGCTCGGCCGACAAGGCTCAGGCAGTTGTGGCTGAATGTGAAGCCCTGGGTGTCCAAGCCGTAGCGATCCAGGCCGATGTCAGCCTCGAGGCGGACTGCAAACGATTGCTGGCTGACGCCAAGGCGGCACTTGGCCCGGTTACCGTCCTGGTCAACAATGCCGGCCAGACGAAGGATGGCCTGGCGATGCGCATGTCGCTCGAGCAATGGGAGCAGATCATCACCACCAACCTGACCGGCCCCTTCCTGATGTGCCGGGCCATTCTGCCGGATCTGCTCAAGGCCAGGGGCGGCCGGATCATCAACCTGACCTCGGTGGCCGGGCTCTATGGCAATGCCGGACAGGCCAATTATTCAGCTGCCAAGGCCGGCGTGATCGGTTTGACCCAGACCTTGGCCAAGGAAGTCGGCAGCCGCGGCATCACCGTCAATGCGGTGGCCCCCGGCTTTATCGAAACGGACATGACCGCTGCCTTGTCGGATGCGATCAAGGATGGTGCCCGCGAACGGATCGTCCTCGGCCGCTTTGGCAAGGCAGAGGAAATTGCCAGCGTGGTGGCCTTTTTAGCCTCTGATGCTGCAGCCTATATCACCGGCCAGGTCATCGAAGTATCCGGTGGCCTCAGCCTCTGAACCGCTTGCTTTGTCGATATGGATTTTGAAGAGATTACCCAGGGAGGAACCCAAATGAGCACAGGAATCATGCAGGGCC